>NZ_JBFUKC010000003.1:0-318604 GCF_056401045.1 Rhizorhabdus sp. P4_G6 | reverse complement strand
TCTAAATATAGACTTTCGGGTATCGTAAGCTCGAAAAACTGCAAATAATCGCCACGACTGCCGAACATGCGGGCTCGCTGGATGTAGGTATCTTGTTGAATTTTGTGCTTTACGTCGCGGGTAAAAAACATGGCCAAGAGGTTGTCTAGCGTGACACCTCGCGAAACAATATTTCCACCTATTATAATCGTAAACAAGCTAGTTGGATTTGTGGCGGCGGACGAATTATCTTTCCAGTCGCGTTCGCTATTGAGGATGATAATACTATGCTTAGTTATATTGTTGAGAATGAAATTTGTGATCCGGTCGGGATCAGCGTCCGAAAATCGACGGACAGACAGGTTCCATATATATTCTACATAAGATTTAAAGTTTTTCGAATCTTTTTTGACAAGCGCATTAAGCGTGTCATGCATGACTGTCCAATCGCTCTTGTGGTCAACCTTCTTTCCGCTGGTATGAACCAGCATTGAGTAATTTTTTTCGATGTTTGGATGCACATAAATATTCAAATAGGCAGAGTTAACCAAAAATCCGAAAAGAGCTTGTCGAGGATATTTAGGATCGGCTCCAGTGTCTGATAGAAGTGTACGAAAATAGTCAATCTCGCCCTCAAGAGGGAAAAACGTATCCTGCCCTGTGTATTTATCGTGAGGCGGAAAATCCACCCACAAGCTGCTGTCATTGTCAAACGTATTGTTTAAATCCAAGCGCGCGGGGGTCGCGGTTACACCGATATAGAATCCGCTATTCCCGATAAGGTCGGTAATGAGAGCGTTTATCTTCGTTTTTTCTCCTGCATTAACCTTGGCATTGGGAGAGGCGTAATCGGCCTCATCGTCGATGATTACTATGCCCTGCCATCCCCCAATTTTTTCCAGCAGCTTACGGAGGTCACTTCCATTTTTCTTGCAGAAGATGACGTTCTTCTGACCGTCAAGTTTTATGGCGGGGTCGAGTATCTCGCTAAAATTGCGTGCGGCCGGTGCAAGTCCGGAGGATTTGAACCGGCCGAGATTCTGACCGAGAAGATCGACGCTATCGTTTAGGAGGTGAACGATCATATCTCGGCCAGTGTCGAGGAGCTTTGCCGTGAGGCAGATCATCATCTCGGTCTTGCCGCTTTGCGGCTCGCCATAGATGACGAACGAACGACCTTGTTTGTCATCGAGCGAATCTAGCGCGCCTCGAACTGCCTTCTCTATGCTGGTCACGGATTTGCCACCGGACGAAAGGCGTTTGAGCTGTTGCTCATACCGATCGTCGGTTCCGCCGTTCGACAAAAATCGATCGATGTTGAATTTGGGCTCGGTCATACATCCCCCCCGGGTTTCCGCGGCGGGATGTTCGAAGATCGAAAGGCAGCGGTCAACGACTTTAAGCGCCGCTGTGGAGGTAATCGCTGAGGGTAATTGTTCTCGGGAGGGCTGGGATCCAGCTCGCCTATTCAGCGGCTTCGCATACTTGCCCAATGAGGTGCATGACCAACGTCGCGTGTTGAACCGCCCCGGTATTCCCGAAGGTCAGTTGAATCCGTTGAGGAGATACAAGCCAAATCATATCGGTCTAACATCCCCTTCGCCCGAGACGCCGAGGCGAATTCCTCCTGACCCACGTTGATCCAAAACACCGTTCGGGCGTTTCATCCGCTGTCGACAGGCGATGCAGGAGAGATGCCATGAGACCCTATATGACCGGCGTGGCGGCCGCGCTGATGCTGATGAGCTCCGGGGCCTGGGCCCAGAGCGCGACGAGCCATGTCGCGAGTTCGAGCAAGACGGTGACGAACGGCAAGGTCATGAGCGCGCATGCGGCCAGCAAGACCGCGACCTGTCGCAACGAGAAGAAGCAGTTCATCAAATGCTCGTCGGCGACGAAGGTCAGCACGACGGCCACAGTGACCAAAGGCAGCGACGGCAAGTGCCGGTTCGCGGCTGGGCCGAAGAAGGGGCAGTTTGCGAAGTGCCCTTGATGCCGGGGTGACGTGGGCGTCCTTCGACACGCCACTTCGGCAGGCTCAGCGGCTGCTCAGGATGAGCGGCGGCTTGTTGCGGAAAGGTGGAAGGGAGATCCCAGCTTTCGCTGGGATGACGGGCGGAGGGGCCCGTTGAAGCCGGCCCTGCGTCTCGACGTGAGGCCGGGGTATATCTCCGCCGTCACCCTGAACTTGTTTCAGGGTCCACCAAGCGGCTCGGCGCGCGGTTCGTGGCTGGGTGGATGCTGAAACAAGTTCAGCATGACCAGTGGGAGAGAGAGTGAACCGAGGCGTGCGAAGGGCGGTTCGCGGCTGGGCCGAAGAAGGGGCAGTTTGCGAAGTGCCCTGATGCTGGGGTGACGTGGCGTCCTTCGATACGGGTCTTCGCCAAGCTCAGCCCCTACTCAGGATGAGCGGTATTCGGATTCAACCTGGGCCCGTCATTCCCGCCCTTGGACTGCCTGCGAGGCAGGCGCTCAGGATAAACTTCAGCCAAAGGCTGAAAGCTGGATTCTCCCGGTGCTGCCTTGTTGCGGAAAGGGGCAAGGGAGATCCCAGCTTTCGCTGGGATGACGGGCGGGAGGGATGTGGGGGAAGGCGGTCCTGAATTTTGACGTGAGGCCCTCCGCCGTCACCCTGAACTTGTTTCAGGGTCCACCAGGAGCCTCGGCGCGCGGTTTGTGGCTGGGTGGATGCTGAAACAAGTTCAGCATGACGAAAATGAAGGTTGGCCTTGCTCCGGTTTACAGCGCCGCCAGCACGGCGTCGCCCATCTGCGAGGTGGTGAGCGTGCCGCCGAGGTCGCCGGTGCGGGCGCCGCCGGCGAGGGCCTTGGCGACGGCCGCCTCGATGCGGTCGGCTTCGGCCGGCATGTCGAGCGAATAGCGCAGCATCATCGCCGAGGAGAGGATCGTCGCGAGCGGGTTGGCCTTGCCGAGGCCGGCGATGTCGGGTGCGGAGCCGTGGATCGGTTCGTAGAGGCCCTTCTTGCCGGCATCGAGCGAGGCGGAGGGCAGCATGCCGATCGATCCGGCGCACATCGACGCCTGATCCGACAGGATATCGCCGAACAGGTTGCCGGTGACGATCACGTCGAACTGGCCGGGATTGCGCACCAGCTGCATCGCGGCATTGTCGACATACATGTGGCTGAGCTCGATGTCGGGATATTCGGCCGCGGTCTCGATCACCACGTCGCGCCAGAGCTGGGAGGTCTCGAGCACATTGGCCTTGTCGACCGAGCAGAGCTTGCCGCGGCGCGCGCGCGCGGTTTCGAAGCCGACGCGGGCGATGCGGCGCACCTCGTCCTCGTCATAGGCCATCACGTCATAGCCCTGGCGGCGGCCGGTGGCGGTCTGGCGCATGCCCTTTTCGCCGAAATAGACATCGCCGTTGAGTTCGCGGACGATCACCATGTCGATCGCGCTGGCGACTTCGGGGCGCAGGGCCGAGGCGTCGGCGAGCTCCTTGAACAGGGTGGCCGGGCGCAGATTGGCGAACAGCGTCAATGCCTTGCGCAGGCCGAGGATCGCCTGCTCGGGGCGCAGATGGCGCTCCAGAGCGTCGCAATCGGGATCGCCGACCGCGCCGAACAGGATCGCGTCGGCGCGCCGGGCGAGGTCGATCGTCTCCGGGGGCAGCGGATGACCGCCCGCCTTGTAGGCGGCACCGCCGACCAGCCCGATCTCATATTCGAGCGTATCGCCGCATACGACTTCGAGCACCCGCACCGCTTCGGTGATGACCTCGGGACCGATGCCGTCTCCCGGCAGCAAGGCAATGAGCATTAATCCACCCTCTTCTGAATCGTCGCCGCCCCCTGCCCTGATGCGGCTCGCGGCGCAATGGCGTTTGGCGTCAGCAGAGCCGGCGCAGGCGATCGACCAGCCGCTCGCGCGCGTCGAGGGCATCGGCGCGGCGCTCCACCAGGATGTCGCGCGCCAGGAAATGGCCGGTCAGGCGCAGGCCGTCGAGGATATCCGGCCACCCCGCCTCGACGCCGGCCTGGATCAGGAAGGCGGGCAGCGGCAGCAGTCGATCGGCATAGGGCGCGCCCGCGCCGCGCGACACGGCGGCGGCGCTTTCCGGGCTGACGAAGGCAAGATCGTCGCGGGCGCCGGTGACGGTGCAGGCGGTGAGATCGAGCGCATAGCCGAGCTGCGCCATCAGCAGCAGCTCATAGCGCACCGCCGCCGCCGCCCAGCCGCGCGCCGAGGGGGCATATTCGACCGCGGCGAGCGTGGCATCGAGGGTTTCGTACAGGCGGGGATGCGGCTGCCCCTCGGCCAGCGAGACGGCGGTGAGGGTGCACAGCCAGTCGATCGCGGCGGCGGCGAGCGGCTCGGCGAGCAGGGCGGCGCGGCTGTGCGACAGCTCGACCGTCAGGCCGGGGAGCTGCTCGGCGGTGCGGGCGCGATACTCCGCCTCGACCAGGTTGCCCGGCACCAGCACCGGGCGCAGGCGCCGCGACCGGCCGCCGCGGACATAGCCGGCGAGCAGCCCATGGTCCGGCGTGAGCGCACGGACGATCGCGCCATGTTCGCCATGGGGGCGCATCGCGCAGATGATCGCGGAGCTTCTCAGCTGCATCGCCCTATCGCCCGCGCGGCTGGCATCCCGGATGCGTCATGAGGCACGGCACGCCGCTATGGCGTCCGCTCCTCGACCTGGTTGGACCAGATCTGCTCGATCAGCCGCCCGACGCGGCGGAAGCGGGCGCGGGGCAGCATCGTCGAGGGCGTGTCGAGCGGCATGTCGTCGAGGTCGCTGAAATAGACGGTGGGATAGAGGCGGCGCTCGCTGGACAGGAAGGCGCAGAGATCCTCGAAGCGCTTGACGTGGACCTTGTTCGGCGCCGTCCCGGCTCGGTTGGCCAGCTCGAAGCTGTGGGTGACGATGTTGACGATCGGCAGCCCCAGCGCGCCCGCATGCGCGATCGCGGCCTTCAGCTCCCCCAGCGATACGGCGCAGAGCTGGAGATGGCGCGATCCGCGGCCCTCGGCGATCAGGGTCACGGGGATCTCGATCATGCCCTGATGGACGATCGGGGTGATGTGATCGCGCGGCAGATCGATCGCGCTGGGCCAGGGATTCTGGTGGCCGTTATGGCTGCTGTCGAACCGGAAGCCGAGCTCCGCCAGCGCGCGCAGCGTATCGTCATTGGCCGAGTAATTGCCGGCGCGAAACGCGATCGGCTCGGGAACGCCCGCCTCGACGAGCATGTCGCGGGCGCGGGCGATCAGATCGCGCTGCGCCTGCCGTCCGTAGCGCGCCAGCTGACGCTCGCTGCCGGTCTGGCCGTCGCGCGCGCCGACCCACAGCGGATGGAGATGGAGCTGCACCTCCTGCCCCGCCTCGAGGATCGGCTCGACCATGCGCCGGACCGGCTCGATCCCGAAGACGCAGGCCGGCATCGGATCGACGAAGAAGCAGGCCTTGAGGGCATGGCGCGCCAGCACGCGAAGCTGGTAGCGGACGCCGACCCCCGCCGCCTCGTAGGAGCGCTCATAGGCGGTCTCCCAGCGGCCCCAGCCCGGCCCCGGCCGCCATGTCAGCTCGGTGTCGATCGTCAGCAGCACGCGGGTCAGCGCAGCGGGCGCGGCGGGGGAACCGGAGGAAGGCGCGCCGGTCGCCATCATCCGGCCGCGTGGAAATGATCGTGGATCGCGCGCGCCATCGCTTTCGAAACGCCGGGCGCGCGTTCGAGGTCCTCGAGCGAAGCGGCGCGCACCGCCCGCGCCGTGCCGAAGTGCATCAGCAGTGCCTTCTTGCGCGCGGGGCCGATGCCGGGCACGTCGTCGAGCGGGCTCCTGGTGAAATTGGCGGCGCGCCTGGTCCGGTGGGCGCCGATCGCAAAGCGATGCGCCTCGTCGCGCAGCCGCTGGAGATGGAACAGCAGCGGCGAGTTGAGCGGCAGCATCGCCTCGCGGCCGCCGGGGAGGTGGAAATGCTCGCGGCCGGCGTTGCGGTCGGGGCCTTTCGATATCCCCACGACCGGCACGTCATGGACGCCGAGATCCTCGAGCACCTCGCACACCGCGCTCAGCTGTCCCTTGCCGCCGTCGATCAGCAGCAGATCGGGCCACTCGCCGCTGCGACGCTCGGGGTCCTCCTTCTCCAGCCGCGCGAAGCGGCGTTCGAGCACCTCGCGCATCATGGCGAAATCGTCCCCGGGCGCGGTCTCCGGACGTTTGATGTTGAACTTGCGATAGCCGCCCTTCCGGAAACCCTCGGGGCCGGCGACGATCATCGCGCCAACCGCATTGGTGCCCATGATATGGCTATTGTCGTAGACTTCAATACGGTCCGGCGGGCCTTCCAGCTCGAACAGGTCGGCCATTTCCTGGAAGATGCGGCCCTGGGTGGTCGATTCGGCAAGGCGGCGGTCGAGCGCCTCATGCGCGTTGCGGCGGGCCTGGTCCATCAGCCGGCGCTGTTCGCCGCGCTGGGGCACCTTGATCTGGACCTTGCGGCCGGCGCGCTCGCCGAGCGCCTGGGCCAGCAGCGCGCATTCCGCCGGCTCGCGGTCGACGAGCACCAGCCGGGGCGGCGGCACCTCCTCGTAGAACTGCATCAGGAAGCTCGCGAGCACCTCGTCCTCGGGCACGTCGGCGGTGTGCGCGGGGAAGAAGGCGCGGTGGCCCCAGTTCTGGCCGCCGCGGATGAAGAAGGCCTGGATGCAGACGGTGTTCGCCTTGGTGTCGAAGGCGAAGACGTCGCCATCGGCGACTCCCTCGGCGTTGATCGCCTGGCTCCCCTGGATATAGGTCAGCGCACGAAGGCGATCACGGTAGACCGCCGCCAGCTCGTAATCCATCGCCTCGGCCGCCGCGCTCATCGCCTCGCCGAGCTTCTTCTGGACCTGTGTCGACTTTCCGGAGAGGAAAGCCTTCGAGTCCTCCACCAGTTCGGCATAGGCCGCCGCGTCGATCCGGCCGACGCAGGGCGCCGAGCAGCGCTTGATCTGGTAGAGCAGACAGGGCCTGTCGCGGTTCGCGAAGAAGCTGTCGGTGCAGGAGCGCAGCAGGAAGAGCTTCTGCAGCGCGTTCAGCGTGCGGGTGACCGAGCCGGCGCTGGCGAACGGGCCGAAATATTGCCCCTTGGCGCGCCGCGCACCGCGATGCTTCTGGATGCGCGGGAAGTCGTGATCCTCGCGCAGCAGGATGAAGGGAAAGCTTTTGTCGTCGCGCAGCAGGACATTGTAGGGCGGCCGATAGCGCTTGATCAGCTGCGCCTCGAGCAGCAGCGCCTCGGCCTCGCTGTTGGTGGTGACGATCGTCATCGAGCGGGTCTGCGCGACCATGCGGCTCAGCCGCTTGGGCATCCGCCCGACCTGGGTGTAGTTGGCAACCCGGTTCTTCAGCGCCCTCGCCTTGCCGACATAGAGGACATCGCCGCGCGCATCCTGCATGCGATAGACGCCGGGACGGGCGGGAAGCGTCTTGAGGACATTGCGGATGGCCGCGATGCCCGCCTCCAGGTCGGGCGCGTCCGAACCGCGCACCGTGTAGACGCTCTTCTCTTCGCTGAACCTGTCGGTGGGGATGGTGTCGCTCACCCTGCTGATCTAGGTCGCGCAACCGGCCGCCGCAACGGCAGGATCACCCGGCTCGACCCATGGGCGCGTTATCGGCGGATTCAGGCGGCGGTCAGGCCGGCCATGGCGTCCGGGTGGCCGATGGCCGCGATGACCAGCACCAGCACCGCGAGCCCGGCGCGGACGAAGCCCGAGGGCGCGACGGCAGCGAACAGGCCGTCCTTGCGGTTCCATAACAGGGGCAGCGCGGCGGTTCCCGACAGGATCATCGCCGCGATCACGCCCGACGGCAGCGCGTGGGCGAGATGCGCGCGCACCCCGCCCAGCAACATCACCCACGCCCAGATCCAGCCGATCGCGCCCATGGTCGGCGTTTTAGCGGACCGCCGATGATGAAATGGTAAATGACGGCCGGACGCCGGCGCCTCTCTCAAACGAGGTCGACCACGAGGCCGTCGCCCAGCCAGCGCCCGAGCATCGTTCCGGCCGCAGCCACGCCGGCCTCCTCCCCCAGGCGCGCGATGAGCTGCGCGCAGAGTGCCGCGAAGGGGGCGCCACCGGCCGCGCTGTCGAGCAGTTCCGCCTCATGGGGCTCGGCGGTGCGGAAGCAGGACAGCAGATCCTTGCGCCAGATCAAAAGGAAGCGGGGCTCCGGCAGATGTTCGACGGGCGGCGGCGGCGTGCCGGCCGACAAGCTCGACCAGATCGCCGCGGCGTTGGTGACGAGCAGCCTGGTCGCCAGCGTGGGCGCCACACGGAGCACGACGCCGTCCCAGTCGGCCGTGGCAAGCGCCTGGCCGTCGAGCGCGGGGGAATCCGCACCCACGAACGCCTCGGCAAGATGGAGATCAACCCAGCCGAGTTCGCTCACCGCCGGATCATCCGGGAACCGCCGCTCCAGCGTGTCGGGAAAGCCGCCGGCATAGGCATCGAGGGTCCAGCCGCTCGGCGGCGTCAGATCGATATGTGCGGCGGCGACGCCGAGAAAACGCTCCTCGCCGAGCCAGAGCCGCACCCGCTCGAACACCTCGCCGAGACAGGCGATCAGCTGGCTGCGATAATTGTTGAGGTAGACGTCGAGCCCGGGCCGCGCGCCGGCGCCGAGCCGGCCGGCCGCCGCCTCCGACTCCTCGGCGAGCCAGGATCGGACATCGCGTTGCAAGGCCAGCAGGCTCATGCCGCCCTCCGCGCGTCGGCGCAGGCGATCCGGCGCGCCATGGCAAGTTCGTCGAGCAATTCGGACAATGGCGGGATCGCATCGTCGCGCTCGATCATCGTCGGCACCGGCCCGGTGCGGGCGAGCGCCGCCTCGTACAGACTCCAGACAACGGGCGGCACGGGCCTGTCATGCGTGTCGATCAGCAGCGCGCGGCCGCGACTATGCCCCGCGAGGTGGATCTGGCCGACCCGATCGGCGGGGATCCCCGCGAGATAATCCTCCGGATCGAAGCCGTGGTTGGTGGCGCTGACATGGACGTTGTTGACGTCGAGCAGGAGACCGCATCCGGTACGCCGGCTCATCGCCTCGAGGAATTCCCACTCGCGCATCGGCGCGTCGTCGAAGCAGATATAGCTCGACGGATTCTCGATCAGCAGCGCGCGGCCGAGCATGTCTTGCGCGAGCGCGATATTGGCGCACACGATGTCGAGCGCCTCTTCGGTATAGGGCAGCGGCAGCAGATCATGCGAACTGAAGCCCTCGATCCGCGTCCAGCAGAGATGATCGGACACGATCATCGGCTCGATCTCGTCCACCAGCGCGCGCAACCGGCGCAGGTAATCGTGATCGACCCCGTCGGCGGAGCCCACCGACAGCGAGACGCCGTGCAGCGCGACCGGATGCCGTTCGCGCACCTTGCGCAGGATGTGCCGCGGCTTCCCGCCCGCGACCATGAAGTTCTCCGAGATGACCTCGACGAAGTCGACCGGAACGGGCTGCTCGCCATCGAGGAAGTCCGGATAATGGGGCTTGCGCAAGCCGAGGCCAAATGTCGGGACGTGCGCTGGCAGAGCGTGCATGGCAACCTCGCGGACATACACCCCGGGCCGGCGAGGAGCCGGCACCGGGGCATTGGACTAGTTCTTCGCTTCGGTCGTGCTGCCGCCCGCCGCGGTGCACGCGGCAGGCGTCAGCTCCTTGAAGCCGTGGCCCTTGCACGTGTTCTGACCCTTGCAGTCATGCTCGACCGTCTTGCAGTCGGACGTGCCCTTGCAGCTGTTGACGCCATAGCAGTGCACGGTCTTCGCGTCCTGGTGCCGGTCCGCCAGCGCAGGCGCAGCCTGCATCGCGGCGATCGCGAGCAAGGCGGCGGTGGTGGCGGCGCTGACGCCAGTCTTCACGGTGATCATCGTCGGATTTTCCTTCCATAGCCGGGATGGCATCAGGAATACGCGGGCCGCTGTCGCCCGGTTACACCGCCGCGGATTTTTACCAGCGGAGCACGCGCGGACCGAGCAGAGCGCCCATCGCCGACGCGAGCGCGATACCGAGCGTGTACCAAGTGAGCACGAACAGCGCAGACACTTCGGGACAATGGAAACAGTAGAGCGCGGCGGCGCAGGCACCCGCGGCCAATCCGGCGACGGCGCCCGCCGCGCGCAGCCGCGTCGGCGCCAACCGCCGGAAGGACCACAGCAGGCCGATGAAGATCGGGGCGGCCAGGATGAGCACGATGATCGGACATAGCTTCCAGCTGCTGCCCAGCCACATCGCCAGCCAGTCGCGCGACGGCACCCGCATCATCTCCACGGCTCCGATCGCGGCGAGCAGCAACATCGGCACCACGAGAATCCGCAGCCAGCGCAAGCTGCTCGGTTCCGGCCGGGCGAGCTGGACCGTTGCAACGATCGCCGCGCCCGCGAGCATGCTGGTGTAGATCCACTTCATCCAGAAGGAATAGCCGCGCATGGCGGTGCCAAAATCCGGTCGAAAGCCGAGCCACCAGCCGATCAACACGACCGTACCCACCGCCCCCAGGCCGAGGCCAAGGGCAACGCGCCGACCAACCGCATGGCGTGGAACCGGTTTCACATCGGTGCTGAGCGACCGGATCAAGGCCTCGGTATCCATCATGGCTCCCCCCGCACGCGTGCGGCTAGCGCCTTCAGCCCGCGATGGATTGACACCTTGACGTCGGATTCGCCGATCCGCGCTTGCGCGGCGGCCTCAGTCACGCTCAGCCCATCCAGCCGCGTGTCACGGATGGCCGCGGCCTGCTTGGCAGGCAGCGTGTCGAGCAGCCGATCGACGTCCATGCGCGCGATGCTAGCTCCCTCGAAGCTCTCGGCGACCAGCAGCTCCTCAACATCCTCGATCGGGCAACTCTGCCGACGGCGCCGGAAATGATCGATCATCTTGTAGCGCGCGATCGCGAACAGCCAGACGCCGAAGGGACGGTCGGGGTCATAGGTCGCCCGACGGCTGTGCACGGCGATCAGGGTTTCTTGCACGAGATCCTCTACATCCTCGACGGCATTTCGCATACGCCGCCGATAAAAAGCCTGGAGGAGCGGCACGAGCGCGGCGAGCAACGCGGCATGGTCGCCAGCATGGCCCGCGAGGCCGCTGATCATCCATCGCCGTAGTTGATCTTCATCCGCTCTCATATGCGCTCCCCCAAACGCCTTCGCTGCAGAACGGCGGGAAGTTACAGCGATCTGGCCGTAAAGCGAAAAATATTTCGGTCGGCGTCGTGTAACGATCGCCTGAACGGGGCCGAACTGGCTTCCCGTGATCCGCTCCTTCCGCCTCGGGATCACCGCGCGGCACCCCGCGCGAGGCACGATTCACAGGAAGACGATCATGACCACCAAGACCCCGAAGACCCATGCCGCCATCGCCGCCGCCGTCGCGCTGACCTTCGCCGCCGGCGCGGCGCATGCCGCCGATGCCCCGAAAATGGAGAAGTGCTACGGCATCTCGCCTGCCGGCAAGAACGACTGCAAGGCCGGCGCCGGCACCAGCTGCGCCGGCACCTCGCGTCACGACTATCAGGGCGACGCCTGGAAATATGTGAAGGCCGGCACCTGCACCGCGATCAAGACCCCGCAGGGTCCCGGTTCGCTGACCCCGAAGAGCTGAGCTTTCGGCGCCCGCGCCTGCCCACAGCCCGCGCGGGCGCCGCCAGGAGAAATGCCATGAATGCGCTGATATCACTCTATTCGGGCGCAGCTCGCCTCGCCGAACGCCTGCTGCCCGAGAAACTGCTGCTGCTCGTCGCCAGGCTGGGCATAGCGGCCGTCTTCTTCCTGTCCGGTCGGACCAAGGTGGAGGGCCTGCTCACGATTACGGATGGCACCTACGAGCTGTTCCGGACCGATTATGCCCTGCCGCTCGTAAAGCCGGAGATCGCCGCGCATGTCGCGACCTATTCCGAGCATCTCTTCCCGATCCTGCTGGTGCTGGGGCTGGCGACGCGACCCGCCGCACTCGCGCTGCTCGGCATGACGACGGTGATCGAGATCTTCGTCTATCCAGACGCATGGCCCACGCATCTGAGCTGGGCCGGACTTTTGCTGCCGCTGATCGCCAAGGGCGGCGGCGCCTGGTCGATCGACCATGCCCTCGCGCGGGGCGATGAGCGCTGGCCACGGCCATGAGCGGGATCGAACCCTCGCGCCGACCGCGCATCGTCATTGTGGGCGCGGGGTTTGGCGGGCTGGCGGCAGCCGGCGAGTTGGCCCGGCATGCCGTCGATATCGTCCTGATCGACAAGCAGAACCATCATCTGTTCCAGCCGCTGCTCTATCAGGTCGCGACCGCCGGTCTGTCGCCCGCCGACATCGCCCAGCCGATCCGCGCGATCGTCAAGAAACAGCGGCGAACGCAAGTGCTGCTCGACAGCGTCGTGGCGGTCGATCGAGCGGCGCGCTGCGTGGAGCTCGCGAGCGGCGCCCGGATTGATTATGACGCACTTATCGTCGCCAGCGGCGCGCGACACAGCTATTTCGGGGAAGACTGGGCCGATCGCGCGCCGGGTATCAAGACGATCGACGACGCGATCGCGGTGCGGCGGACGATATTGCTCGCGCTCGAGCGCGCCGAAACGAACCGGCAGGAACGCCTGGCCGAACGCAGCGAGTTTCTGACCTTCGTCGTGGTCGGCGGCGGGCCGACCGGCGTGGAGATGGCAGGCGCCATCGCCGAGCTCACCCGGGCAGCGGCCGAAGGCGAGTTCCCGCATATCACGCGCCGCTGCGTGCGAATCATCCTCGTTCAATCGGATCAGCGGCTGCTGCCCAGCTTCCCCCCGTCGTTGGGAGCGGCGGCCCGGCGAGCACTCGAACGGCTCGGGGTGCAGGTTCGCCTGCAGACGCGCGTATCGGCGATCGACGAGGACGGCGTGATCATCGGTGATGAGCGCATCGCGGCAAGCACCATCGTCTGGGCAGCCGGAGTCCGCGCCTCGCCCGCCGCCGCTTGGCTCGGCAGCTCGGCGGATCGGGCCGGACGGGTGATCGTCGGCGCCGACCTTGCGGTGCCGGGCGATCAGCGCGTGTTCGTGATCGGCGACACCGCGGCCGTAACCGATGCCACCGGCCGCGCCGTGCCCGGCATCGCGCCTGCCGCAAAGCAGCAGGGGCGGTACGCCGCGCGCGTGATCGCCGCCCGGCTGCTGGGACAGAAGGAACCCGGACCCTTCCGCTACCGCAGTTTCGGCAATCTGGCGACCATCGGCCGCAAATGCGCGGTCGTCGATCTTGGATGGATCAAGCTATCCGGCCTGCTCGCGTGGCTGCTCTGGTCGGCAGCGCATGTCTACTTCCTCATCGGCTTCCGCAACCGGCTGGTCGTCTGCGCCAACTGGGCCTGGAACTACCTCACCTTCGATCGGGGCGCGCGGCTGATCACCGGCATCGACCGGCATGCCTGAGTCAAAGAAAAAGGGCCCGCCGGACGAAGCCGGCAGGCCCTTTTGATATCATGCAGCTGGATCAGCTGAGCCGGGCGGTTCCGAGCGCGGTGATCGCGTCATCGACCAGCGGCTTGTCCGAGCTCGCGTCGTGACGCTCGGCGATGAGCTGCGAGGCAGCGGCGGCTGCGACCGATGCCGCGGTCGCACGAACCTGGGCGATGGCGGTTCGCTCGGCCGCGGCGATCTTGTCCTCGGCCATCTTGCCGCGGCGCTCGATCAGCGATGCGGCGTCGGCGCGGGCCTGGGTCACGATCGAATCCGCTTCCTCGCGGGCGTGGACGAGCATAGCCTCGGCCTCCTGCGCGGCAGCCTTGGCCTTGGCCTCATATTCGGCCTTGATCTTCTCGGCGTCGGCACGGAGCGCAGCCGCCTCATCAAGATTGGCCCGGATCGAGGCAATCTTCTTGTCGAGAGACGAGCCGATGACCGAAGGCACCTTCTTCCACAGCAGCAGGACGATGACGACGATCATCGCCAGCGACACCCATGCGGTCGCGGTCATCCCCAGCGCCGTGGGGTCGACATGATGCTCTTCGGTGCCGGCAGCGGCATGCTCGGCGCTGACGTTCTGCGGCAGCCCCTCGAGCTTGGCGGCATCGGATAGATTATCGGCGACGAGTTCGGAGCCGTTTACAGACATCATGGGTCTCCGTTACGCCGCCAAAGCGGCCTTGACCGCGCTCTCGGCGGCAGCCTTGTCGACGGTCAGGCCGGACACCTTGGCGACGATCTCCTGCGCAGCCTCGGCGGCGACGCTTTCGATCTCGGCAAGGGCCCTGGACTGCGCAGCCTTGAGCGATGCGTCTGCCGTTGCGGCTTTCGCCGCGAGTTCGGCATCGACCGCCTTGACGCGCTTTTCGGCCTCGGCCGTGGAAGCGGCCTTGGCTTCCTGCGTCGCCTTCAGCGCGGCAGCGCGCGCTTCCTCGATCCGTGCCCGATAGGCGGCCTCGGTCTCGTCAGCCTTGGCGCGAGCGGCCTCGGCAGCGGTAAGATCGGCGGCAATCTTCTGGTCGCGCGCGTCGACGGTCGCTTCGATCTTGGGCAGCATGCCGCGCCCGATCACGAAGTAGATCAGGCCGAAGACAACCAGCAGCCAAAAGATCTGCGAAGCATAGGTCGCGGCGATCTGGGCGATCTGAGGCATCGATATTCCCTGTGGTCGTTGCAAATGGGGGCCGGCGCACCGGCCCGCCATGCAACTGTTAGGCGACGAACAGCAGGATCATCGCAACGACGAACGCCAGCAGGCCGAGAAGCTCGGCAGCGGCGAAGCCGATGAACAGACGGCCCTGCTGGCCATCGGCAGCGGCGGGATTGCGCAGTGCGGACTCGAGGAACGAGCCGAACACGTTGCCCACGCCAAGTGCGGCCATGCCAACACCGATCGCGGCCAGGCCGGCACCGATCAGCTTTGCGGCTTCTGCGTCCATGATAAACTCCTTAGCATTAAACAGGTTGATGGTGGTCGTAGGTGGAAATCAGTGCAGGTTGACCGCGTCGTTCAGATAGAGCGAAGTCAACAGTGCGAACACATAGGCCTGGATCGCGCACACCAGCAGTTCGAGCAGGGTGATGCCGATCATCAGGATGAAGCTGGGGATCGAGACGATCGCGACCGTCAGCGCGCCGGCGTTGATGCCGTTGATCACGAAGCCGGCGAGCACCTTCATCAGGATATGCCCCGCGGTCATCGCGACGAACAGTCGCAAACCCAGCGAGAAGGGGCGAATCAGGAAGGAGAACAGCTCGATCAGGAAGATCAGCGGGATCATGTAGCCGGGCGTGCCATGGGGCACGAACAGCGAGAAGAAGTGGAAGCCGTGCCGCGCGAAGCCCACGATCAGCACGATCGAGAAGCTGATCACAGCGAGAACGCCGGTCACCGTCAGGTGGCTGGTGATCGTGAACGGATGCACCCCGACGACGCCGGTCGGCATCATCCCGAGGATGTTGGCGATGAGGATGAACATGAAAAGCGAGAAGACATAAGGGGTGAACTTCTTGCCCTCCGGGCCGATGTTCGTCGCCATCATGTTCGAGATGAAGCCGGTGAAGCTTTCAACCGCGACCTGCCAGCGGCCGGGGACGAGCTCGCGCTTCATCCCACCAACCATGAACAGCAGCATCGCCGCCAGAGTCACCACCATCCACATCGCAGAATTCGTGAAAGCGATGTTATGGCCCGCAATTGCCCAATCCTTCCCGAACAATGGTTCGATCAGGAACTGGTGCATCGGATCGATCTTGCCCGATTCGGCTGCCACGCTTGCCTTACCCCTGCTTATGCCAAAAGCGTCCGAAAGCTATTTCGGGCGCTCCTGAGAAATCCGTATGATGTTCCTGAAGGCGACGGCTATCCCGAGGAACAACATCACCAAAAGGAGCCAGGGCTTGGTTCCGAACCAGCCGTCGAACAGCCAGCCCATCAAACCACCACCGGCAATTCCCGCGATCAGTTCGGTCAGCACGCGATTGCCCTGGGAATATCCCTTGTCAGGCTTTTTCTGCGCTGTTGCCGTCCTGACCTGTTCAGCCTGCTGGATCGTCCGCAGCCGCTCATCGAGCGACGTAAGCCTTTGATCCTCAGTGCTTTCCGGGTCTTGCCCGGGATCTTTCGCCGCCATGTCGCCGCCTCTCCTATTATCGGGAAGCGAACGCCATGCCGACGAGCCATCCCGCCAAGGCGAGGCCCCTTTAGGAAGGGGGTCTTCCCGAGTCAACCGCGCTTACCCGATGGCGCAGCGCGGATATCGTTACGATATTTGAAAGTCCGCAGAAACAGGCGTTCGCAAAAAGCCTGGCCGTGCCGCCGGACGCCCCATGAGCGAGCACGACGGCAAGGTCAGCCGGGTGCAGCCAAAGGGCCATCGGACGCCAAGGCGTGCAGGAAATCGCCTTTGCCAGATGGCACAGGCCGAAACAGCCCGTAGCTCTCCAACGGGGTGATTCATGCCCTTGTCGGCACTCTACGTGTTTTCCATGGCTTGATGTCGTTGATCGCGAACGCGCATTGCCTCTGATGGGACATCCAGGACAGGGGCTGGAGCCACATGGTATCGGTTGGTCGGCGGCGATTTTCGTGGTGTGCGTGCGTCTGGACGGCAGTGCTGGCCGGCCTGCCCTCATTCTCGACGCCCGCTGCGGCAGTGCTCGATCTAAACAGCCTGTCGATCGAGGAACTCGCCCAGATCGAGGTGACCTCGGTGTCCAAACGCGCCGAGCCGCTGAGCAACGCTCCGGCAGCGATCTACGTCATCACCCATGACGATATCATGCGATCCGGCGCTCGACGCCTGCCCGAGATGTTGCGCCTCGCGCCGAACCTTCAGGTGGCGCAGGTCAACGCCAGTCACTACGCGATCTCGGCGCGCGGCTTCAACGGCGGCGCCTCCGACAAGCTGCTCGTGCTGGTCGACGGCCGCAGCATCTACACGCCCTTCTCGTCGAGCGTGAACTGGAACCTGCAGGAAGTCCCGGCGAGCGATATCGAGCGGATCGAAGTGGTGAGCGGGCCGGGCGGAACCCTATGGGGCGCCAATGCCGTAAACGGCGTCATCAATATCATCACCAAGAAATCGAGCGACACGCTGGGTGCTGCAGTCGAGCTTGGCGCAGGGAACACCGAAGTCGAAGGCCGGCTGCAATATGGCGGCAAACTGACCGACGCGCTGAGCTACCGCGCCTATGTGTTGGGCTTCAGGCACCGCAACCAGGATCGCAGCGGCACGGGCGCGAGGGTGCGCGACGCCTGGGACAAGGTGCAGGGCGGCTTTCGGGCCGACTGGGAGTCGGTCGATGATGTGATCACCGTCCAGGGCGACATCTATGACGGGTCGGAGGAGCAGCTCATGCCCCCGGACGGGAACGTCAGCGGCCGCAACCTGGTCGCTCGATGGACACGATCGATGAGCAGTGATTCGAGCCTGCAGGTCCAGGCCTATTATGATCATATCGATCTCTCGGTGCCCGGCCGGTTCGCAAACCATCTCGATAGCTACGACATCCAGGCGCAGTATGACTTCGCCGTCGGCGACCATGCCATCGTCGCGGGCGGCGGATATCGCGCGATGAAGGACGATTTTCCGACCGTCCTCTCCGCGACCCAGACGGTGCAGTTCGTTCCACAAGGCCGCACGCTCACGCTCTGGAATTTTTTCCTGCAGGATTCGGTTTCGCTTACCGACAAGCTCAAACTCGTCGTCGGCATGAAGGCGGAGCATGAGCCGTACACCGGCATCGAGCTGATGCCGAACCTGCGCCTCTCCTGGGCCATCGCCGACAATAATCTGCTCTGGCTTGCGGCATCGCGCGCCGTTCGCGTGCCGTCCCGGCTCGATCGCGACGTGACCCAGCGGATCGGGTCGCTCGTGGCGATAACCGGCGGCAATATGCAGCCGGTCAAGGTGACCGCCTACGAACTCGGCTATCGCTCACAGCCGCTCGCGGACCTCTCCTTCTCCGTCTCGTCCTTCTACAATGTCTATTCGGATCTGCGCAGTGCCGAGTTCACCAATGGCGGCTTTCCGCTGACCTTCGAAAACGGCATGGAAGGTGAGACCTATGGTGTCGAAGCCTGGGCGAACTACCGCGCAAGCAGCTGGTGGCGCCTCGCGGCGGGAGCGAACTGGCTGCACAAGGATTTGCGCTTCAAGCGAGGCAGTTCCAGGCTCGGTGGATTGCAGATTGCCGGCAACGACCCGAAATACCAGCTCTCCTTGCGATCCACGATGGACCTTGGCCGGGGCGTCCTGCTGAACCTCGATCTACGCCGGATCGGCGCCCTGCCCGCGCCACGCTCGCCGGCCTATGTCGAACTCGGCGCCAGGGTCGCCTGGGCGGCTTCGGACAAGCTCGAGTTTTCGCTGACCGGCTCCAACCTTCTCCACGACTATCATGCCGAGTTCGGCACGACGAGCAACACGCTGCAAGTCGGGCCCGTGGGCGTCGAGGTAAGGCGAAGCGTCTTCCTTGCCGCGCAGTGGCGATTGTGAACATGACCGACAGGACTCTCCAGCGGCTCAGCCGCAGCCTTGGCCTGGTGATGGCTGCCACCAGTCTTACCGCGGCGGCGGCGGCCGACGCGGCGCCGAAATCGCTGGAGGCGCAGGTCAAGGCCGCCTTCCTTCCCAAGTTCGCGGCTTATGTGAACTGGCCGCCAAGCGCGGTCGGCGCCGCAACAGCTCCGCTCGAGCTGTGCATCATCGGCCGCGATCCCTTCGGCGCCGATGTCGACGAAGCCGTGGTTGGCCAGCATGTCGACCAGCACGCGCTTGTGGTGCGCCGGCTCGACAGCACGGCGGGCGCTGCCGATTGCCATGTCGCCTTTCTCGGCGGGTCCGCAAAGCAGAGCGTCGCCGCGATGCAGGAAGCATTGCGTGGACAGTCGATCCTGACCGTCACCGATGCCAGCCTCGGTAGCGGGCGAGGCATGGTGCACTTCGCGCTGAAGGACGGTCGCGTGCGCTTCCACATCGACGACGCCATGGCCGCGCGCAGCAACCTGTCGATCAGTGCCCGCCTGCTGAGCCTCGCGCTCAGCGTCAAATCGCGCGTTCGGCAATCATGAGCCTGTTGCGTCCGCTAAGCCGTCGAGGCCTGATGGCGCTGGTGTCGCTGGCCATGCTGCTGCTGTTGAGCGCCGGCTTGTGGATCATCTTCCAGAACGAGCGGAGCTATCGTGAGGGGCGGCAGAGCGCTGCCCAGATCCAAGGCGAGATATTGGCGGCGAGCGTGACCGCCGCGCTCGACTTCCAGGATCAGGCCGCCGCGCAGGAGTCCACCGATGCGTTGCGGGTCAGCCCGCAGATCTTGGCCGCAGGCGTCTATGATTCAGCGGGGGCCCGGTTCGCCGGCTATGCCCGCCTGCCGACGCTGCTGCCGACGCGGTTCTCGGATATCCGACCATCGGAGAGCGTGCCGATCGAGGTCACCGTACCCGTCATGCGCAGCGGGACGAGAATCGGCACGGTCTATCTCGCCGGCGACATCGAGCCGCTGTCACGACGCATCACGCGTTATGCGATGATTGCGCTCCTGGTGGTCATGACGTCCCTGATCATGGCGGTTCTGGGCTTTGGGCAGGCGGCGCTACGCCGAGTCAACCAAACGCTGGAGGAGGCCAACCGCGAACTCCAGTTCCAGATGGAGCAGCGCAGCCGCACCGAGGAACAGCTCCGCGAGGCCCAGAAGATGCAGGCCCTCGGCAAGTTGACCGGCGGCGTCGCCCATGACTTCAACAACCTGCTCACGGTGATCCAGGGCTCGGCGGAGATGCTGCAGCGGCCGGGCCTGTCCGAAGAGCGCCACATGCGGTTTACCAAGACGATCATCGACGCCTCGACCCACGGCGCCCTGCTGACCGGGCAGTTGCTGGCGTTCGCCCGCAGACAGCCGCTCAAGCCAGAGCTTATCGATCTCAACAACAGCATATTGAAGATGCTGGTGATGCTCCAGCCGACGCTGGGCGCGAACATCATCCTCAACACGCATCTCGAACGAGCGCTGCTTCCGGTCGAGGTCGATCCAGGACAATTCGAGGCGGCGCTCCTCAACATCGTCGTGAATGCCCGCGATGCCATGCCTGACGGCGGCGAAGTGACGATCTGCACGCGCAACGCGACGCCCGAGGAAGCCGAAGGATGCGAGCGCGCCGTTGTCGTTGCGATAGCAGATAATGGGACAGGGATCGCGCCGGACCAACTTTCCCATGTGTTCGAGCCGTTCTTCACCACGAAGGTGGTGGGCAAGGGGACGGGACTGGGCCTCAGCCAGGTCTATGGCTTCGCCGCGCAATCGGGGGGCGAAGCGCGGATCGACAGTGTCGTCGGCAAGGGCACCACGCTTTCGATGCTGCTGCCGGCAAGCAACAAGCCATTGCCCCAGCGCGAGCGCACCGAACAGCCCATGGCCGTACGGAACAATTGCGGGCGCGTGCTGCTGGTCGAGGATAATGAGGAGGTCGGCGATCTAGCGGAAAGCCTGCTGGGCGAGCTGGGTCACGCGGTGGTACGGGCGCGCAATGGCCCCGAAGCGCTGCATATCGCGGATGACGGCGCCGAGTTCGACATCGTCTTCAGCGATGTCGTGATGCCCGGGATGAGCGGCCTGGAGCTTGCGAGCGCGCTTCAGCTGCGCCGCCCGCAACTGCCAATCGTCCTGACGACCGGCTACAGCGACCGGATCATAGCGGCGGGATCGCAAGGCTTTCCGGTGGTCCGCAAGCCCTATCGCATGGAAACCCTGGCGGTGGCGGTCGACGAAGCGATGGCCAGCGCCAGGGTATGATCGGCTCATACCGCGTTGCATTGCGGAGAGATCCCAGTTTTCGCTGGGATGACGGAAAAAAGAGCAATGTGCGAATGCCCTAGCCTTCAGGGGAGGGGTGATGAGTCACGATCAATGCTTCTTGATATCAGAGCGATGAGCGATCAGGCCCATAGTCTGAATTGTCTTTGTTTTCCGTGATTTCCGACTCGGCAGATGATTTCATCCGACAAGAAATCGCGTTTAGCCGCAATAATCCGGCGTGATCGATTCCGATCCCTGCCGCTTGCGCCAGCCGCCATCCTTGAGCTTGTAGGCCTGGCCGGGCTTGACGGCGCGCAGGGTCGAGCAGGCGGTGGTCTGCGCGAACTGGTCGACCGTGACGTTCCGGGCCGCGGCGATCTGGGTATAACCCGCGCGGCGCTTGATGTTGATCGCATCGACGGCGGCCTTGAGATCGGGCGAAGGCGCCGAGACGAAACCGAGATAGCCGTCCCACTGCTCGCCGACCGTCCCGCTCGACAGCGCCGATTCAACGACCGGGTCTGCGGCAAGCACAGGCGCGGCGACAGCGAGGGCCGCGGCGACAGCGATGATATTGGAAAGCTTCATCATTGCGGAAACAGCTCCGGATTGTTGGCGATGAAATCCTCGGCATCCTTCTGAAGCCGAACGACCACCTCCTGCTTGACGTTGACGTTCAGGTTGATCTCGATCGGCTTGTCGGGCGCGGAGACCTGGATACAGCCTGGCAGCATCAACGCGAACAGCAGGGCGCCATAAGACGCAGGGACCATCTTGTTCATGGCCTGAGGCTCGCATCGCAACGCTTCGTCGTCAATGTCGGGGTGTTCATCGCATGATCTCGCTTTACCGGGGCTGAATGGGTGTCGGCTGCACAGGCGCCGCCTCGACGGCGCCCGAGGTGGCGTTGCGGAGCACGATCGACGGATCGACGAAGGTCTGCGCCGAATTGACCAGCCCGCGAAACGGCGCGGTGATCGTTATGTTGAAGCGGAACGGCAGGCGGGTGACCGGCGCGAGCAGGCGCCCGACGATCCCGCCGGATCGCGCGGTCTGCTCGGGCTTGTCGTTGGTCCCGTCGAAACGGACTTTGCTGACGATCTCGCCATCGAGATCACCATTGAGATCTATGGTCAGCCGATCGTAGCGCATCGACTTGAGCGCATCGAAGGCAATCCGCGCGATCCGGCCGAGATCGGCATTGGTGACGTCGCCGACATAGGAGAGCGTGCCCCCGCCGGGCCGAACCGTCAGCGCCCCATTTTCGATGCGGCCGCCGCGCGCGTCGAAGACGATCGGCAGCACGCCGTCGAACTTGCCGGTGACGGCGATATTCTTGAACTCGAGCTGCTGGACGAAGGTCGCGGCGTCGAGTCCGGCGATACGGAAGGTCAAGCGACGGGCGACCGGCTGGCCCATGTCAAGAACCGATGGCTCCAGCGTGAGCGTCCCGCCCGCGAAGGGCCACGCCCCGCCTGCCACCGCCAACATGCGATCGGGCAGCAGGCGATAGCGGATGATGCCATCGTTGACGGCGATGCCGGGGTTGATCTCGGCGATCGTCACCTGTTGATCGGGCGCGGTGACGAGACCGAGCAGATCGGTGAAGTGGATGGATCCCTTGAGGCCGCTCACCGGGCCGAAGGCGGCTGCGAAATCGAGCTTCTCGGTTCGAAAGTCACCGTCGCTGGTGACATTGCCGCCGGACCAGCGGATGCGCCCCTGGCCCGTCACCGTGCCTTCCACATTGGCGATCATGCCGAGGGTGAGGGGCGTCACCGCTTCCGGCTGGAGCGCCTTGCCGAAGCGCAGATCGGCGACATCGAGCAGCGCATCGCCCGCTCCGCTCGACAGATCGTGGCGGATCGCAACGCGTGCAACAGCTGCGGAGGATCGCGGTTCGCGAAAGGTCGCGGTGGCGCCGATCCGGCCGCTCTTCAGGATCAGGCGGACATCGTTGGCGACCAGCTGGTGAAAACGCGGTGACGTCCGCTCCGCGTCGTCGACCTTCACCGCACCGCCGAGAACAAGTTCGCTCGACGCCAGCCGCCAGTCGCCACTGCCGCCCGAAATCAGGAGCGGCACCGCGCCGATCTTGCCCGACGCGCCATCGAAACGGCCCGAGAATCCCTTCGCCCCCACTGCCCCGCCGAGCGTCGCGACGTCGAGCGTCGTCGGCGACGCCGGATCGCCCAATCGTATCGCCAGCGTATCGAGGGAAAAGCCCGGCCGGCCTAGGCCGACCGTCAGCGAGCGCGCCGCCATGGTCAGGGGCTGATCGCCGACGCGGCCCCGCAGCCGTGGCGCCGCGATGCTGGCCCCGCCGTAGAGCGTGCCGCCGGCGCGTCGTCCGGCAAGGGCGCCGCCGATCGGGCACAGCGGCAAGCGGGCATTGGCGATGACGGTGCCGGCGATGGCCAGCCGGCTGAAGCTGAGGCGCGCGCAGGTGGCGTTGACCGCGAAGCCGCCGTTGCGGCCGATGGCGGCAGCAACCGGCAGGTCGAGCCCGTCGATCCTTCCGTCGGCGAGCGGACCATCGAGCGTCATGTGCGTGGCGATCGTGGTCGCGCCCTGGCGCCCCGGCCCGAAACGCAGCGGCGCCAGTCGCAGCAGCGCATCGCCGGCCCGATAGGGGGCGATCGTCGCCGAACCCTCGAGCGGCGCCCCCGGCGCGGCCTGCCGCAGGCTCACCGAGACATGGGGCAGGCCGCCGCCCGCCAGTTCCAGGCTGCCGTTGACGACGGGGCCGGCCACAGGCCAGCGCCAGCCCAGTCCTCCCGTCCGTTCGGCGCGGATCGACAGGCGCCCCCCGCCGAATGCCGCTGCGTCGACCCGCTCGACCCGCAACGCGCCGCCTTCCGGAGCGTGCTCCAGCGCAAATCGCGCGGTTCCGTCGACGCTGCGCCCGGCCTGCCGGACGGCGCGCGCCCAGGCGGCCAATATGGGCCCGATCGGCGTTCCATCGGCCATCGCCGGCAGGCGCGCCACGCGGTCGGCCAGGACTGCGTTCAGGCGCGCCTGCGAAAGCTTGAGATCGCCATCGACTGCGATGCGGCGCGTCGCCGGATCGAGCCGGTAGGACCCGACGAGGCCAACCCGTCCGACAGTGCCTGCGGCATGGCGGACCCGATCGGCATGGAGATCGGCCTTGCCGGAGACCTGCCGCGCCGAAGCGTCGAAGCTGATCCGGCCGCCCAGCCGGCCTATGTCGGCCTGAGCCGCCGCGAACCGCCCGCGCTGGAGGCCGATGTCGCCGCGCCAGCGCGCCAGATCGGCGTCGCCCCGGGCATCGACCGCCATCCGCGGCGCGACGAGCCTGACATCGGGGCATGTGACCGAGCTCGCTTCGACCGGCCCGCGGACGAGCGGCCGGCCTGCCTCGACGGCGAGGACCAGGTCTGCAACCGGCGCGAGGATCGCACAGCCGCCGGCGGCCAATCCGCCGGATGCGACGCGAAGCCTGCCGCTGAAATCATCGTGGAGATTGCCCTTGCCATCGAGCGTGGCCCGGACGAGGCCCTGCGGCGTCGTGAGATCGAGTCCGATCGTGCGGGCCGTCAGCCGGATATCGGGGAGCGCGAAGGGCTGGCCGGTGCTGGTCGGCGGCAGCAAGCGGCCGATCGTCCCGAGCGACAGCTTGCCATCGACCAACCGGCCGCGCAGGTGCACCCCGCCGGCATCGACAGCGCGGACGCTCACGCCCGTCAATCCGACCGCCAGCTCTATCTCGGCCCAATCGGCGGTCAGATCCGGATGGCGGGGATCGCCGATCCGGATGCGCTCGATACGGTGCGTGCGGAGGCCGACATGGGCAAGCCGATAGCTGGCAGGAACCCCGCTCGTCCTCAGCGAATCGTCGATATAGGATGTCGCGATCGGGGTTCGCTCGCTCCACAGCCAGACGGCCCCGCCAGCCACCGCCAGGCCAGCCAGGCCAGCGGCGAGCAAAAGGCGCGAGCGGCGTCTCCGAGCTTCGTCCATCGCGCGACGCTTACCCTGTCGTTCCGCGCGCGTCACCCCGCCGATCCCGCGGCCGAACATGGTTAACCAACCCTCAATGCTTGGAGCCTAATCCGGCAGCGACCTGGCGAACGCCCGAGGTTCAGGGAGAAGCGAGTGACCATTCAATGTGCCAACGCAATCGTGCAGCGATTGGGTCCTTGCCGGATAGCACTGGACCAGGCGGCGCATCTCGATCTCGCACGCGAGCTGGCGTTGATGGGCTGCGACCTGGTCGACCTGCCGGCGGGCGGAACCTCGCCGACCGACAACCGCCCCACCGCAGGCCTGCTGAGCTGGACCGATGCCGCGCCGACGATGTCTTTCGCGGATGCCATTCGTCCGTTCAAGCGGATGAACGCCCTTGTTCTTCAATCGGCGGGGCATGATCGGCGCTCGCTGGAACGCGTGTTGTTCGATGCCGGCTGGCAGCGCCATGCCGGCGGCATGACGCTCGGTGAATATTCGAACTGGTCGGGGCGGGCGCTGCCGGCGATCAGCTATTATCAGCGTGCGCCGCATGGTGGCGGCGGCGAGCTGCAGAAGGGC
Source organism: Rhizorhabdus sp. P4_G6 (assembly GCF_056401045.1). Classification (NCBI taxonomy): domain Bacteria; kingdom Pseudomonadati; phylum Pseudomonadota; class Alphaproteobacteria; order Sphingomonadales; family Rhizorhabdaceae; genus Rhizorhabdus; species Rhizorhabdus sp. P4_G6. The sequence goes on along the minus strand of NZ_JBFUKC010000003.1, from coordinate 293,343 downwards.
AGCATCGAAGCCGACGCGACCATCGCGCGCTACGCGATGGCGGCCAATCATGTCCGGCCCGGCGATCATGTGCTGATCGACGGCATCGGATCGGCGGGCGGTGCCGCTGTCTTGATGTCGTTGTCGCGGGCCGGATCGATAACGCGCGTCGGGCCGAAGCCGAAGCCCGACCATTGGGGCGGGCGTCGCGACATCGATCGCGTCGACGCCGATCTTGCGCAGCTTGCGGACAATATGCTCGACCTCATCGTCGCCTTCGAGCCTGCCGTTCCAGCCGACTGGATGGCGCGGCTCGACGACTATGCCCGCGTCCTGAAGTTCGACGGGCGGCTGATCCTGGGCTTTCGCCAGAACGGGGCGGATAGCAGGCAGCCGCGCGACTGGGCGGCATTGATCGAGGCGGTATCCGAGCGCTTCCTGCCGGAGATCCGCTATGTCCAGATGCCGGTCAGCTCGGATCCCGAAGGCCCGCACGCGCTGTTCCCGGTCTCGCTCGACCAGGCCGGTGACAGCGGATGGCTGCTGCTCGTGGCGGCCGCCAACCCGTTGATGGGCGAAGGCCGAGCAGCCGAATATGATCATCCGGCTTTTCCGAAGGGAGCGGCTCCGCAGCCTGCGCTGGTGGATTTCGGGGCCGCCTATGACAATCCCTATCTCTACCGCTCGATGGTGCAGATGGGCGAAAGACTCGGCGACGATATTAAGCTCGCCCGGCTCGCGGAGTGCGTGATCGAGGATTCGCGGGAAGGCTCGGCCGATCGTGGAGCCGCGATAGCCGTGCTGGGCTATCGGGTGCTCGAGTTGCGGCTCGACAATCTCGCGCCCTCGATCCTGCCGCTGATCGCAGCCTATGCCGATCAGCCGCTCGACGACAGCACGCCCGTCCATGTGCGGCGCTGGCGGATCTCGCTGGCATTCCTCGCGGGCCGGCTCAGCGAGCTGATCGGAGAACGCGATGCTGCCAGGCGCTGGTATCGCGCCGCCGCCGAGGGCGAATGGCAGGTCTTCTCGCCGCTGCTGGCGACCAAGGCGATCGCGGCATCCTTCTATGAAGCGCGGCTGTGCCTGGCCGATGGCGACAGCCAGACCGCACTCGCCCGCTTCCAGCAGGGCGTCGACACCGCGCTGAAGGCCGCGGCCTTCCCGCATGAGACGCAGATCGGAACGACCGACCGGCCCCTGCCCTTCTACCTGACGGAGCTGGCCGAAGTGATCGACATGGGATCGCAATGCGCCAATGCGGTCGCGCACTTCGATCTGTGGCATCGTGACCCCGGCCTGTTCTGGCGGCAGGTCGATATAAGGCGTTTCGGCCTGGCCTCATGGGCGCGCGACCTGGAGCGGGAGAATGAGCGGCTGCGCGCGGCGTGATGCCGAACATGGTTAACGAAGGCTTCAGCAATTCGGATTAGGCCGTTGCGATCGGCGGCTGGAGATTGATCGATGAACGTCATGGCCAGGGATTTCGCGGCGGCGGGCTTCAAGACGCTCAACGCCAACGGCCATCTGATCCATTATGCCGAACAGGGCGCCGGCTGGCGCTACGACACGCTGCTCGACAAGGAACCGGAGACGATCGCCTGGATCGATACGTTCGAGCCGGGCGAGACATTCTGGGATATCGGCGCCAATGTCGGCATCTACAGCATCTATGCGGGGGCGCGCGGCATCCGGACGGTGGCGTTCGAACCCCATTTCGCCAACTATCATCAGTTCTGCATCACGATCGCCGTCAACGGCCTGCAGGATCTCGTGACCCCGCTCTGCCTGGCCTTCGCCGAGGGCAAGTCGATCGCAGCAATGAACCTGGCGAGCCTCGATATCGGCACGTCGATGAGCAATTTCGGGGCGGCACTGGACTTTCGCGGCCAGCCGTTCGAACCGGCGTTCCGACAGGGGATGATCGGCTATGACATCGACAGCTTCATCGCCGATTTCGGCCTGGAGATACCGACCCACCTGAAAATCGATGTCGACGGCATCGAGCTCGCGATCGTGAAGGGCGCGCAGCGGACGCTGGCGAGCGAAAAGCTGCAGTCGGTGTCGATCGAACTGATCGAGAGCGATGCGGACCAGGTCGCGACGGTGACCGCGATCCTCGAAGGCGCCGGACTGCACTTCATCCACAAGCAGCAGAACGCGGCTTTCGCGACAGCCGAAACGCGCGACGTGCTCAACTATCTGTTCCATCGCGACCCGGCGAAGCTCGCAGCCCGGTCCCCGACATGCGCGACGCCGCCTGCCGCTGAAGAGGCGCCCGTGACGATCGACCAGATCATCGGGCGGATCATCGACAGGATCGCGGCGGCACCGGTCGACCCCGTCCCCAGCGGCAATATCTTCATGGAGGATATGCTGCCCGCCAATGTCTATCGCGAGCTGCTGTTGCGCCTGCCCGGGGACGAGGCGCTCGATCCGATCGACCATCCCGATGCGATCGATGCCGATGGCAAGCCGACCCGCTTCCTGCTTGATCTCACCCCAGCGTCGCTGTCGCGGATCGCGTCCGACGATCAACCATTCTGGCAGGCGATGATCGATGTCTTCACCGCACCGGCCATAGCCGAGGCGATCATCGCCAAGTTCGAACCGGCCCTCAGGGAGCGGTTTGGCGATCGGCTGCCGGACCTCGTCGCGGTGCCGATACTCTACCGCGATCGTCCTGGATATCGCATCGGCGTTCATCCGGACGCCGCCAGCAAGATCGCGACTCTGCAATTCTACCTTCCCGAGGACGAATCGCAGATCCACCTCGGAACCTCCTTCCATCGGCGGGCGGGCGATGGCTTCGAGCGGCTGAAGACCAACGCGTTCAAGCCGAATTCGGCTTATGGCTTCGTGCGCACCGAAGAGAGCTGGCACAGCGTCGACGCGCTTGGGCCTGACGAGAAGCCGCGCAATTCGATCGCGCTGACCTTTTACATTCGCGGCCAGGAATACCGCTCCGAAGCGATGGCCAAGGCCGGATCCTGCTACGATGCGGAAATGAGCCGGACCCTGAAGACGCTGGCGAGGACCTTCACCCGGCGGGACGACGTGGCGACCCTGTTCCGCGAAGGCGGGGTTGGCGTCGAACTTGGCGTTGCGGCCGGTGATTTCTCGGAGCGCATCCTGCAATATGACCATGTCGGCTATCTGTTCAGCATCGACATGTGGGCAGGCGACCGCGGCCATGGCGTGGATCAATATCGCGAGGCTGTCGCGCGGCTCAGCCCCTATCGCGACCGCAATGCCATCCTGCGGATGCGCTTCGACGAGGCGCTCCATCTGTTCGGCGACGAGTCGTTGGATTTCATCTATGTCGATGGCTATGCCCATGATGGCGAGCTGAACGGCGCGACTTTCCGGGATTGGCTCCCGAAGCTGCGCCGCGGCGGCATCATCGCGGGCGACGACTATGCGCCCGACTGGCCGTTGGTCATGGCCGCCGTCGACCGGTTCGTCGTCGAGAACGATCTCGAGCTCCACGTGATCGACTGCCACGAAGACACATGGAACTCGATGTACCCGACCTGGTTCGCGATGAAGCCCTGAGATGCTTCACGATCCCAGGCTCCATTCGGCACGTTCGGCGCGCGAGGCGATCCTCGAACATGGCCGGACCGTGCTGGAGGTCGAAGCGCGGGCGCTCGCCACGCTCGGCGAATTGCTCGACGAGCAATTCGCACGCGCGGTGGAACTGATCGTCGATACGCGCGGCCGGGTCGTCGTCAGCGGCATGGGCAAGTCGGGGCATATCGCGCGCAAGATGGCGGCAACCTTCGCCTCCACCGGGACGCCGGCAATCTTCATACATCCCGGCGAAGCCGCGCATGGTGATCTCGGCATGGTCATCGCCGGCGATCTGCTGGTCATGCTCTCCAATTCGGGCGCGACGCCGGAACTACGGCCGATCACTCATCATGCCCAGCGGCTGGGCTGCCCGATCATCGGCATCACATCGCAACCGGATTCGCCGATCACCCAGATATCCAGCGCCTGCCTGACCTTGCCGAAGGTGCGCGAGATCTGCCCGCTCAATATCTCGCCGACCACATCGACCACGCTAATGCTCGCGCTGGGCGATGCCCTTGCGGTGGCGACGATGAGCGTGCGCGGCATTTCGCGCGAGCATCTGGAACTGCTCCATCCCGGCGGGGTGATCGGCTCGCGCCTGCTGCCGGTCAACGACATCATGCACGCGGGGCATCAGCTGCCGCTGGTCACCGCGGAAACGCCGATGCGCGACGTGCTGGTGACGATGACGGAAAAGAGCCTCGGCATCGCTGGTGTCGTGGATGCCAAGGGACGCCTGATCGGCACGATCACCGACGGCGATCTGCGCCGCAACATCGACCGGCTGCTGATCAGCATGGCCACCGAGGTGATGACGCGGAGCCCCAAGACCGTGCCCGATGGCACCTATGCCGAAGACGCGCTGGCGATAATGACGGCGAAGAAGATCACCGCGCTGTTCGTCATGGACCATGATGCGCCCGAGGTGCCAATCGGCCTGGTGCATATCCATGACTTCAATCGGCTAGGCCTGAACTGACGCTGCGAAGAAGCCCGGCGCCCGGGATGGCATTGCGCTGAAAATCCGATAGCCTGTGCAACGATGACCATGAGCCCACCGGATCCGGCCAACGACGCCAGCGGTCATCGCGCCCGGCTGCGCGCGCGCCTGATCGAAGGCGGCCCGGAGGCCCTGCTCGACCACGAACTCATCGAATATCTGCTGGCGTTGGCGATCCCGCGCAAGGACACCAAGCCGATGGCCCGCGCCCTGCTCGCCGAATTTGGCGGCCTCGGACCGTTGCTGTCAGCGGATGCCGGCGCGCTGGCTCGCGCCGGCCTCACCGACGGCGTCGTCGCCGCTCTGAAGATCGCGGAGGCGTCCGCGCTCCGGCTGCTCCGTACCGAGATCAGCCAGCGCGATGTCCTGTCAAACTGGCAGGCACTGAACGCCTATCTCCACGCAGACATGGCACATAGGGCCGTTGAGCGCGTCCGCGTCCTGCACCTCAACAGCAAAAATGTCCTGATCCGTGACGAACTGGTGTCAGAGGGCTCGATCGATCAGGCGGCCATCCATGTCCGCATAGTGATCAAGCGCGCGCTGGAATTGGGATCGGCGGCGCTCATCATAGTCCACAACCATCCCTCGGGCGATCCCGAGCCCAGCCGGCAGGATATCGCCCTGACGAAGGAACTGATCGCCGCGGCCAAACCCCTTGGGATCAGCGTCCACGACCATATCGTCGTAGGCGCCAAGGCGCAGGCGAGCCTCCGCGCGTTAGGACTCATATAGAGAAAGGGCGGCCAGGCGACCGCCCCTCCTGTCATCTGCTTCGGTCCAATCAGGCCGACAGATATACCGCCAGCTCGTTCGGTGAGATCATGTGATCCTTGTCGGTATCGGCCTTGGCGAAATCGCCCGCCGTGGCATTGAGCACCTTGACCGCCGGCAGGTTGGCGCGCTTGCTGGTCTTGCTCTTCTCGACCTGCGCCGTCACGTCCTGGCCACGCGCCGCGAGAACCCAGCTGCCGAACTCGAGCGGCGTAAGCTTGCCCTTGTTGCCGGTGTCGTATTTCGCCCAGTCGGCGTTGACCTTGGCCGTGGCATCGGCGCTCGCCGTGACGGTAGCAGGCGCGGCGGGCACGGTTGCGGCAGCGTCGGCGCCTGCCGCGGCGGTGTCGGTCGCCGGGGGCGTGGTGGCGGCGGCATCGGCAGCCGGCGCCGTGGTCTGGGCGACAGCATCGGAACCGGGGGTTCCGGTCGAAGGGGTCGTGCCCGACGCAGCCGGCGTACCCGCCGATGCGGTGGCATCACTGGGGGCAGTGGCGGACGGCGTGGTGGCATCGGGGGTAGCAGCCGCATCGGGTGAGGGCTCGCTGCCCGTCGTCTGCGCCATGGCGGTTCCCGACAGGGCGAGCAGCGCGGCGCCCCCCAAAAGCATCAACTTGTTCATATCGTCTCTCCTGACAGCGACTCGGTCAAAATCCCTTCGGGCGCAAGCGTCCCGAGAAAGTCGAACCCGCGACACCGTGCAGGGTTTCCCCGATGGTGGCCGCAACGGTTCGCCCGGATCATTTCCACGACGAATCGGTTGCCGGGACGATCGGGAGGAGGCGCCCGACTCGATTGCCGCTGTTCGCCCCCTCTGCTAGGCGCCCGGTCGATTGCCAGCTCAAGACAAGGACGTTCGATGATTCCCCGCTATTCCCGGCCCGAGATGGTCAAGATTTGGGAGCCGGAGACACGGTTTCGCATCTGGTTCGAGATTGAGGCGCACGCGACCGATGCCCTCGCCGAGCTCGGCGTGGTGCCCAAGGAGGCGGCCAGGGCGATCTGGGAGAAGGGCGCGTTCGAAGTCGAGCGGATCGACGCGATCGAAGCCGAGGTGAAGCACGATGTGATCGCCTTCCTCACCAATGTCGCCGAACATGTCGGCGAACCGGCGCGATTCATGCACCAGGGCATGACCTCGTCGGACGTGCTCGACACCTGCCTCGCAGTGCAGCTCGCCCGTGCGTCGGACATCCTGCTGGCCGATATCGACGCGCTGCTCGACGTGCTCAAGCGCCGCGCATTCGAGCACAAGCTGACGCCGACGATCGGCCGCAGCCATGGTATCCATGCCGAGCCGGTGACATTCGGCCTGAAGCTGGCGCAGGCCCATGCCGAGTTCGCGCGCAATCGCGAACGGCTGATCGCGGCGCGCAGGGATGTCGCGACCTGCGCAATCTCGGGCGCGGTGGGCACCTTTGCGAACATCGATCCGTACGTGGAGGAATATGTCGCCGAAAAGATGGGGCTGACGGTCGAGCCGGTCTCCACCCAGGTGATCCCGCGCGATCGCCATGCGATGTTCTTCGCGACCCTGGGCGTGATCGCCTCGTCGGTCGAGCGGCTGGCAACCGAGGTGCGCCACCTCCAGCGCACCGAAGTCCTCGAGGCCGAGGAATATTTCTCACCGGGCCAGAAAGGTTCGTCGGCGATGCCGCACAAGCGCAACCCGGTGCTCACCGAGAATCTGACCGGCCTCGCACGACTGGTGCGAGGCTTCGTCACCCCTGCGCTGGAAAATGTCGCCCTGTGGCATGAACGCGACATCAGCCATTCATCGGTCGAGCGAATGATCGGCCCGGACGCGACGGTGACGCTAGATTTCGCCCTGGCTCGGCTGACCGGGGTGATCGACAAGCTGCTCGTCTATCCGGTGCGGATGCAGAAGAATCTCGATCGCATGGGCGGACTGGTTCATTCGCAGCGCGTCCTGCTCGCGCTGACCCAGGCAGGGATCAGCCGCGAAGACGCCTATCGCATCGTCCAGCGCAACGCGATGAAGGTGTGGGAATCGGATGGCGCGCTGTCGCTGCTCGAGTTACTCAAGGCGGATCCGCAGGTCGGCGAGAAGCTGAGCGCGAAGGAGCTCGAGGACAAATTCGACCTCGATTATCACTTCAAGCATGTCGACACGATCTTCGCGCGGGTGTTCGGCTGAGGCCGGGGCGCCAAGATTGCCATCGGGCGTGATGCCGGGCATGTGTCGGGCATCCGCCGCTCATCGGGAGCCGGATCAGGGAGCGACCGGCGACGCATGATGACCGCGCCGATTCTGGTGCTCATCGTCAACTATCGTACCGCAGCACTGACGGTGCGTGCGGTCGAGGCGATCGCCGATGAGGTGCGGGCACGCGGCGACGCGCATATCCTCGTCGTCGACAATGGCTCCGGCGATGGATCGGCCGAGATCATCGCAGCCTCCATCGCGGCGGAACATACCGGGCTCTGCTCGGTGCTCGCGCTCGACGACAATCTTGGATTTGCCGGTGGCAACAATGCCGGGCTCGCGCATCATGCCCGTACCGCGGGCGCTGGCCGGCCACCGGACTTCGTCTGGTTTCTGAACCCGGATACGGTCGCCGCGCCGGACGCGCTGGGCACTCTGGTGGATTTCCTGGACAGCCGCCCCGAGGCCGGCATTGCCGGCGGGCTATGCCTGCGGCCGGACGGAACCGTCCGGCATAGTGCCTTTCGCTTTCACTCGCCGCTGGGCGAGTTGACCGCTGCGCTGGACCTCGGCCCGCTGCGCCGCCTGCTGTGGCGGCACGATGTGGTGGTGCCCGTCGGCGACAGCTCCCAACGCGTCGACTGGGTGTCGGGCGCCCATTTCATGATCCGCGGCACGCTGCTGGATCGGATCGGTGCGCTGGATCCGCGCTACTTTCTCTATTTCGAGGAGACCGATCTCTGCGCGCGCGCAGCCGATGCCGGGTTCGAGACGTGGCATGTCCCGGCCAGCCGCGTCACCCATATCGGGGGCCAGGCCACGGGGATGACCGAGAATCGGGAGAGAGCGCGCCGGCCGCGCTACTGGTTCGCCTCGCGGGCGCGCTTCCTGCTGCGCCGTCACGGGCTTGCGGCGACACATCTCGCCAACCTGCTCTGGCTGCTGGCATCGCCGCCCGGTGCCCTGCTCGCCCGGCTGCGCGGGCGGCCGCGCCACGATCCGCCGCGGTTGTGGCGCGATTTCCTGCTGCATTATTACGGTCCGGGCGGTTTGATGTACCGCGCGCGCGACCTGGCGAACTAGTGACGTGCGTGCTTGATTCCGAGCGATTTCTAATTCCCTCTGGGCCGACGTTATTGCGGGAGGGGATCGTGGGCGGACGGGGCTTTTGACGATCGAACCGGGCGCCGGGCGCCGCCCGCGAAAGCCGCCGTCAGGGAGCCTCCTGCTGGCGCGCACTGATGGCGGCTGCGAGATCCGCCACAAGCTGCTTGAACTGCGAGCATTTGCGAGCGCCGATCAGCGCCACAATCTCTTCCTCCAGGATGCTTTCCGCATCCATGGCATCGAGCATCAGCCTGATCCCCGCGTCGGTGAAGCGTAGCCGCTTGGCGCGCGCGTCGTCTGGGTCCGCGTCACGCTGGACATAGCCGAGCGTCTGGAGTTCGTTGGCCAGCTGACCGATCGCGCTTTTCGAAACCTGGTTGTAGCGGGCGATATCCACCAGCCGCGTGCCCGAAAGCTCCAGCGGCACAACCACCGCTTCGTGCACAAGGCGAATCCCGGGGTGCCCCCGCGCACGGACCACATCGTAGATCCAGCGTATCGTCCAGTCGCTGACCAGCCGCAAATGGCGCGACAGCGAATCAGGAAACCGCTGCTTCAGCCGAGCCAATCGTTCATCGTTGGTCGTGGCGCCTGCACGCGCTGGGGTTTCGGTCATGACCGCGGGATATCGAGCCGTAGGGGAGCTTTGGCAAGCACAATACAGTAAAGCTTGCTTTACCAATTTTCGTGAACGATAAGCTGCCCACCACGATCCCGAGAGAGTTCATCATGAACAGCGAGAGCGCCGCGGCCGTCGGCGCCAACATCAGCTTTACGGACGTTGAGGTGCTGAAATGCCCGGTTGCGGCCTATCGCCGGCTGCATGAGGAGGCGCCCGTTCATCTCGATCCGGTCACCGGGATGTATTACGTCACGCGCTTCGCCGACATCCGCAAGATCGCGCTCGACCCCCGCACCTTTTCGAACGACACCCAGCTTCTGTCTGCCCGGCAGACGCCTGCGACCGAGCGCATCACCGCGATGTATGCGGAAATCGACGTGACCGAGGTCAACACGCTGGTGACCAACGATCCGCCGTCCCATCGGTCCTATCGCGCGCTGGTCGACATGGCATTTCGCGACCAGCGGATCACCGCGATCGAACCGCGCATCCAGGAAATAGCGAACGACCTGATCGATGCGTTCCCGGGTGACGCGTTCGATTTCGTGAAGGCCTTCGCGATTCCTCTCCCCATCCGGATGATCGCCGAGCAGCTCGGCGTGCCGCCGGCAATGATCGACACATTTAAACGCTGGTCTGACGCGACGATCGAATCGACCGATCCCCGGCTTACCCCCGATCGCCAGATCGAGCTCGCTGCACAGAAGCGGGAGATGTTCGAATTCTTCCTGAAGCACCGTAGCGCCCGGCAGAACGCCCCGGACGACACGATGATCAGCGATATCGCCAATGCCCAATATGATGGACGGCCGCTGACCCCGTCGGAATTCTGCGGGATCATGATCCAGCTTCTGGTGGGCGGCAACGAAACGACGACAAGCGCCCTCGCCTCGGGCGCTTATTACCTTGCGACCCGCCCCGACCTGCAGGACGAGCTTCGCGCCGACCCCGACAAGGTGCGCGCTTTCGTCGAAGAGGTTCTCCGCCTGGAGGCGCCGCTTGCTGGTCTTTACCGTCGCGCCACCAAGGCGGTCGCGATCGGCGGGGTCGACATTCCCGAAGGGGCCATCCTGCACCTGCGCTGGGCGGCGGGCAATCGCGACGAGGAACGCTTTCCGAACGCGGCCGAGATCGACCTGGAGCGCGCCAATGCCGCGCAGCATCTCGCGTTCGGCGCGGGCATCCACTATTGCCTGGGCAACCAGCTTGCCCGGGCCGAACTCTATCACGGGTTCCGCGCGCTTCTGTCGCGATCACGCGCCATCACCCTTACCGACGATCCGCAGCCGGTCGAACGGCTGCTTCATTTTTTTGCCCAGGGTCCGATCCGGCTCCAGGTCCGCTTCGACAGGGCCTGACCGGCGCACCCTTTCACAGAGATTCTCTTCGAGGAAGACAGCATGACCATTCGCTTTGATGATCAAGTCGTCGTCGTAACCGGCGCCGCCGGCGCGCTCGGCCGGCCCTATGCACTCGAACTGGCGCGGCGGGGTGCTTCGGTCGTGGCCAACGACCTCGGCACCGATGCCACCGGGTCCGGTCGTTCGACCGACGCACTCGATGCTCTGGTCGCCGAAATCCGCGCCGCCGGCGGGAAGGCCGTGGCCAGTCACGATTCGGTTGCCAACGAGGCCGGCGGTGAAGCGATCTTCAGCACGGCAATCGAGGCCTTTGGCAAGGTCGACGCGCTCATCAACAACGCCGGCAACATGCGCGTCTTTGATTTCGAGGATGCCGACCCGGCCGCCGCGCGTTCGCTGCTCGACATCCACGTCATGGGCGCCTTCCACGTGACGCGGCCGATCTATCGGCACATGAAGCAGCGGGGCGGCGGACGCATTCTCTTCACCGGCTCTGGCGCCACCTTCGGCAGCGCGACTCAGACCGGATATGGCGCAGCAAAGGGTGCGATCGCCGGGTTGATGAACGGTCTTTCAGTTGAAGGCGCGCCGCACGGAGTCCTGTGCAACGCGATCCTTCCTGCCGCGGCCACGCGCATGGCGCAGGTGATGAACCCGGAAAGCTTCGTCGAAATCGGCAAGGCGACGTCCCGCTTCGGGGAAACCAACACTGGCGCAAACTGCACGGCGCTGGCGCTCTACCTGATCAGTCGGGAATGCCAGTCGACCCACGCCATGTTCAGCGCAGTCGGCAACCGCTTCGCCCGCGTCTTCCTCGGCGTCAACGACGGCTGGCTGGCGCCGCGCGACCTGGTCGCGTCGGTCGACGACATCGCGGCGCATTTTGCCGAAATCGAGGAGCCGACCCTGAGCGGAATTCCTTCGAGCATGATCGACGAATACTGGATGATCGACAAGCTCATCCAGCAGGCGGAAGGCGCATCCGACTAAAAGCCGCTCTAACCTCGCGCCGCTGCCGCCAGTTCGGCATTGCGCCGCGCCGACGCCGCCAGCGTGGCGCGCATCAGCGCCTTGAGCGCGTCGCCATCGTCCAGCACGTTCAGCCCCTCGCGCGTGCTGCCGCCGGGGCTGGCGACGCGGTCAGCCAGGATCGCAGGACTGTCTTCGCTTCGCGCGGCGAGCAGCCCCGAACCTTTGACGGTCGCGGTTGCCAGCCGCAACGCCTGATCGGCCGGCAGACCCAGCGCTTCGCCGGCCTCCGCCATCGCCTCGATGAAGCGGAACAGGAAACCGGGCCCGCAGCCGGACAGCGCGGTGACCGCATCGAACAGCGCCTCGTCGTCGATCCACTCGACCAGACCGAGCGGCGACACCAGGCCGGCGGCCTCTGCGCGCACGTCCTCGTCGGCGTTCCAGGAGTAGAGCGCCGTGACGCCCTCGCCGATCGACACCGGCAGGTTGGGCATCGCCCGCACCGTGAACTGCGCCGAAAACGCCTCGTCCAGCGTCGCCGTCTCCACGCCGGCCAGGATCGAGAGCAGCAGGCGCGGCGCTCCCGCCTTCGCGGCGAAAGCCGTCCGCACATCGCCAAGCTGCTGCGGCTTCACCGCGAGCACCACTATGTCGGGCTGCTCCGACCCGGCGGGGATCTCGCGCAGCAATGCCACGCCATCGGGTACGGACTTTATGAAGGGATCGATGACGGTGATCGCGCGCTCGGGGCCGCTCGATGCCAGCCATCCGTTCAGCATGGCGCCGCCCATATTGCCGGCGCCGATCAGCCACAGCGCGGACACGCGGTTCAGGCCTCGCCCTGCGTCTCGATCATGGCGGCGGCGATCGCCTCCTGCGGGGTCTTGTCGCTCCACAGCACGAACTGGAACACCGGATAGAAGCGCTCGCATTCGTCGATCGCCGTCTCGATCAGCGTTTCCGCCTGGTCGAGTGTCAGCGCCGCCTCCTCGCCCTGCGCATCGAGCAGCGCGGCGTGGCGGAACAGCACCATCGACGAGCTGGTCCACATCTCGAAATGGCCGAGCCAGAGCTGCTCGTTGATCAGCCCGATCGTCTCGTACATCGCGGCTTTCTTGTCGGCGGTGACACGGATGTCCGGCAGCGCCAGGAACTGGAGCACGCGGTCTTCCTCGCGCCACACCGCGCGCAGCTCATATTGCGCCCAGCTGCCCTGGAACTGGGCGACGATCTCCTCGTCGCCGGCGCGCTGGGAATCCCATCCACGTGCTGCGAAATATTGTTCGAGCATGTCGATCGGAGCGCTTACGTCGCGCGAGGATTCAAAGTCGTCCACGTTCATTGGGGCCAAACTCCGCTGCCCAGGCATGTTTCCGTGGCCCGGAACGCCAGACAGTTCAACCCGTGACAGCCATAAAATTGTGGATAGCTGCCCGTCAGCCTTCGGACTTGCCGCTCGCAGCCGCCAGCGCATCGAGCCGCGCCTTGAGCAGTTCGACCTCTTCGCGCGCGGCGGCGGCCATCGCTTTCACCGCTTCGAATTCCTCGCGGCTGACGAAATCGAGCCCACCGATCCAGTCCTTGGCGCGCTCCTTGATCGTGGCCTCGGCCTCGCGCCCGACGCCGGCCAGGGTTCCTGCGGCACCGTTCACCATCTTTACGAAATCGTCGAACAGGCGGTTTTCGGATTGCATGGCTACTTCCTTGATCTGCTGCCGCGCGGGGGCGGGTTATTGAATGACAATTTGGGTATCGCCGGCCGATGGCACAAGGGTCAGCCCGTTGGGGTTCAGCCGGTGGACCTGCCAGTTCAGCATCGCCGCGAAGATCAGCCACGCCAGATAGGGCAGCATCAACAGCCCGGCCGTGCGCCGGATCCGCCAGAACAGCCAGGTGGCCGCGCCCGCCCACAGCAGCATCGCGACGATAAGCCCGAACGCCAGCATGATCCGGTGCATCGCGAAGAATACCGGCGACCAGGCGAGGTTGAGCGCCAGCTGGACCAGGAACAGCAGGATCGCGATGCCCCGCCCCCGCGCGGCGCGCGCGTTGAGGATCATCGCCAGCGCGAAGCCCATCATGATGTAGAGAATCGACCAGGCGAACGGAAAGACCCAGCCCGGCGGCATCATCGCAGGCTTGGCCAGCCGGTCGAACCAGATATTGCCATAGCCCGAATCACCGATCTTCGCGGACAGCAGCCCGAGCAGCAGGATTGCCGGCACGGTCACCAGCGCCCAGCGCATATAGGCGATCCGCAACTGTCCTGCCGATGCGATCTGTCCCATCAACCGTTCCTTGCCGCCTCGCCCGGCCCGCTCATCCCAGCACCACGTAGAGGATCAGCAGGATGATGCAATCGAGCGAGATCAGCAGCGGCGCCGCCGGATGCCACAGATTGGCGCCGACCGGGAAATTCTTGCGGGGATTCTTCCGATCATAGGCGATCGCGATCGTCCCGCCGACCCTGCTCGCCGCGCCTTCGGGGCATTTGCGCGAGTGATTGACGATCGTCCGACCGTCGGGGAGCCTGAACTGATAGGTCACATGGCATGTCTTCTTTCGCGTGACATGCAATTTGGTGATCTGCGCGGCGGCGCGTCCGCCGTCGGTCAGGATGGCGACGTTGTGGCGGCGGTGGAGATAGGCCGCGCCATGGGTGATGATCACCACCAGCGCCGCGGCCGCATAGGCGGCCTTCCGCCTGCGCAGATGCGCAAGCCATCCGCTCTTCACCGCTTGGGCTGCCGGCTCGGGGCGGCCCGGCGGCTGGGGCTGGGCTGTGGACATCCGCGCTCCTGTTCAGATCGACATTGACGGCAAGGCCGCGGCCTTCACCGCACCCATCAGGAATTCGACATTGCCTTCGGGGCCGGTGATCGGGCTCGGCGTCACGCCCATGCTGCGCCAGCCCTGCGTCTCGATCCAGCCGACGGCTTCGGCGCAGACGCGCGCGTGGATCGCGGGATCGCGCACGACGCCGCCCTTCCCCACCTCCTCGCGCCCGGCCTCGAACTGCGGCTTGATCAGCGCGATCAGCCGCGCGTCGGGTCGCGCGAAGCCGATCGGCGTCGCCAGCACTTTCGCCAGCGAGATGAAGCTCGCATCGCACACGATCATGTCGATCGGCTCGGGGACGTGCGCGGCGGTCAGGTGCCGCGCGTTCGTCTGCTCGAGGACGATCACGCGCGGGTCGCTGCGCAGCTTCCAGGCGAGCTGGTTGGTGCCGGAATCGACCGCATAGACCCGCGCCGCGCCGCCGCTCAGCAGCACGTCGGTGAAGCCGCCGGTCGACGATCCGACGTCGATCGCCACCGCGCCCTCCGGGCTCCAGCCGAAATGCGAAAGCCCATGGGCCAGCTTCACGCCGCCGCGCGACACCCAGGGATGATCGCGCCCGCGCACCTCGATCGCGGCATCGGGCTTCAGCGCCTGCCCGGCCTTCTCGATCTTGCGCTCGCCGGAGAAGACCAGCCCGGCCAGGATCAACGCCTGCCCGCGGGCGCGGCTCTCGACGAGCCCGCGATCCACCAGCAACTGATCCGCGCGCACGCCGGCGGCCATGAATGCCCTTTGCATCTGGTGGGCGGTGACGGGCTCGAACCGCCGACCCTCTCGGTGTAAACGAGATGCTCTACCACATTCGTTCCCCCGCGGCAACATAGTTCGAGTTCGCGACCGCCGCGATCGCCCCTGCCTGGCTATATTCGTAGCGGAATGCCTCGGTGGCGATCATCGACATGGCCGTCTGGCCGTCCGGCGTCGCCGCGCTGAGCGCCGGGGTGGCGGTGATCGCGATGCTCAGCGCCTCGGCACCGGTTCCGTCCTGTCCCGGGTCCGCGGCCACCGGCAGGCCGCCCGTCGCGGCTCTCGCAAAGAAGCTGATCTCGACTGTCATTGCATCATCCTGTGTCTGGAGAAAGGGCGCAGGACACCGCTCCGCGCGACAGCTTTTGCGCCGTCGCTGGCCGGATCATTGGCGATGCCTGGAAATGAAAAAAGCGGGCGACCGCTGCCGCGGCTCTCCCACTCTCTATTTACGCCTATCGCGCTCCAGCAGGAATGTCAAGCATATATTCCTGTTTTGATCACATTTTGTTTCTTTGGCCGGTGGAAAGGAGCCACTCTCTCTCGATTATGCCGCCGCGCGTACCTCGTCCGCCGCTTCGCGCCGCACCACCGGCCTGAACGCGATGCACAGCATATAGCCGCCCTCACCCACCGCCGGAGCCGGCGGAACCAGCAAGGCCGCACCAGGCGTGCAGCGGAACAGATCGCCCGCCATCGTCTCCATGCCCTCCTGGACATAGGGCGCGCCGATATCGGCCTGGTCGCTGATGCCCCGTTCGTCTGTCGGCGCCACCAGCGGCTGGAAGCGCACATCCTCGATCTGCACCGCCTCGTAGAGACCGCCCAGCAGCACCGCGACGGTCAGGTCGCCGCGTGCGGGGATCGCCAGCCGGTAATAGCCGTCATGGGTCGGAAAGGCCTCGATATCGACCAGGCAATCCTCCTGGGCATTGGCCAGGATCACCGGTACCGGGACGCCGCCCGCCTGGAAATCGCTCTCGCGCATGTCGAGCCCGCTGCGCACGATCCCGAACAGCGCGAGGTTGAGCGCGAGCCCCTGGTCCTGCAGTTCGCCGGGCAGGTACATGCGCTCGGTGCTCTGGACATAATGGAGGCCGCGCCGGCGCAGGCCGCGGGTCGAGCTCGATGCGTCGAGCATCTTCAGGTGGCTCGACGAACCGAGATTGGCGTCATGGGTGAAGTCTCCGATCACCGCCACTTCCTCGGCGGACGGAAGGTACATGAATCGCGCCAGGATTGCGGCGGCGTTGCGGCGGCGGCATTCGGCATCGTCGGATCGGGCGCCCTGGCCCATTGCGGTTGCCGCCGTGCCGAAGGCGATGGCGGCGGCCTGGATGCGATCGCGGGTGGCGCTCTGCGCGCCCTTCTCCGTCGCCTTTTCGTGGATCGTCTTGCCGTTCGGATGATAGTCGACCACCGAACCCTTGGCCTGGGTGCAGATCTGTTCGATCATCGCGATCGAAGATCCCAACGTGCACAGCGCCTCCCGGCCGTAATGACGCTTGTCGAAATAGCCCTTCTTGTCGAGCCCGCTCGGCTCATTCTCGCGCAGCAGCAGGTAACGCCCGGCGAGCGCGACATTCATGCGCGCGGAGAGGAGCGGCGCGATCCGGTCCTGGACGGTGCCGTGATAGCCAAGGTCGACGATCATCGCCATGTCGCCATCGTTCAGCCCTGCCCGCCGCACATGCGCGATCAGCCGCTCGGCATAGCGCGCCGATCGCCGCACGATCCGCTCAGCGGTCGGCCCCTCGCAGGCCAGCCGCTCGAGATCGGCGGTATCGCCCCGCGGCCCAACCAGCTTGCGCGCTTCATGCTGCTCGAGCAGGAGCAACCCCGCGAGCACGTCGAGCCGGTGCTTGCCCAAATCCTGCTCGATCATCGCGGCCACCGCCGCTTGGTCGATCAGCCCGGCGCGACCGGCGGTCAGCCGGCTGATCGCGATCTCGCCCACCGCCAGGTCTGATCCCAGCGTCTCGAACATCTTCATCGGCAGATAGCCGTCGCGCATCAGGAACAGCGTCTTGACCGGCCGGCCGCAGCTTGCCGCCAACGCCTCGGCTTCGTCCCGCACCCACTGCGCGAAGCCGTGCAGCATCGGCCCGATGACCTCGTGGCCCAGGATGAAGGCCGGATCCTGCTCGTTGCGCAGCGACACCAGCGGCCGGTGCGGCTGCATCGCCGGCACTGTCTGACGGGTGGTCGCATCGATCAACACCGCTGCCATCGCCTCATGGCGCAGCCGGGTTTCGGAGGCCGGGTCGAATTGTTCGAAATGCGCGCTATGGATGCCCAGCGCCGATGGCGCCGACTGATCCGCATGAAGATTGTCGCCAAGATGCAGGATTGCGCCGGGCTGCACGCCCATCGCCGCCATGACGGGTTCGAACAGTCCTTCGGTCTTGCTCAGCCCATGGTCGGAAGACGTGAAGATCCGGTCGATCGCCGTGGCGACCTCGACGCCTGCGGCCCGCGCGATCAGTTCGCCGAGTTGCGCCGCACTGAAATAGGTGTCGCTGACGATGACGACATTCAGGCCGCGCGCCTTGGCATCGCGGATCAGCGCGACAACCGGCGCAAAGCCGAAGCAATGTCTCGCCTCGGCGTCGAGCTCCGCCTGCACCGAAGCGGAAATCGCCATCGCATCCGCCGACGGCGGCAGCAGTCTCGCATGAATCGCCTCGATCGAGACCTCATTCCGCCCCTCGCGAAAGGCTTGCGTCTTGCGCGCCTTCCGCTCGGCAATCACCCGCGGCTCGATGGCACCGCCTTGGATCGCAAGTTCCGCGAAGATGTCCGAAGGTGCCTGCGCGTTGCGCCACAGCAACGTGTCGAAACAGTCGAGCGACAATATGCTCACGCCCTGCGGCGCCTGTTCGAGGAGGCTCGGGATATTCTGCGCGGTCACGCTGATCTTCATGATTTCCATCCGGCATGGGTCGTCATCCCGCTATCGCCGAAGGGTCTTACTATCGCGTTAACCATGAACGGGCGCCGTCATGTCAGCCCGGACAGTCGGTTTACAGCGCTGAAACAAGCCGTTCGAGCAACAGCCTTTGGCTCGCCAGGATCATCGCTCGCGCGTCGTCCAGCCCAAACCACCGTGCCGCATCGACCTCCGGAAAAGCCTGCATCCGCCCGCTCTTGGGCGGCCATTCCATCTCGAACATGTTGCTCCGGATCGCCCCGGCATCGATCTCGCGATCGAGCGCGAATGCGTCGACATATTTGCCGCCAGCCTGCCGTATCTCGCCCAGCGGCGCCAGCGCGCCCGGCAGCGGCAGTCCCAATTCTTCCTCCGCCTCGCGCCGTGCGGCGGTCGCCGCATCCTCTCCGGGCTCGATCAGCCCCTTCGGGATCTGCCAGGCACCCGCATCCTTCCTGCGCCAGAAGGGGCCCCCCGGATGAACGAGCAGCACCTCGACCGCTTCGCCGCGCCGACGATAGATCAGCAGGCCTGCGCTTCGCTGCCCCATCTGGCCTCGGCCGCTATTTACCGGTGCACGGCCCCAGCCGACGGCCGGTGCTGCGGCTCGTCATGCGCATGCTCATCTTGCCGCTCATGGTCATCGTCGCGGTCGCGCTGTACGATGTCGGCGTATAGCTGCCCTGCGATCGGGCGATCATCGTCGCTCCATTTTGCGAGCAGCTCATCTCGGTGGAGATCGTCCCGCCCGTCATCGCGAATTTGGTGAAGCGGCAGGATGGGTTCTGCTTGAACATCTCCTGCGGCCCCCTGGCAGCCTGTTCGGGGGTGATGCAATAACTCGCCCGGGTTGTCTTCCCGCTCATCATCCTCGAAACCTGCGGTGGCGCGCCGGGCATGTCGACGGACTCGACCGTCGATGTCGTCTCCCACTGTCCCGGCTGGATCTGCGTCGCGGCCTGCGCCGTCGACATTGCGCCCGCGATCAGCAGGCCAGCGATGAACAATCTACGCGCGTAACCCTTCATGCGACCTCTCCCTGTCCGGACGGCGTTGTGGCGAACGCCTGTAGATACTCCAAAAAGGCGGATTCGGTTGCTACAATTCGCATCAAGACAGTGCTGCGGCGGACAACCGGCGGCGGATGATATTGTGGACGGGCGAACGCGAACCCGTCCCGGCGTGCCGCCTCAGGAATTCAGCTTGGCCACCAGCGCCTGGAGTTCGGAGAGGTTCGCGCTTTCATCGGCCGCGCCATTCGCGGCGACTCCGTCTTCCGGCTCCTGCGAGCCGACGAAGCTGACAGCCGTCCAAAGAATTCCGGCGCTCCAGATGAGCGCAAGCCAACGGCTCCGGAAAAGCGAACTATACCGCATCCGTGCGACCATCGCAGGCCTTGCTTAGCAAGCGATGAAGACGCTGTCCCGATAGTGTCAATCTGACATGCCGGCCGCTCGACTGATCGCGACAGGGCCTGATCACGGAACTCCACCCATGGACCCGCCGTTCTATATCCAACGAAAGAATTTGAATTTGCAGGAAGAAAAATGGCCAGCCGCTACACCCTACGGATTTCCGAAAACGGATCTCAATTTCATACCGACAGTTTCCAGCGCGGCTTGGCCCATTGGAACCGGGAGCGGCTCGGCCCGCGATTCCCGGCGCCCGACTGGCACAGCCGGCTTGAGCGCGATACCCGGATGCTTCGCCTGGAGCGCGCCTTCCTCGATGAGCTCCGCGCCGAGATCGCCGAGGACGCCGCTGCGGCGCCACGCGATCCCGACGCCTTTATCGCGTGGTTCGAACATCTCCGGATCGTCGGCCCCGGACAGGGCGACCCGCTCTTCCCCTGGCTTGCCGAACGAGCGAGCAGCGATCAGCTTCGCTGGTTCTTCGAGCAGGAGGCGGCCGGAGAAGCCGGCTTCGACGATCTCGTCGCTTATACGCAGGTCAAGCTCCCCGTCCCGGCGAAGCTGGAACTCGCCCGCAACTATTGGGATGAGATGGGCCGCGGCAACCGCGCCGGCATGCATGGCCCAATGCTCGACGCACTGGTCGAGACGCTGGCGGTCGCGCCTGTCATCGAGAACACGGTGTGGCAGAGCCTTGCCCTCGCCAATGCGATGACGGGCATGGCGACCAGCCGCGACTATGCCTGGCATTCCGTAGGAGCGCTCGGCGTCATCGAGCTGACGGCGCCGGGGCGTTCGGCGATGGTCGCCAAGGGCCTCCGCCGCATCGGGCTGTCCGACAAGGAACGCCGCTATTTCGATCTCCACGCCGTCCTCGACATCAAGCACAGCGCCGCTTGGAACCATGAAGCGCTGCGGCCGCTGGTCGAGGAAGATCCCCGCCGCGCCACGGCGATAGCCGAAGGCGCGCTGATGCGCCTGCGTTGCGGCGCGCGCTGTTTCGATCGCTATCGCGAAGCGCTCTGGGCCGATCGATAAGCGGATGGCAGCCACGCGGCGATGAGCCTGCCGCTGCGCCTGTTCCTGGCCCTGCTGGTCGGGCTGGGCTGCGGCATCGCCATGGCGAGCAACGAAGGTCCGGTAACGCTCGCCGTATTGGGCATCGCCCGGCCGATCGGGTCGCTCTGGCTCAATGCTCTCACAATGACGATCGTCCCACTGGTCTTCGGCCTGATCGTCAACGGCATCGCCGCAGCTGCACGGGAGGCTTCGGCGAGCCAGGCGGCGCAGCGCTCGCTGCTCTGGTTCGCACTGCTGCTTACCCTTGCCTGCGCAATCAGCGCCATCGTCACCACCAGCTTGCTGCATTTATGGCCTGTGTCTCCGCAAGCCGAAGTTCTTCGCCATGCCGCCCCTCCTGCCATCGCTGCGGGAAACGGCGGCGCATGGTATGATGCGGTCATCCCCGCCAATCCGATCAAGGCCGCCGCCGAAACCGCTATGGTGCCGCTGGTGGTGTTCGCCTTGCTGTTCGGCTTTGCGCTCACCCGGATCGAAGCGGGCCTGCGCACCGCAATGGTCACGATCACGGCAGCGATCGTTCAGACGATGCTGGTGCTGGTTAACTGGATCTTGTGGCTGGCGCCGCTTGGCATCGCAGCGCTGGCCTTTGTCGCTGGCATCAACATGGGCGCCACTGCCGCAGGCTTGCTCGGCCAATATATCGTGGTCGCCTCTGTAGCCTGCCTTTCCGCGACGCTGATGGCCTATGTAGCCGCCGCGATCGCCGGCAACATATCGCCTATCCGCTTCGCGCGCGCTGCTGTTCCCGCCCAGGCGGTGGCGCTCGGCACCCAGTCTTCGCTCGCGACCTTGCCCGTCATGATCGAAGCCACGCCGGCGCTCGGTTTACAGCCCAGCGCAGCGGGCGTGGTGTTGCCGCTTGCGGTCTCGCTGTTTCGTGCCGCCAGCGCGGCCGCCAATGTCGCCGTTGCAATCTATCTCGCCGCCTTGCACGGGGTCCATCTCAGCACGCCGATGCTGCTGGTGGCTATACTGGTGGCCGTACCCGTGAGCCTTGCCGCGGTCGGGGTCGCGGCACAGGTGTCGTTCGTCGCGACCATAGCGCCGATCTGCGTCGCACTCGGCGTACCCATCGAGGCATTGCCGCTGCTCATGGCCGTGGAGACGATCCCAGACCTCTTCCGCACCCTGGGCAACGTGACCGCCGATCTCGCTGTGGCGCGCATAGTAACGGGCACCGAAAAGTCGGCCATCGAATCTGCCTGATCCTTCCCGCGTCTTCGACTAATGTCTAACTGCGAATTAACCATTTGTTGGTCGAGTCCCGACCAATTTGCTCCGCGAAGGAGCTACAACCATGAGACATAATCTCTCCGCCGAAATCGCGATCCGTCCCGACGACACCGATGCTCTGCTCGACCTCGGCTTCGCCTGCTCGACCGGCAGCCAGGGAAGCACGGTTGACCTGGTCATGGCCCACCAGTGGTTCAATCTCGCCGCACTGGCCGGATCTCAGGAAGCGCAATATTGCCGTGCCGACATCGCTGATCAAATGACCGGCCGCGAGATCGCCGAGGCCCAGCGCAGCGCGCGCGCCTGGCTCGCCATCCGCAGCGCGCACTGATCGAAGCGGACGTTACAGAACGTCCGCTTCGAGGACGACCGGGCGGCTCTCGCGCGTTCCACGCACCACGCTCTCGGGCTTGTCGGGTTCCGATGTGAGCATCACATAATCGTCGTGAACCTCGACCAGCGTTCCGACGAACGGGAACCCTTCCAGGCTACCCGTCACCCGATAGCTGACTATGTCGCCCGGCTTGAAAGTCGCCGCGTCGAAATTGAACTCGAACGGGCAGCTGCCGTCACCCATATTCTGCATAGCATTTTCTCCTGTCGCCTCAACGTACAGGAACAGGTAGCCAGCCATCAAGCCGACGCGTGGGCTCGCCGATGGGGGTGACGATCAGGCTTTCGCCCCGGATCGAGGCCCGATCGAGATCCTACTTCGCAAGGCGTTCCTCGCGCGAGCGTACCGACGCCGCGACCGAAGGCGCAGCAACCTCGATCAGTTCTTCCAGCAGCGCCTCTCCATCCGGCCACCCCTTCAGCTTGCTGTTCGCATTGATATGTCCGGCATGGCCGGCATCGACAAAGCGGCTCCCCCAGGCCTTCGCCAGAGCTTCCAGCCGGTCGAACGCGGCATAGCGATCGTTCCGGCTGGCAACAAGGATGGACGGAAAGCGCAGCACCCGCCCCGGCGCTGGCGCAAAACGGCGAACGAAGGGGTGCGCGTCGGATGCGTCGACATCGGGGGGCGCCACCAGCAAGGCGCCGCGCACGCGCTCCAGCTTGGCATGATCCGCGCCGAGCGCCCACCAGGCGATCGTCAGGCAACCAAGGCTGTGCGCCACCAGCAGGATCGGTCCGTCGGTCATCGCCAGCGCCGCGTCGAGGCGTTCGGTCCAGATGCGGCGGTCAGGTTCGGACCAGCAGCCGAGATCGACTCGCCGGCAATCGCCACGCCGCGCTTCCCAGATGCTCTGCCAGTGATCCGGGCCCGAATTGTCGAGACCCGGCACGATCAGACACAGTGGCTTGCGATCATCGATCATCGGCCCGCTCCAGCACGTTGACCAGTTCCCAGCCCCGGCTGTCATGCGCATGGGCCTGGCTGATCACGCTGCCCGGCTCCACGCTGCTGGTCAGCCAGACATTGCCGCCGATCGTCGATCCCGCGCCGATCGTCACCCGGCCCAGGATCGTTGCGCCCGCATAGATGACCACATCGTCTTCGACGATCGGATGCCGGGCAAGCCCGCGGCGCAGCGCGCCCTCGGCATCGGCGGGAAAGCTGCGCGCGCCCAGCGTCACCGCCTGATAGAGCCGCACCCGCTTGCCGATGATCGCCGTCTCGCCGATCACGACGCCGGTGCCGTGATCGATGAAGAAGGCCTCGCCGATCGAAGCACCCGGATGGATGTCGATCCCGGTCCGGGAGTTGGCGATCTCGGAGATGATCCGCGCCACCAGCGGCGCGCCCAGCCCGTGCAGCAGATGCGCGAGCCGATGATGCACGATCGCGATCACGCAGGGGTAGCACAGCAGAACCTCGTCGACGCTGCGTGCCGCCGGATCGCCCGCATAAGCGGCTTCGACATCGGTATCGATCAGCCGCCGCAATGCGGGAAGTTTCGTAGCGAAATGGCCGATGATCCGCCCTGCTTCGCCGTCGACCAGTTCGGGCATATTTTCACCGATCGAATAGCCGAGCTCGAGCCGGATCTGACCGTAGAGTCGGCTCAGCGCAGTCTGCAGCGTCTCCGCGACGAATGCCTCCTCATTATGCTGCCGCACGAAACTGGGCCCCAGCCGCAACGGGAACAGAGCGCCGCACAGCGCAGCCATGATCTTGTCGAGCACATGCCGCGAGGGGAAGCCGACCGAGCCCAGTTCGGCGTGGCGCTTATGCGCGCTGCGCCAGGCCTCGCGCGCGTCGCGAAGTTCGGCTGTGATGGCGTCTATGTCCCAATATTCACCTGGAGGCGCCGCAACGGCCTCTTCATAAGCTTCCTGCATAACCGCCTCGTTTATAAGCCCGTCCCTGCCTAGCCGCCTTACCGACAAGGGAAAGCAACTTTTCTCTACCATAATGATAGGAATTATATCCGAGCGGACAAACGGCTACGCGGCTGCTATGCGAAGCCATGGTTCCAAGGCTCGGCCCGCTCAAGCTCAAGGCTCAGATCTACTGTGGCGAGGAAGCCGCGATGGGGCCCGGGAAGGCCGCGCTCCTCGAAGCGATCGAGCGCGAGGGCTCGATCTCCGCCGCGGGCCGAGCGCTCGGAATGAGCTATCGCCGAACCTGGCTGCTCGTCGACAGCATGAACCGCTGCTGGGCCGAAAAGCTGGTCGACACCACCCCCGGCGGTGGACGCGACAAGGGCGCACGGGTGACCGGATGCGGCAAGCAGGTGCTGGCCGCCTATCGCATGCTGGAGCGCGATCTGCTGAACGCGGCAGATGCCGATCTCGGCACATTGTCGACGCTGCTCCGGGACGCTCCCCTGCCGCAACTGTAGAGCCTTGCCATATACGCGCGGATATAGCATGCGGAGCGCCCTACTCTGCAGGACCGCCGCTCATGCTCCGCTCTCTCGCAATTCGATGTCTGGTCGCATCGGCGCTCCTGATCGCCGCTCCGGTGCTGGCCGCCGAAACGCAGGTCGCCGTCGCGGCCAACTTCGCTGAGCCCGCCAGGCAGATCGCTGCCAGGTTCGAGAAGGCGACCGGTCACAAGGCCGTGCTCGCCTTCGGCGCGTCGGGCGCCTTCTACACCCAGATCAGCCATGGCGCGCCGTTCGAAGTCTTCCTCTCGGCAGACGCCGAGCGCCCTGCCAAGGCGGAGCAGGACGGCCTGGCCATCCCCGGTACACGCTTCACCTATGCCATCGGCCAGCTGGCGCTCTACTCGGCGACGCCGGGCCTCGTCGATAGACGCGGTGCAGTGCTCAGGCGCGGTAACTTCGAAAAGCTCGCCGTCGCCGATCCCGCAACCGCCCCCTATGGCGTCGCAGCGGTCGAGACGATGCAGCGGCTGGGCATCTACGACGCGCTGAAACCGAAAATCGTCACCGGAAGCTCGATCGCACAGGCCTATCAATTCGTATCGACCGGTGCAGCCCAGGCCGGCTTCGTGGCGCTCAGCCAGGTGATCGATGTTCCCGGCGGCTCGCGCTGGCTCGTACCCGCCCGGCTGCACAGCCCGATCGAGCAGCAGGCGGTACTGCTCAAGACCGGCGCAAACAATCCGGCCGCGCGCGCCTTCCTGAAATATCTCAGGAGCCGCCCGGCACTCGCGATCATCAGGCGCTACGGCTATGTCGTCAGATAGCTGATGGGCCTCGTCCTCGCGACCACCGCCGAACTGGCGCTGGTCACCACCATCCTGCTCCTCCTGCTCGCCACCCCGCTCGCTTGGTGGCTGGCCCGCTCACGCCGCTGGTGGAAGGAAATCATCGGCGCGGTCTCCGCGCTGCCGCTGGTCCTCCCGCCCACCGTGATCGGCTTCTATGTCCTGATCGCGCTCGGGCCCGACAGTCCGTTGATGGCGCTCCTCCAGCCGTTCGGCATCCGCACCCTCGCCTTCACCTTCACCGGCCTGGTGATCGGCTCGCTCTTCTATTCGCTGCCTTTCGCGGTCCAGCCGCTGCGCACCGCCTTCGAGGCGATCGGCGACCGCCCGCTTGAGATCGCTGCGACGATGGGGGCCGGACCGCTTGACCGTTTCCTGACCATCGCCATTCCGCTCTCGCGCCGCGGCTTCCTGTCGGCGGCGATCCTCGTCTTCGCGCACACCATCGGTGAATTCGGCGTCGTGCTGATGATCGGCGGCAACATCCCCGGCAAGACCGAGGTGCTCTCGACCCGCATATATCAGCTGGTCGAAAGCCTGCAGTTCGGCGAGGCGCACCGGATTGCAGCCGTGCTGGTCGTGTTCTCCTTCGTCGCCCTCCTCGCGCTGCTCCTCGTCGAGCGGCGCATCGGCAACGTCCAGCCATGACGATCGCGGTCGACCTTGATGGAAAGCTCGGCAAGTGCTTTGCGCTGCGCGTCGCGTTCGAGGTGCCATCGCGCGGCGTGACCACCCTGCTCGGCCCTTCCGGTTCGGGTAAGACGACGCTGCTGCGTGCCCTCGCCGGGCTCGATCGGATCGCCGGCACGATCCTCCTCGATGGCGAGGTGTTCCAGGATAGCCGGACGTTCGTCCCTGCCGAGCACCGCCGTGTCGGCTATGTCTTCCAGGGCGCCGGCCTCCTCCCGCACCTCAGCGTCGCCGCCAATCTCGACTATGCCGCCCGCCGCTCCGCGCCCGGCCGCTTCGCCCGCGACGACATCATCGAGCGCGCCGGCATCGCCCATCTGCTCGACCGCCGCCCGGCGCGCCTCTCCGGCGGCGAAGCCCAGCGCGCCGGCATCGCCCGCGCCCTGCTGAGCCAGCCCCGCCTGCTCCTGCTCGACGAACCTCTCTCCGCCCTCGACAGCGACGCGCGCGCGGAGCTGCTCGACTGGCTGGAAGCGCTGCTTCGGGACGTCGATGTCCCCACTTTCTACGTTACGCATGATCATGGCGAAGCGCAGAGGCTATCCGCCAGAACGATCAAGCTCCGGCAGGGGCAGGTCGTGGGCCCACCGGTTTAGCAGACCATGTAAATGGCAAATACCGCAGGCGGCAAAGCAACCAATCCGGCCATCACCCAAACCCAGCGATGCCGGCGGCTCCGTGCGATCAGCAACAGCGTCAGGCCGTCGATCGACAGGTAGAGACCAAGATGTCCGGCAATTTGCCGCCCCGTCTCTGCGTCCCCTGTTGTCGGCCCAGCCGCGGCCATGCACATCAGCGATATGGGCAGCATGGCCAGTAACCACATGACCAGGCCGATCTTGACCACAAGCCACAAGGTTCGCGGCAACACCACCCTCGAATATATCATTTGCGGCGCTGCCCGTTGGCCGCCCGTACGCCCTTCATGATGTCGCGCGTATCCCGAGGATCATCGCCCACGTGTGTGCCTGTCCCGGTTAAGGGGTTGCCCCATGATGGATCGTACGGATGACGCTTTGGATCCACCAGGTGTTGATATCTCTGCACGATTCCAGCAGCTCTCGTCAAAATGCCGGCTGGGAAAAGTGTCGAACCGGTCGCGCCAAAGTTGATGTTGCCGACATGATCATCGCCAATCCTATTGCCTCGGATCTTTGGATCCCAATGACCTCCCGGGAAAACTGATCCAAGCCATACACCCAAGGCGGCTGAGGGGGCGACATTTGCCGCGACCCCTGGATCCATGCCCATGTTGCGAGCATCGGCCTCACCGTCGGCTAACATTCTTCGCATAAGAGCAACATTATCCGCAACTTGCTGGCCATCCGGAAGCCTGTTGCTCAGCACCCTTTGCGCAGCCATTCGCTTACGCGCCGCGAGCCCGATCATACCATGGCAACTCCTCCATAAGTACATAGCAAGAACATATGTATACCTACATTGAAAGTAAAACGTCCATCACTGATGCGCTCAGGGCGATATGATTCATGCTCGGGCCTTCGTTGCGCCGTGGAGCCGCGTGATCGCATCGATCGAGGACAGCAGCTCTCCCCCCCCCATCCAGCGGCCGATATAGCAAAGCGCGACACCGAGCCGGGCATGCAGGCGCGGTCATGTTACAATTGTTGAAGCGTCTGATGGACCGGCCCGTGATAGGGGGGCGCTGTAGTCACGCAGAATCCGCTATGATCGAAGTCAACGATGCCACGCTCAGTCACTACACGCAGTGTATTCAGCGTGAGCGCGAAGCAGCGGCAAGGGCCAGCACCGAAGCGGTGCGGCAGCTTCATCTCAGGATCGCGGAGATGTACGAGCGCAAGCTGACCGCGATCCGCTCGCTGTCCTGATCTTCGCTTTCGGTCCGCCGAACAACCTCAGGCCGAACGGGCGGGATCGGTTATGGGATCGTCGGTCACCGGATCGCTGCGGCGAGCGCTTGGGAGCGATCCCGTCTGCCGCTCGATCATCCTGTGGACCCGGAACGGCTCGCCTTCTTTCTGCAGCTTATGCAAGGCAGAGCTCGTCTCCGCATCGGCATGGGTCAGCCGCTGGTTGTATCGGGCATAATCGAGCCAGGTTGCGAGATGGAAGCGTTCCATCCACAGCTCGGCGTCGTGAAGATCGCGCAGAAGGGTCCAGCGATGGGCGCCGTCACGCCGCCGGATTCGCCGCCGTTCGGTCATCGCGGCCAGAAAAGCCACGATATTGTGTGGTTCTATGCGATACTCCACCGTGATCACGACCGGCCCGCTACGCGGTTCGAGCGGCACAGCCGTCTCGGGCTCGGTCCAATGCCGAAGCGGATCGAGATTCAGGTCCTGGACCTGCGGCAACGGTGCCAGGAAGCCGAGGGCTATCACCGCCACCTGAATGGCCGCTCCCACGAGAAGCGCATCCGCCACGCCATGATGTTCGGCAATGAGGCCGAGCACCCAGGCGCCCACCGCCATCCCCCCGAATGCCGTCATCTGGTAGATCGACAACGCCCGCGCCACGACCCAGCGCGGCGAGGCCAGCTGCACGGTCACATTAAATGTCGATAGTGCAAGCACCCAGCTGGCACCGGCCAGGATAAGCGCCGCCGTGGTCAGGACGATATTGGAGCTGAGCCCGGCAACCGCGCTCCCGATCGCGAGGCCGAGCGTGGCCATCCTTATCATCATCTCGGTCGTCAGCCGCCGGCGGAGCCGTCCACTGCCGAGCGCACCGATGACGGCGCCGATACCGAACGCGCCGAGCAGCGTCCCGTAGGTCAGCGGCCCACCTTTGATCAGGCTCCGCGCCACCAGCGGCATCAGCGCCGGCAACGCGTTGGCCACGATCCCGAAACATGCCGCGCGCAGCATCACGATCCGCAGGTTGGGTGACATGGCGACATAGCGCAGCCCCGCCCCCATCGCCACCATCAGACGCTCGGGCGGCAGCATGCGAGGCGGGAAGTCGGGCCGCCAGCGCAGCAGGACGAGGATCAGTCCGACATAGGAGAGCGCGTTCACCAGGAAGGCGGCCGCGGCCCCCGCCGCAGCAACAAGGACGCCGCCGATCGCCGGTCCCACGCTGCGCGCGATATTGAACCCCATCGAGTTGAGTGCAACCGCCCCCGCCAGTTGCGCGCGCGGCACGATGTCGCCCACCGAGGCTTGCCAGGCGGGCCCGTTCATCGCCGTGCCGCAGCCGATCAGGAAGGTGAAGGTCAGCAGCAGCCAAGGCGTCAGCCAGCCTTGCCACGCGAACATCGCCAAGGCCGCCGACACCAGCAGCATAAACACCTGTGCAGTGAGCATCACGCGGCGCCGATCGACATTGTCCGCGACCGCGCCTGCCAGCAGCGCTAGCAGCATGAACGGCAGTGCCGACGACGCCTGCACCAGCGCCACCATCTGCGGCGATCGCACCAGCGACGTCATCATCCACGACGCGCCGACCGACTGGATGAGCCCGCCGAAGTTGGACAGGAGCGATGCGATCCAGACCGCCCTGAAGATCGGAATGGTAAGCGGGGAGGCCGCGCGGGGAGCTGGCGAAGCGCTGTCGGCGTGGAGAGTCATCGCCTACGGAATGCCGGACGCGCGGCTTTGTGCCAATAGCCGTCCTTAGCCCGTGGAACTCCGGACTGGCCAAATCCTGCCGCCGCGTTCACCAATTCCCATAACCCGATCATACCGATCCTGCGTGTAACGACATGCTGCGAACTCCGGACGTTCCGGCAGTCGAAGAGGTAGCTTGCGATGTCGATAGCATCAGCTCTGGGCCTGAAGGGCCGCTCCGAGGCGCGGCAGGGATCGCGAACGCGGGTGATGCTGCCGGCCGTGTTGCTGGCCGGCGGGCGCCCCGCGCGTGTCCACATCCTGGATCTCTCCAGCGAGGGTGCGCTCGGCCATGCAGCCGAGCCGCCGTCGCCAGGCGAGATCGTCTGGCTGGTATGCAAGGGCAATGAACTGCTGGCGCGCACCGCCTGGGTTCGCGGCAACCGCTTCGGCCTTGCCTTCGACTCTCGCCTTCCCGCCGCCAGGCTCGATCCGATCCTGGCCGAGGGTCGCCGCGCGCTCCAGGGCGAGACGGAGAGGGCTCCACTGCGCCTCGCCAGCTGAGGGAGACCTCAAGCCGCGTCGTGGAAGATGATGCCAAGGGTGTGGCGATGCCCTGTGCGCAAGCCGCTCACGCCATGCCGCATCGTTACCCGATAATCGCCGCGTGATCCGCGCTGCGGGCGATGTGCCACCGCGAAGATGACGGCGTCGCCCCGCGACAGCGGCACCACGTCGACGCGCGACTGCATGCGCGGCCGCTGTCCGGCCAGGATGAATTCGCCGCCGGTGAAATCCTCGCCAGGAGCCGACAGGAGCACCGCGACCTGCAACGGGAAGACATGCTCGCCATAAAGATCTTGGTGCAGGCAATTATAGTCGCCCGCACCATAGCGAAGCAGAAGCGGCGTCGGCCGCAACTGGCCGGCGGCATGGCAGCGCTCGAGGAAATCCAGGTGCTCGGCTGGAAAGCGCACCTCAAGCCCCATCCGCTCGTGCCAGCGATTGGCGATCGGAGCGAGCCGCCGATAGAGTGCGCCGCGCAGTTCCGTCACCAGGGCCGGCAGCGGGTAGGCGAAATAGCGATATTCGCCGCGCCCATAGCCATGCCGCTCCATCACGACATGGCTCCGAAACCCCGCGCCTGCGTCGTAAAGCGCGGCAACCTCGCCGCAGGCCCGCTTGCTCAGCAGCCCCGGCAGGATCGTCCAGCCTCGCACGTCGAGGTCGGCGGCGGCAGCGTCCCAGTCAGGGCTATCGATCTCCATCATTCGGGGATGCTGACAGCAGACCGCCTCGTCGGCCTCCCGTTCCTTGCGCTCACTTGCACAGTGCGCTCCGTCGATGTGCATAGCCAAGGTAGATGGCGAGGCCGATGGCGTTCCACAACAGGCACCACAACAGAGTCTTGGCCGGGAGGCTGACGAACAGATAGGCGCACCCGAATAGCGCGCCCAGCCCCACCAGCGTCGCGGCCGGCGCACGGAATGGCCGCGGTAGCTCGGGGCTGCGTCGGCGCAGCACGATCAGGCACGCGCCTACCGCCATGAACGCGATTAGCGTACCGGCATTGGCCAGCGCAGCGATCTCGCCGATCGGCAGCAACCCCGCCAGGAGCGCCACGATGACCGCCGTCATCGCCGTGATCCGCGCCGGCGTTCCGCGTTTGGAGATCGCCGCCAGCCCGCTCGGCAGGAATCCGTCGCGGGCCATCGCCAGGAAGATCCGGCTCTGCCCATAGAGAAAGGCGAGCAGGACCGTCGGCAGCGCGATCACGGCAGCCGTGGCGATCACCTTGGCGACGCCTGGCCGGCCCAGGTCGCGCAGGATCAGCGCCAGCGGCTCCGGGCTGTCGGCGAAACCGGTGAACGGCACTGCGCCGATCGCCGCGGCCGCCACCAATATATAGATCAGCGTGCACACCAGCATCGATCCGACGATGCCGATCGCCAGGTCGCGCTCGGGCCGCTTGGTTTCCTCCGCCGCGGTCGAGATGGCGTCGAAGCCGTAGAAGGCGAAGAAGATAATCGCCGCGGCCGCCATCACGCCGCGCTGCACGCCGTCCGGCCCCGGCATCGAGGCAAAGCCATAGGGCATGAACGGGTGCAGGTGACCCACATCGAAATAGGGCAAGGCCACTGCGACGAACAACGACAGCGTCGCGATCTTGATCAGCACCAGCACCGTATTGATCCGGGCGCTCTCCCGCGTGCCGAGCAACAGCAGCCCGGTCACCACGGCGATGATGAAGATCGCCGGCAGATTGACGAGCCCGCCAAGCTCCGGCCCCTGGGTCAGCGCCGCCGGGAAGCCTGCACCGATCAGCAGCGGCGACGCATAGCCCGACCAGCCGACCGCGACGGTCGACACCACCAGCGAATATTCGAGGATCAGGCTCCAGCCGACCACCCAGGCGAAAATCTCGCCGAGTGCCGAATAGGCATAGCTGTAGGCGCTGCCCGAGGCCGGCATCATCGCCGCCAGCTCGGCATAGGCCAGCGCCGCGCAGGCGCAGATCACACCGGCAATCGCGAAGGACAGCAACACCGATGGCCCGGCGCGATCCGCGCCTACCCCGATCAGCGTCAGGATACCCGTCCCGACGATGGCGCCCACCCCAAGCGCCATCAGGTGCGGCCACGACAATGTCGGCGTCAGCCCGCCTGGCGGCCGCCCGACGCTGTCGATCGGCTTGCGCCGCAGGAAACCTGCCATACCCCTCCCCTATGCGAACCGGTCCGTCGCCCTGATCAACTGATCGAGGATGCCCGGTTCGGAATAGGCATGGCCGGCGCCCTCGATCACGTGGAGCTCGGCATCGGCCCAGGTCTTGTGCAGCGCCCAGGCATAGCGGAGCGGACAGGGCATGTCGTAGCGGCCATGGACGATGGTGCCGGGGATGCCGCGCAGCCAGGCTGCATCGCGGAGCAGCTGCTCCGGTTCCAGCCAGCAGTCATGATGGAAATAATGATTCTCGATGCGCGCGAAGGCGATCGCGAAATGGTCGTCGCCGTGGGTCGCGCTCAGGTCGGCGCTCGGTAGCAGCGTGATCGTCTCGCCTTCCCACAGGCTCCACGCCTTCGCCGCCTCGAGCTGTATGACGGGATCGTCCCCCGTGAGCCGCTTGTTATAGGCTGCCACCATCCGGCCTCGCTCGGCATCGGGGATCGGGGCGACGAAGCGTTCCCACTTGTCGGGAAACATCTGCGACACGCCGAACTGATAATACCAGGAGATTTCCTCTCGCGTTGCCGTGAACACACCGCGCAGGATCAGCGCGCTGACATGAGCGGCGTGCGTCTCGGCATAGGCAAGCGCCAGCGTGGAGCCCCAGCTGCCGCCGAACACCAGCCATGCATCGACGCCCATCAGGGCGCGCAGCCGCTCGATGTCTTCGACAAGGTGCCAGGTCGTGTTCGCGTCGAGGGCGGCATGCGGCGTCGATCGCCCGCATCCCCGCTGGTCGAACAGCAGCACATCGTAGCGCGCGGGATCGAAAAGCCGGCGGTGATCGGGCGAGCAGCCAGCGCCCGGCCCGCCATGGAGAAAGACCGCAGGCTTCGCACCCGGCGTGCCGACTCGCTCATAATAGATGCTGTGGCCATCGCCGACATCGAGCATGCCCGTCGCATAAGGCTCGATCGGCGGGTAGAGTGCGCGCAGACCGGTCATGATGCGGATCGATGGCTTGGATGACTTCGGCGCGGCGGCAATGCTAACATCGCTGCAGGCTAGCGGAGTCCGAAGATGCGCGCCAGCCGGAGGCCCGGCATCCACCGCATCGCAGCGGCGATGGGAGATGACTCCCTGGCTGCAGGATAGTACACAGCCAATGCGATCGCCCCCCGGCTAGGACGATATGGACGATTCAGTCGAAATCGAACTGAAGCTCGAATATGATCCCGTCAAGCGCGATCGGCTGACTGGCTCGGCGCTCCTCGATGCGCATGACGCGGAGCGCAAGCGATTCATCGCAACCTACTTCGATACGCCGGATCTTCGGCTCCACGGTGCCGGCTACGCCGTGCGCCTCCGCAACGAGGGCGATCGCAATATCCAGACGGTCAAGGCTTCCACCAGCACGGCGGGGGCCCTGTTCATCCGTGGAGAGTGGGAGCGGCCGATCGATGGCAATCGGCCGATCCTCGACGAAAGAGCAGGTCCGCTGATCCAATATGTCGACGCCGCGACATTGGGCAATGTCGAACCGCTGTTCATCACCGACGTCGAACGCATCTCAGGAATGATCGAGCGGGCTGGGGCGACGATAGAATTTTCCATCGACTCAGGAGAGGTTCGCGCTGGCAAGCGGTGCCTCGCCCTGTCCGAAATCGAGTTCGAGCTGAAAGACGGCTCCCCGCAGATCCTGTTCGATCTCGCCCGGAGCCTCAACGAGGAGGTTCCGCTGCGGCTCGGCGTTCGTTCGAAATCCGGATGCGGCTACGCGCTGGTCGCGGCCGCGCCGTCCAGCGTCGCCAAAGCCGAACCCATCCGCCTTGCCCGTGACATGGGCGCCGCCGATTCCTTCACCTTGATCGCAAGCTCCTGCCTCAAGCAATATCGGCTGAACGAAACGTTGCTGCTCGAAACCGAGGCAGGCGAGGCCATCCACCAGGCGCGGGTGGGTCTGCGTCGGCTCCGCTCCGCCTTCGTGCTGTTCAAGCCGCTGTTCGCTGGCGACGACCGCGCCGCCATGCTCGCAGCCGAGTTGCGATGGTTGGCTGGCGAACTCGGCGCCGTTCGCGACATCGATGTCCTGATGCCGCAGCTGGAAGGATCTGGACGAGCAAAACTGGCCACGATTCGTGAAAGCCGCTTCAGTCACCTCCGCAACTTGCTGGAGAGCAGCCGCGTCCGGCTGCTGCCGATCGAGCTTGCCGAATGGCTGGCGATCGGCACGTGGAGGGAGCCGCACCCGGATCCGGGACAGCATGACGAGATGATCTCGGTCTTCGCAGCGGACCGGCTTGATCGTCTGCGCAAACGCATCAGGCGCGAAGGTCGGTGCCTCGCGACCCTGGACGACGAACATCGCCATGAGGTGCGCAAGGACGCGAAGAAGCTGCGCTATGCCGCCGAGTTTTTCGTCTCGCTCTACCCAGACCGGAAAGCGCGTCGCCGGATGGAACGGCTGCTCGACCGGCTCGAAGCGCTGCAGGACAAACTTGGCAGGCTCAACGACATGGCTGCCGCACCCGAGCTTCTGGCGAAGCTGGGGCTGGATCCGGAGATCGGCCCCCCACGACCGAAGGCTCGCCGGCGCCTGCTGTGCGATGCCGAGCGATGCTTCGATGCGCTGGTCGAAACGAAGCGCTTCTGGCGCTCCTGATCGCAGTGCCGCCCGCCGTGCCTGAATGCAGCCGGTACCGTGCGCACGACAATGATCAGCTGATAACCATGCTGAACGGGAAAATGGGAAGCGACAATTAAGCGCCTCCCATTCCTCCTTCATAGGATTTCCGGATCGATCCTGCGTTCTCGAATGATTATCTTGCGATGATGCTTACCCTCACAGATGCGGAGGGAGCTCTGCGAGATACGGTGACTCTATGAACAGCCCCTTCGTAGTGTCGCCAGCATAATTATCCACACTGTCGGCAGAAGCGATCTGCACCGCATAATTGAGCTGATTTGTCGCATCCGACTTGAAACGGATTTCGATCTGATACCAGCCGGCCGTTCCGACCGCCTGTATCTTGGCCAGATAAGGCGGCGTCATCGTCCCATAATTATAGGAAGAGCCGACCGTCCCCGCGCTTAGATCGAAGAAGCAGGTCGCTCCGCCGCTATAGGCCGCCCCGGCTACGGCGAGCTTGGCGAAGGAACGCCCATTGGCCTTCACGCGCGCCGTCATCCGGTAATCCTTGATGGAACTTGCCTTGCTTATCCACTGATCCACATCGTGATAACCGGTCGAAGCCGTCTCCTTAACCGAAGATGCTGTCGCGCCGCCGCCCGAACCGGTCTGCCCGGTCACGACGCTGACAGCAGATGCGACCCAGGCCGCATTGGACAGATCGGTGGGGCTGGCAAGAAGATTTGGTCGAGCCGTCATGAACGGAATCGGGATCGGGGACCTGTCCTCAGCATACACATTGCCAGAA
This sequence comes from Rhizorhabdus sp. P4_G6, assembly GCF_056401045.1. Taxonomy (NCBI): domain Bacteria; kingdom Pseudomonadati; phylum Pseudomonadota; class Alphaproteobacteria; order Sphingomonadales; family Rhizorhabdaceae; genus Rhizorhabdus; species Rhizorhabdus sp. P4_G6. Next base: position 257,600 of record NZ_JBFUKC010000003.1, on the reverse strand, counting down.
AAAGTAGCGCAGTCGCTGTAGATGCTGCCAACGGAATAAGGCGGATCAGCTGGATAATTTCCGTAATTCTTGCTAATAAGATTATCTCGAACGACCACACCAGAAACCGTATTCCCCGGGTTGGTAAGTGAAATGTTCTTGGTAACAAGCTTGATGGGATAATCCTTACCGCCCTCGATATAATTTGCCCTGATCAGATAGCTGACAATATCTTCGCTTGAATCGGGCTTGACGAGGATCACCGCCGTCGAGGAATCTCCTGTCGTACTTTGAAGCCAATTCTCTTCGATTACCGACTGGCCGTATAAACCTTGGCAGCAATCGAGATGGGGATTCACGACGAGCGGGTTAGGCGTCTGCGATGGGTTATCCGACGCATTCGGCACATAGGTGCCATCAGCCGTCGTCCACCCGCGCAAGTCATGCACGTAGTTGTGACGGAATATGCTGTTCTTGAAGATGCGGGCTGGATCATTGCCTACCGCAAAAATATCTCCGCGTTGAACCAGGACATTCTTTGCGTAGCTATCGCCGCCGATGCCCATATAGGCAAACTCACCGATACCATCTATCGTGAAATCCTCGATGACGACGTTGGATATGGTCGAGGATGCGTTATGCAATTGAACCAGGATAATCGTGTTCACGTTATCTGGATTGTCGGCGCCTTCGACCGAGAAATTTCGAAGACGTAGCGGATTGGACGGCGTGCCGCCTGCCGTGACAAGAACCTTCCCCTTCACGGCCGTCCCTGCAAGATCGTCAGCATCCGACTGATCGGCCACGGTGAATGTTCCGGTGTAGCTTTTAGTCAGCGCAATTTTTGGACCTGAGACCTGCTGGTGCCAAGCCTCCAACTCCGCGATATTTCCCTGCGCTATGATAAGGTCGCGCGCGGCCGACAGAGCAGGATTATTGGAACTATAGTTCGCTGTCATACATAGACTCCTACAAATAGCTCAAAAGCATTCTCTGTTTAAATGAATTGGTAATCTTATCCGTGAGGACGCTCACATTTCGTAGTTCTGATTGGCCGATCGGAGACGAGTTCCCACGCCCACCGACGCTGAGCATCGCACGGTGTCTCGGCAGCGCATCCTGCTCCGCGCAGTGCGGAGACAGGGATATTTTCAACTCATATCGGGTGAGTCGGAGAGAACAAATGAAGAACTACAAGTCAACTCTGAATCGCCTTACGCGCAGATGGAGCTGGGCGACTGCGCCACGATCGCCGGCATGCGTTTCCATCACATCGGCCGCTCGCTGAACATGATAGACAGCGTGCTGATTTCTGGACCATGGAGATGGAGCAGTTTACGTGGCAGCCATGGATGAATGGACCGATCGCCTCCAGCGCTATCTCGGCTGGATCATCGGGCTCGGCGGACTCATCGCCTGGCTTGCCCTGCTCTACTTCATGTTTGGAGATGTGCTGTGAGGACGCCTTCGATTGCAGCCATGACGGGACGGCCCTAAAGCCCCGCTGATGCTCCGTCTCTCCGAACTCAAGCTCCCGCTCGATCACCCGGCCGAAGCCCTGCGTGCAGCCATCATCCAGCGGCTCGGCATCACGCCGGCCGAGCTGGTGGACTTCACCATCGCCCGTCGTGCCAATGACGCGCGTCGCAAGTCGGCGATATTGCTCGTCTATTCGGTCGACGTGGCGCTGCGCGACGAAGCATCGGTTCTGGCACGCTTCCCTGGCGATCCACATGTCCGCGCGACGCCCGACACCGGCTATCGCTTCGTGACCAGCGCGCCCGCCGGAGCCCCCCGCCCCGTCGTGATCGGCGCCGGCCCCTGCGGGTTGTTCGCCGGCTTGATTTTGGCGCAGATGGGCTTCCGCCCGATCATCGTCGATCGCGGCAAGGTGGTGCGTGAGCGGACCAAGGACACCTGGGGCCTCTGGCGGCGCGGCGTGCTCGATCCCGAGTCCAACGTCCAGTTCGGCGAAGGCGGCGCCGGCACCTTCTCGGACGGCAAGCTCTACAGCCAGATCAAGGATCCGCGCTTCCTCGGGCGCAAGGTGCTGACCGAGTTCGTCAAGGCCGGCGCGCCACCCGAGATCCTGACCGAGGCGCATCCGCATATCGGCACCTTTCGGCTCGTGACGATGGTCGAAAGCATGCGCGAGACGATCCAGGCGCTCGGCGGCGAATATCGGTTCGAGCACCGCGTCGAGGATATCGCGATCGAGCAGGGGCGCGTGCGCGGGCTACAGCTCCACACCGGCGATTTTCTCGAAGCCGAGCATGTGGTGCTGGCCGTCGGGCACAGCGCTCGCGACAGCTTTCACATGCTCCATGAGCGCGGTGTGCATATCGAGGCGAAGCCCTTCTCGATCGGGGTCCGCATCGAGCACCCGCAAAGCTGGATCGACCGCGCCCGCTTCGGCGCCTGCGCCGGCCATCCGGACCTTGGCGCCGCAGCCTATAGCCTGTCGCATCACTGCGCCAATGGCCGCAGCGTCTATAGCTTCTGCATGTGCCCCGGCGGCCGGGTCGTCGCCGCGGCGTCGGAACCCGGCCGGGTGGTCACCAACGGCATGAGCCAATATTCGCGGCAGGAGTTCAACGCGAATTCCGGGCTCGTCGTCGGCATCACGCCCGAGCGCGACTATCCGGACCACCCGCTCGCCGGCATCGCCTTGCAACGCCATTGGGAGGAGCGGGCCTATGTCGCCGGCGGATCGACCTATGCAGCGCCGGGGCAGCGTGTCGGCGACTTCCTCGCCGCCCGGCCGTCGACGGCGCTCGGCGAGGTCGTGCCGTCCTATAAGCCCGGCGTCCACCTGACCGACCTCGCCGCATGCCTCCCGGACTTCGCCATCGAGGCGCTGCGCGAGGCCTTGCCGATCTTCGGTCGGCAAATTCCGCGCTATGACGATCCCGACGCGATGATGACCGGTGTGGAAACCCGCACTTCTTCTCCTATCCGGATCACCCGCGGCAAGGATTTCCAGAGCCTCAACGTCCGCGGCCTCTATCCCGCCGGCGAAGGCGCCGGCTATGCGGGCGGAATCCTCTCGGCCGCAGTCGATGGCATCAAGGTGGCGGAAGCGGTGGCGCTCAGCCTTGCCGGCTGACGATGAAGTTCGGTAATGCCTCGACCATCACGTCGCCGGCCTGATCTATCCCGCCCAGGCGCCAACCAAAACACTTCTCCTTTGATCTGTTCGGGGCGGTCTCTACAGGACGCCCCTCGATGAAGATGGAAGGACGCGGATGGCTTCGGGACTTGTAGCGCTGCTGGACGACATCGTCGGCCTGACCAAGCTGGCGGCGGCATCGCTCGACGATGTCGGCGCCGCCGCAGGCAAGGCGGGCGCGAAGGCGGCGGGCGTCGTCGTGGACGACGCGGCCGTAACGCCGCGCTACGTGACCGGTCTTACGCCGGATCGCGAGCTGCCGATCATCGCAAGGATCGCGGTGGGATCGCTGCGTAACAAGCTGCTCATCCTGCTGCCCATCGCATTGCTGCTTAGCGCCTTCGCACCCTGGGCGATCACGCCGCTGCTGATGCTGGGCGGCGGCTTCCTGTGCTTCGAGGGGGCGGAGAAAGTGCTCGAGGCGATCGGCGGGCACGACCACGCGGAGGAGGCGCTGGCCGGCATCGATGCCGCGACTCTCGAAAAGCAGCAGGTGTCCGGGGCGATCCGTACCGATCTCATTCTGTCAGCGGAGATCATGGCGATTGCGCTGGGCGAAGTCGCCGCTGAACCGCTGCCGATCCAGGCGGGGGTGCTGGCAGCGGTCGGCATCGCGATCACGATCGGCGTCTATGGTGTCGTCGGCCTGATCGTGAAGATGGACGATATCGGTCTCCACCTCGCCAGGCGCGACCTCGCCGCGACCCGCGCGATCGGCCGCTCGATGGTTAAGGCGATGCCGATCATCATGCGCTGGCTGTCGATCATCGGCACCGCCGCGATGATCTGGGTCGGCGGCGGTATCATCGTTCACGGGCTCGCGGTCTTCGGCGTCGACGCGCCGGCGGCGCTGATCCATCACCTCGCAGATTCCGCCGCTCGTGCCGCCCCCTTTGCGCCAGCACTGCTGCCCTGGATTATTGCCGCCTTCTTGTCGGGCCTCGTCGGCCTTCTGGTGGGAGGGACGATCGGCACGCTGATGCATATCGTTGGCGGATTGAACGGCAAGACCCAAGCTCCCTGACATGGCGGGGCCGTACCCAAGCTCCCTGACATGGCGGGGCCGTAACGGTCTGGGCCGCCATATCATTTCGTGTACGGTACGTTTTCTTCCGGGTGGATTTCCCGCGGCAAATAGAGCAGGCTTTCGATTTGCATTCTCCCCTTTTGGAGGTCAGTTTTTGCCATGGGCCGTAGCGTAAACCCGGATATGCAACGACGGGTGGTCCTTGTCGTCGAGGATGAGCTGTTCGTCCGCTTGATGGCAGTCGATGCGATCGAGGACGCGGGCTACGCGGCCATCGAAGCCGCAGACGCCGATTCTGCCTTGGCCGTGCTCGACGATCGCGGCGACATCGACATAGTGTTCAGCGATATAAAGATGCCTGGCGCGCTGGACGGTCTCGCGCTGGCCGCCATGGTGCAGGAGCGCTGGCCAACGCTTCCCGTCATCCTGACCTCGGGGCACCTCTACCCCGACGATATAGACATGCCCGCGGCGGTCCCGTTCCTCCAGAAGCCGTATCGCGCCAACGCACTGATCGCCGAACTCGAGCGGGTAAGCCACTGAGCGGCACGGGCCGGCGACGACATTCGATGGTGCCCGGCCAGTAACGGTGCCGTAAAGGAACTTACCGGCTATCGATCGGTTCTGGTCTCCGAGCCGGCAAAGCCCCCCTTATACCCGCGGCTCAGGAGAGTGCGGACCCGTCGGTCACCCCCCCGTCGCCGGCGGGTCTTCGCGCGAACTGGCACCTTCTTCGCTTTTCCATTATACCCAACGACAGGGTACACCGCCGCGCATATCGGGGGCGGTTTGTGCTTGAGCGTGCCCCGCCCCGCCTCCTCCAGGGCGGGGCGTCACGCTCGCAGAACCAGCGCCGAGGGAACAGCTTGCCATCTCTACCACCGAGCGCACGCACGCGCGTAAGGCGCGTCCATGAACGCGCCGCCTATGATCGCGACACCCTCCACGCCGTTCTCGACGCCGGCATGCTCTGCCATGTCGGCTATGTGTTCGAGGGCTACCCGGTGGTGACCCCGACGCTCTATTGGCGTGAGGGCGATTCGATCTACTGGCATGGGTCCAGCGCCAGTCGTGCGCTCCGCGCCAGCGAGGATGTCGATGTCTGCCTGACCGTCACTCATCTGGACGGCCTGGTGCTGGCGCGATCCGCCTTTCACCATTCCGCCAATTACCGATCCGCGATGCTGTTCGGCAAGGGCCGGCTGGTGGTGGGTGACGACGAGAAGCTCGCCCGGCTCAAGGCAATGACGGAAAGCTTCTATCCCGGACGCTGGGATGGCCTGCGGCCGGTCTCGCCGCAGGAGTTCAAGGCGACCAGCATAATGTGGATGCCCATCGACGAAGCCTCGGTGAAGATCCGCACCGGCGATCCCGTCGACGATGAGGAGGACATGGGCGACGAGGTCTGGGCCGGCATTGCGCCGTTTCGCCTGGCGTTCGGCGAACCCCAGCCCGATGCGACCACCCGGGCCGCCGGTCGCGTCGCGCCGCCGATGCCATCCAGGCTCACCCGCCCGTGATGCTTGCAGAGCGGCTTCTTCGCCTCGACGCCTGGCCGCCGTCCCGCCGGTAAGTTGGATGAAAAGAGTTTAATGCTTCGGGGTCAGCCTGAGCAGCCGCGCATCGCCGCCGTCTTCCAGCACATAGACGGCGCCATCGGGTGCCTGCTGGACCGCGCGAATGCGATTCGTCATGTCATAGCGCGCCTGCTCCCGGGCATCTTCCTGGCCCAGCTCTATCAGGATGAGGGAACGGCCGGAGAGCGCGCCGATCAGGGCCTTGCCACGCCATTTCGGGAAGAGCTTGCCCGAATAGACCAGTAGGCTCGACGGTGAGATCGAAGGGTTCCAGCTGACCTTCGGCGCCTCCAAGTCCGGCCGCGTCGGGTGGTCGGGAATGAGCGAGCCGTCATAATTGTCACCGTTGGACACGATCGGCCAGCCATAGTTCCGCCCGGGCAGTATCAGGTTGACCTCGTCGCCGCCCCGCGGCCCCATCTCATTCTCCCACAGGCGCCCCTGCAGATCGAAGGCGAGGCCGAGCGGGTTGCGGTGCCCATAGCTCCATACCGCCGGGTCGAATCCCTGCCCGACCAGCGGATTGCCCTGCGCGGGCTTGCCGTCCGGCGTAAGCCGCACGATCTTGCCGAGCACGCCCGTGGGGTCCTGCGCCGGCGTGGCCTTCTGGCGCTCGCCGATCGAGAAGAACAGATAGCCATCGGGCGAAAAGGCGATCCTTCCGGCATATTGGCTGCCGCCACCCCGGAGCGGAAAGCCGCGGTAGAGCGTCGTTACGCCCTCGAGGCGTGCGTCATCGACATCGCCGGCCAGCTTGCCGCGCGCCAGCACGATCCCGTTGGGCGCTCCGGGTGAGGAATAGCTGAAATACACCAGATGATTCCTGGCGAAGTCCGGATGCGGCACGACCTCGCCGAGGGCGCCCTGGCCGGCCGGATTGACCGCTGGAATTCCGGAAACCTCGGTGCGGCGCTGGCCATCCGCGGACAACAGCAGCATATGCCCGGCCTTCTCGGTGACGAGCATCCGGCCATCGGGCAGGAACGCCATCGCCCAGGGCCGGTCGAAAGTCGCGACGACACTGGTCTGGAACGGCTTGGCGGCGAAGGGGCGCTGGCCGGTAATCGGCGCCTGCTCAGCCGACGCGGCAGCCGCCATAGCCAGCACTGCAAGCGCGAGGAGAGCTCTGCTGTTCGGCATGGCTGGCCTCCCGATCGCCGCGTCAGCGCCCGGCTTCTCGGGCGCGCACGGTCCGGGCGGCCTTGGCCTGCTCCTTAGGCGGGATCGTCCGGATCGTCGCGGCATATTCGGCGAATAATACGAGGATCCATATCTCGACTCCCTTCCAGGCGCCGCTGACAACGCCCGAAAAGACATCCAGCACCAGCAACAGGAGCGCCATGATCCGGAACCACATCAGGCTGATCGCGGGCATGTCAGCGCGGAAGGAGGCGGTGAACATCATGAACAGGCTGAACAGGCCCGCGATGATCTGCGACGTCAGCGATGTGGCGATGCGCAACTGATCGAGCGCGGTGACGAACCACAGCAGCCGCGATACGGCATATTGGCTCTGCCGGGTGAGTTGGCAGAATTTGATGATTGGCGGGACGAACAGGGTCTTTCCGACCCACACATCGATAGCGGTCATGCTCATCGCCCTGATATAGCAGCAGTTTGGCCAGACGCTACCGCCACCGCCGATACCTCGCTTGCCCCTGGCCGCGGAACACCTCCTGCGATGCTGACCTCAGGCGGCTACTGCCGTGGCCGGGATTTGCATGACGGACACCTTCTGCTCGATCAGTTCGGCGGTCCCGAACACGGTCATGAAGGCGATGTCGGTGGCATCGCGGCCGACGGCGATCCGCACCACTCCATCGAGCGGGGCAAGCTCGGTCGGATCGACGAGATACCATTCGCCGGCCAGCCAGATCTCCACCACCGCGTGGAAATCCGGTGGGTCGAGCCGCCAGGCATAAGCCGATACCAGCCGTGCAGGCACGCCGGCCGCCCGCGCGAAGCTCACCAGCAGATGCGCAAAATCGCGGCACACGCCCCGGCGCGAGACGAACACGCCCACCGCGCTCGTGGAGGCATCACTGGAGCCGATGCGATAATCGACATGCTGGTGAATCCAGCGCGACATGGCGAGAATCTTGGAGCCGTGATTCTCACCGGGGAACTCCCGCTCGACGAACGCCTCGAACAGGTCGGCCTCGCAATAGCGGCTCGGCCACAGATAGGGGATGACCTCGGGCGGCAGATCGCGTCGTGGCGTAATCGGCAGAGCCTCGATCGATAAGGGTCGCCGCTCGATGTCGACCATGGCCTCGTAGCGGGCATGGACGTCGCCGCTCGCCTCCATCCAGGTCCGCCGCCCAATGCCGTCCTCGCCATCGATCGGGCGCAGCGGCCCGACGCCATCGACGGTCAGCCGGTCGCTGATCAGCTTCTGATCGACGAGCTGCGCCGCCTCGATCGCCAGCAGCACATCGACGGGCTCGGACATGCGGTATTGCAGGTCCGCTTCGATTTTCAGGCGCATCGCCGGTCGTTTCCTTCACGTAAGAATCGATAAACGCGTGCCGGTGGGTTAATGTCCGTCCGATGAGGCGTCATCGCGAAGAAAGAACGCCGACCCATGATACTGCGCGTTGTTTCGCTGTCATGCCACCGCCAACGCGCTATCATCCGCCTGCATATCGGGAGAGCAGAGCATGACGATCGCAGCCATTTTGTTCGCGGCGCTGGCGTTGCTGGCGGTGATGTTCGTCTTCTCGGCGGTCATCGTCGTGCGGCAGGGCTATGAATATACGATCGAGCGCTTCGGCCGTTATACCAAGACCGCGCCGCCGGGCTTCACTCTGATCATGCCGTTCGTCGATCGCGTCGGCCGCCGCGTCAACATGATGGAGCAGGTGCTCGACATTCCGGGGCAGGAGATCATCACCAAGGACAATGCGATGGTGTCGGTCGACGGCGTCGTTTTCTTCCAGGTGCTCGATCCGGTGAAGGCCGCCTATGAGGTGTCGGACCTCTATCGCGCGCTGCTCCAGCTCACCACCACCAACCTGCGCACGGTGATGGGCTCGATGGACCTCGACGAGACGCTGTCGAAGCGGGACGAGATCAACGCACGGCTGCTCAGCGTGGTCGATCACGCCACCGTCGCCTGGGGCGTCAAGCTCACCCGCGTCGAGCTGAAGGACATCCGTCCGCCCGCCGACATCGTCAACGCTATGGGCCGCCAGATGAAGGCCGAGCGCGAGAAGCGCGCGCTGATCCTCGAATCCGAGGGCCAGCGGGCTTCGGAAATCCTCAAGGCGGAGGGGCAGAAGCAGAGCCAGATCCTCCAGGCCGAAGGCCGTCGCGAGAGCGCCTTCCGCGATGCCGAAGCCCGCGAGCGCGCCGCCGAGGCCGAGGCGACCGCGACCCGTGTCGTGTCCGATGCAATCGCGGGCGGCGAGGCGCTGGCGATCAACTATTTCGTCGCGCAGAAATATGTCGAGGCGGTCGGCAAGTTCGCGACCTCACCCAACGCCAAAACGATCCTGTTCCCGGTCGAAGCCACCCAGTTGATCGGCACTCTCGGCGGCATCGGCGCGCTGGCCAAAGCCGCGCTCGGCGATGATGGCACGCCCGCCTCCGTCATAACGCCGCGTGCAAAGGCGCCGTCGCGCAGCGGCACCCGCACCAGCGTTCCGACCACCACGCCGCAGCCGCCGGCCGAACCGGCATGAACGACGTCCTCGCCCTGATCGACCTGCGTTGGGGTTGGTGGGTCGCCGGCGTGCTGCTCGCGGCGGCCGAGATCTTCGTGCCAGGCGTCTTCCTGATCTGGCTGGCACTGGCGGCGATCCTCACCGGCATCGTCGCGCTGCTGTTCGATCCGCCGCTGGCTGTCGATCTCGCCATCTTCGCTTGCGCCTCGGTCGCTTCCATCTACATCGGCGGCATCCTCTACCGCCGTGCCGCGAGCCCTTCCGATCCCCTCCTCAACAACCGCGCCGCCCGCACAATCGGCATGCGCGTGACGATCTGCGAACCCATCGTCGCTGGCCAGGGCCGGGCAACCGATGGCGACAGCTTCTGGCCGGCAAGGGGACCCGACATGGCGGCGGGAACGATTGCGAAGGTGACAGCGGTGGAAGGGAATACGCTGGTGGTGGAGCCGGGGGACTGAGAGGCCGCGATGAAAGCACAGGCCGACGGGCTGTTTAGATCAGACGGCCTGCCCAGAATGGTGGCTACTTAGCCTGATTGTTCATCGCTCTAAACCTCCAGTGAATTAGCCTGGAAAAGCGGCAGCACGAGATTGCAGACCACACCGTCGGGTGAAAAGTATATCTTGACCTTCGCCTTGAGCTGATAGGGCAAACTCCGTTCGATCAGGTCGAGTCCAAATCCCCGGCGCAGGCTTGCCCCATCCGGCATCGCAACCCCGCTTTCGCGCCACTCGAGCGACAGCGACGAGCCTTTTTCACCTTCGATCCACCAGCGGAGGGCGAGGCGCCCCGAAGGCGTGGCGAATGCGCCATGCTTCAGGGCGTTCGTGGTCAGTTCATGCACGGCCAGCGCGAGCGACTGGACGTGACCCATCGGCAATTCGACCGACGGCCCATCAAGGACAACCCGCGTCTCGTCCGGCTCGATGCCATGCGCCGCGAGTTCGGTGCACACGAGTTCGCGGATTCCTGTCGCGGCCGCCTGCGAGAGAAAGCTCTGGACGCGCGACAGCGCCCCCAGCCTACGGTTGAACCGTTCGGAGAAATCATCGAGCGCGGCGCTGCCTGCCAAGGTCTGCGCCGCGAGCGAGCGAACCACGCCAAGCAGGTTGCGCGTCCGGTGCTGGAGTTCGGCGATGAGCAGCTCCTGCAATTCCTGGGAGCGCTTCAGGTCGTCGATATCGGTCGCAGCGCCGAACCAGGCGGTAATCTCGCCATCGCTGTCGAGCAGGGGCTGGATACGCACCAGGCACCAGCGGTACACGCCATCGCTGCGCCGGAAGCGCTGTTCATGGGTCACTGGCTGTCTGCCACGAAGCGCGGCTTCGAAAGTCGCCTGGGCGGTCTCGACATCATCGGGATGCAAGATGCTCCAACCCGCATCCAGCAGCGTCTCGAGAGGGCGTCCGTGATAGTTTACCCAGCCTTGATTGAACCAGGTCGCGGTTCCATCGGGTCCGCTGCGCCACAGCATGTCGGGTACGAGATTGGCGACCGCTTCGAAGTGCGCACGGCTGGCCTGCAGCGCCTCTTCCATACGCTTGCGTTCGGTGATATCCCGAATATAGATAGAAAGTCCGCCATCGTCGCGCGGATAGGTCCGCAACGAGGCCCATCGCCCTACAGCTTCGCTGAAATCCATATCCTGCGGTTGGCGCTCGGACATTGCCAGTTTTAGGAGCTGGAACTCGGGCGACGCGGCGACCTTCGCAGAAATGACGTCAGTTAGCCGCCGCCCCAGCACGGCCTCGGGGCTTTTGTTCAGTATCTCGGCCGCTCGCGCATTCGCGTAGGTGATCCGCCACTCGGCGTCGACCGAGTAGAAGGCGTCGCTGATGCTTTCGAGGACCGCATCCCGCTCGGCCTGGGCGGCGGCAAGTGCGGCCTCGTTTTGCTTGCGCTGGGTGATGTCGCGCGCGATGCCGTAGAGCAGACCCTCGTCGGGGTAATAGGTGCCGTGCGCCTCGGCCCAGAAATGGCTGCCGTCCTTGCGGAGGAACCGGTATTCGAAGCGGACGTCAGTTTGGCGTGCCCCAACCGCCGCTGCCGTCACCGCCGCTGCCGTCGCCGCCACTGCGTCGTCACGGTCGTCCGGATGGACCAGTTCGAAAAACGGCAGGGACAGCAGTTCGGCCTCACTGCGCCCCAAAATGCGGCAGGCGGCTGGATTGACGCGCGTCAGCAGCCCATCGCGGATATCGGCCACGGCGAGCAGGTCAGGGGACAGCGTCAAGAATCGATCGAAAATGGGCATCTGCAATTTGCCTCTTTACAATGCTGTATATCTATCAGCCGCGCTCAGCGCGGGCCAGAGCCACATAGGCCAAGGCTTTCGCTATCCGCCGCTCTCGATCGTCGGCCGGCCGATACGAAGCGGGTCGGATCGGCCGGGAAACAGAAAGGCTTCCACTTCTACGTCAGCGCCGCCAGCCCCAACAGCGCAAATTCCAGCCGGCGCGCCGCCTCGGCATCCGCCGCCTGCTTCTCTCGCCGCGCGGCAATCAGCCGGTCGAGCCATAATGGTCCAAACTCGAAATGATGGTCGATGCACAGGCTCTCGACCGCCTTGCGCACGTCGCGGCCGCAATCGTCGAGGATCGCGAGCCGGCGGTTGAGCGCGCGCTCGAGCTGGGCCGAACGCTCGATATCATCATTCGCGTCCGAGCGCACCACGCCGCGTCCAGACAGTTCGCGATACAGCCCTCCGCTTGGCGCAAGTTCGGCATAATGCGACCAGTAGAGCTTGAACAGAACGCGCCCGGCGTCGCGCATCGCCTCGGCGCCACGCGCCGGATGCTCGAGCAGCCCGGCGAGCCAGGCCCGGCCGATCGCGTCGATCCCCTGGCCATGATCGCCACCGCCGATTGCCTCGGCTGCCTCCTCGGCCTTGCCCTGCTGCCACAACCGCGTCGTCAGCGGGTCGAGCGCACCGGCCCGCCGTGCGCGGTGCAGCCGCAGTTCTGCGGTGCCACCATCCGCCCGCGGACGGGTGGTGGCAATGAGCCGTCCCGCCTTGGTGCGCGCCCCGGCCTTGCGTTTCCGTCCTGCCCTTGCCATCGCTCCGCCTCGCTTTCCCACAATTCTGTTGCACATAATAAAACAAGATTTACTGACACCTGCGGTTGAACCAGCAGTAAAGGCGTCCCATGGCGCATCCCTATGAAAGCATGCGCGCGTTACGGGCTCGGTCGGGTCTGTCGATGCGCGCCTTCGCCGCGCAGCTCGGCAGCCCGCTCGACACGCGCTACGCCTATTATGAGGAGAAGCGCTTCACCGGCCTGATCCCCATCGATACCGCGCGCCGGATCGCCGCTGCGCTGCAGCCCTACGGAGTGGAACCTCAGGAGGTCCTCGCGCTGGCCGGCCTTTCGGCCGACGAAGCAGAGGCCGGACCAATCGTCGCCGGACCGTCGGTGCAATATGTCCGTCTCGATGTCGCCCTCCCTAATGCAGACGCGTTGACCCGGATGTTCGAGACCATGCTGGAAGAGCATGTCCCAGCAAGCCGGCGGGACGCGCTCGCGCGAAATCTCGCTCTGCGCCTGCCAGCAGCGCTTCAGCGCGCTTCAGGCTCTCAGCCTGTCCCGGTGCGGGATCCAACCCATGCTCACGGCGCAGATATTCCACCCGCCGCCAGGCGTCGTCGGCCTCGCCGGCCAGAATCGCGCATCTGACGTCGCAGGCGATGCACGCGATCTCGCATCCAGGCGAGGCGCGGAAGACGGGTTTTCCCATGATCGACTCGGCTATTATTGTTCTTGTTATGTTCTAGCTGGACTATCCTACATGTCTAGGATTTTTCCTATCGCGCGCGCAACTCGGCGGGCGATGAGGCGGTCGCAGCGGCTTGGATGGGGGTATGGAATCCCGGACTATTCGACCGGCGACATATTCAGCCGACCCGCGGTACCTCGCGGATGCTGCGATACGGCCCCTGCGCCGGCTCCATCAGAGGTGCTCGATAGGGCACCCGCTCTTCGCGGACAACGGCAGCGATCTCGGTGCGGAACGCCGGAGCGACCATCCAGGCAGGGGGCGGCAGCCTGGCTGGCGGCGTGCGCTCCACCAGCCTCAGCATAGGGCGGGCTCCCCCCTCGATGACGGGATATTCGTCCAGTTCCAACATGCGCGTTGCCATGATGCCCACCATCGACTCAGGGAACGAAATGCCCCCGCGCCTTCTTGCGCTCTTCATGCGCCCAAGAAAATAGGACGAGCACCGAAGTTACAATTGTTGACAGCATCGGAGGAAAACCAATGAATCTATGACTTCCTGCCTGCTGACCCAAGGACGCCATTAACCATGTGACCAAGATTTCAATTGACATCGTACAATATTTTTGTACACATGTGATCTTCATCCAGGAGCTGCGATGACCGCATTTCAACCGGTAGGCCTTGCCCATCGCGAGGTCGTGGAGATCGACGCGCTGCTGCGCGCCCTCGGCGATCTGCGCCACTGGTCGGCCAGTGCCGCTGCGCGCAAAGCTTATCGCGACGATCAGGGACGACGGCTTTACGCGACCGCCGCACGACAGCGCGAAGAAGCCTGGATAAGCAGCCTCTGCGCGGCCTATCGACTATTCGAGATAGACGCGATCCACGACAGCTGGATCGACGCGGGAGGACGTCCCGAGTAACCGCCGATCAAAGCGGGACCGTCGCCTTTGCTGCAGAATTGCTCGACGCGTGCGTATCGCCGCGACTATGCGGGCGTGACCTCGCTCACCAGCCGCAGCACCTCATCGGCCAGTTCCACCGGGCAGATCAGCAGATCGGGCAGCCATGGATTGGGCAGGTTGTAGCGCAGCGGTGAACCATCGATCCGGGAGCAATGCAGTCCGGCGGCCTGCGCAACCGCGACAGGTGCGCAATTGTCCCATTCATATTGCCCGCCCGAGTGGAGATAGATATCGGCTTCGCCGCGCACCACCGCCATCGCCTTGGCGCCGGCCGAGCCCATCGGCACCAGCTCGGCACCGAGCGACTTGGCCACAGCGACGGCTTCCGCCGCGGGCCGGGTGCGGCTGACCAGCATCCGCAATTTGGCGGGAGTGGGCGCCAGCGGCAACGGCCTGGCGGAGTCCAGCGTCACGCCGAGCCCCGGCAGCGCCACCGCGCCTGCCGCGGCTTCGCCGCCCACCGCCAGCGCGACATGCACGGCCCAGTCGGTCCGACCCTCGCCATATTCGCGCGTGCCGTCGAGCGGATCGACGATCCAGACGCGCTCGACCGAGCAGCGCGACACGTCATTCGTCTCCTCCTCGGAGAGGATTGCATCGGCCGGCCGCTCGCGCCGCAGCGTCTCCATGATGAAGTCGTTGGCGATACGGTCGCCCTCTGCCCCCAGCGCCGAGCCCTCGAACCGGCCCGACTGGCGCGTCTCGAGCAGCAGGCGGCCTGCGGTCTCGGCGATGTGGATCGCCAGTTCGACGTCGTTCATCATGCCTCGCCCAGCAGTTGCACGATGATGGCATCGGCGGCATCCTCGGCGGACATTGCCGTGGTGTCGATGCGGATCTCGGGATGCTCGGGGGCTTCATAGGGACTGTCGATGCCGGTGAAATTCTTGAGCTCTCCAGCGCGGGCCTTCTTATAGAGGCCCTTTACGTCGCGCTTCTCGGCTTCGTCCAGGCTGGTGTCGATATGCACCTCGACGAACTCGCCGGGCGCCATCATTGCGCGCACCATGTCGCGCTCGGCGCGGAACGGCGAGATGAACGCGGTGATCACGATCAGCCCGGCGTCGGTCATCAGCTTCGCGACCTCGCCGACCCGGCGGATATTCTCGACCCGATCGGCATCGGTGAAGCCCAGGTCCTTGTTGAGGCCGTGGCGGACATTGTCGCCGTCCAGCAAGAAGGCGTGGCGGTTCATCCGAGTCAGCTTGCGCTCGACGATGTTGGCGATGGTCGACTTGCCCGCCCCCGACAGGCCGGTCAGCCACAGCACCGCGGGCTTCTGGTTCTTCAGGTCGGCGCGCTTCTCGCGCGTGATCTCGGTTGCCTGCCAATGGACGTTCTGCGCCCGGCGCAGGCTGAAGTGCAGCATCCCGGCGGCTACCGTCGCATTGGTGATCTTGTCGATCAGGATGAAGCCGCCCAGCGCGCGGTTGTCGGCGTAGCTTTCGAACACCAGCGGCCGGTCGGTCGACAGGTTTGCGACGCCGATCGCGTTCAATTCCAGCGTCTTTGCCGCCAGATGCTCCATCGTGTTGACGTTGACCTGATATTTCGGCGCCTGGACGCTGGCTGTGACGGTCTGCGTACCCAGCTTCAGCCAATAGGGCCGCCCCGGCAGCATCGCGTCGTCGGCCATCCACACGACCGTCGCCTCGAACTGGTCGGCGACCTGCGGGGGATTGTCCGCCAGCGCGATCACGTCGCCACGCGAGCAGTCGATTTCGTCGGCCAGCGTCAGCGTCACCGACTGGCCGGCGATCCC
The DNA here is from genome assembly GCF_056401045.1 of Rhizorhabdus sp. P4_G6. Classification (NCBI taxonomy): domain Bacteria; kingdom Pseudomonadati; phylum Pseudomonadota; class Alphaproteobacteria; order Sphingomonadales; family Rhizorhabdaceae; genus Rhizorhabdus; species Rhizorhabdus sp. P4_G6. Next base: position 241,736 of record NZ_JBFUKC010000003.1, on the reverse strand, counting down.
CTCGTCGAGATCGGCGCCCAGCGTCACGATCCGTGCCACGCTGCTGGTCTTGCCCGATGGTAGCACCCGCACCTTGTCGCCGGGCTTGACCGTCCCGCTCGCGATCAGCCCGGCGAAGCCGCGAAAGTCGAGATTGGGGCGGTTGACCCACTGCACCGGCATGCGGAACGGCCCGCCCTGCGCCGAGGTGACGTCGAGCTCGACCGTCTCGAGATGCTCCATCAGCGTCGGCCCGGCATACCAGGGCGTTTTCTCGCTCCTGAGCGTGATGTTGTCGCCCTTGAAGCCCGAGATCGGCATCGCCGTGAAATGCTCGATGCCGATCGACTTGGCGAACGCGCCATAGTCGGCGACGATCGCGTCGTAGGCCGCCTGATCATAGCCGACCAGGTCCATCTTGTTGACCGCGAGCACCAGGTTGCGGATACCGATCAGGTGCGCCAGATAGCTGTGGCGGCGGGTCTGGGTCAGCACGCCCTTGCGCGCATCGATCAGGATCACCGCGAGATCGGCGGTCGAGGCGCCGGTCACCATGTTGCGGGTGTACTGCTCATGGCCCGGCGTATCGGCGACGATGAACTTGCGCTTCTCGGTCGAGAAGAAGCGATAGGCGACATCGATGGTGATGCCCTGTTCACGCTCTGCGGCGAGTCCGTCAACGAGGAGGGCGAAGTCGATCTCCTGGCCCTGGGTGCCGACCCGCTTGCTGTCGGCTTCGAGCGCGGCCAGCTGGTCCTCGAAAATCATCTTGCTGTCGTACAGCAGCCGCCCGATCAGCGTCGACTTGCCGTCGTCGACCGATCCGCAGGTGATGAAGCGCAGCAGCGTTTTGTGCTGGTGCTGGTCGAGATAGGCATCGATGTCCTGGGCAATCAGCTTGTCGACCTGATAGGCGCTCTCGGCGTCCTGAAGCGTCCCGGTCATCAGAAATAGCCTTCCTGTTTCTTCTTCTCCATGCCCGCGCCGCCGGCATCCTTGTCGATCGCACGGCCCTGCCGCTCGGAGGTGGTGGTCAGCAGCATCTCCTGGATCACCTCGCTCAAGGTCGCCGCTTCGCTCTCGACCGCGCCGGTCAACGGATAGCAGCCCAAGGTGCGGAACCGGATCGAGCGGTCGACCGGCACCTCGCCGGGTTCCAGCGGAAAGCGGTCGTCGTCGACCATCAGCAGCATGCCGTCGCGTTCCACCGTGGGGCGCTTGGCCGCGAAATAGAGCGGCACGATCGGCACGTCGTTGAGCTGGATATATTGCCAGATGTCGAGCTCGGTCCAGTTCGAGATCGGGAAGATCCGGATGCTCTCGCCCCTGGCCTTCCTCGCATTGTAGAGGTTCCACAGCTCGGGCCGCTGGTTTTTCGGGTCCCAGCCGTGCGACGCGGTCCTGAACGAGAAGATCCGCTCCTTGGCCCTGCTCTTCTCTTCGTCGCGCCGTGCGCCGCCGAACGCCGCATCGAAACCATAGAGATCCAGCGCCTGCTTCAACCCCTCGGTCTTCCACATGTCGGTGTGCAGCGCGCCGTGGTCGAACGGATTGATGCCGCGGTCCTTGGCCTCCTGGTTGTGATAGACCAGAAGCTCCATCCCGCTCTCGCGCGCCATCCGGTCGCGCAGTTCGTACATCGCCTTGAACTTCCACGTCGTGTCGACATGCAGCAGCGGAAAGGGCGGCGGCGACGGATAGAAGGCCTTGCGCGCCAAATGCAGCATCACCGCGCTGTCCTTGCCGACCGAATAGAGCATCACCGGACGCTCGCACTCGGCCACCACCTCTCGCAGGATGTGAATGCTCTCCGCCTCGAGCCGCTCGAGATGTGTCATGTTATTTGCCATGCGTCGTCAGTATCGGAGCCGCGCACCAGACGCCCCAAATTAAATGTTGGATAGCGCTAAGGAAATGTGCGGGTTTGCACGCGCAGCGACGGCCGGGCTGGGTAACTTGGGCGCGGCAATCACCAAGTCTTAGCAAAAATTAGCTGGATCGCCCGCGATATCTCTTTTGTTTCGGCCATGATATGCTGCGCCTTGAACGGCAACTGGGGGGAGTTGGTCGTGAATTGCTACAGGATATTATTGGTGCTGCCGCTGTTCCTGCTGACAAGCTGCGACGCCACGATGCAACTCGCCGGCACGCTGGACGATGGCACGCCCCTGTCCGGCTCGATAACCCAATATAGCGACGGGGGAACGATCGAACTATACGGCGCGGCAAGCATCCACTGCGTCGGCAATTTCCAATATCGGCAGACCAACAGGTTTCGGGGCGGCATCGGCACACTGATCTGCGACGACCGTCGCTCCGGCCCCTTCCGCTTCACACTGCGCAACGTGAAGCATGGCAGCGGGACGGGAATGTTGGGTGACCAGCCCCTGGCCTTCAGTTTCTGATATGGGGGAAGCCGCCAGCGAGTGTCCGAAGACGCTCGGCCGGCGGCGTTCCGAAGTCCGGCATATGCCGGTTCAGCGCGCTGCGAGCTTCACATTCGTCTCGCCATTCTTCATCGCGACCCGCGCCTGTGCGGCTTTCACCGCCTCGTCGCGGCAGCTTGCTGCGTTCAGGCGATTTCCGCCGGCATCCTGATCGCAGGCAAAGCGGGCGGCGCGGCTGATGCGGGTGCGCAGCGCCGAGGCGCCGGCATCGCTGCTCAGGTCGAGATCGCCATAGGCGACGGCAACGCTGACCGGCGCGGCACGCAGCGGCGTCGCCGCAGCGACGGTGACGAAGGTGGCGACGAGGGCAAAGCTGCCGGCGACGGCGTTCTTGAAGCTGTTCATTTTAAGATCCCTTTCGAGTGTGCGTTGTCGATGCACATCACTCAGCAGGAACCGTGCCAAATGGATTTTCCCAGAAAAATATGAGATTTCTTATTGGATCGCAGCCCATAATTTCCTGAATATTTGTTCACATTGCCAATCCATGGCAAAATCTACAATTACGAGCGATAGCCACTCTGCATCTTGAACATCCATCCCGGATATTCCTCGGGAAGCGAGCTGATCGCGTCAAGCGCCTCCAGTTCATCACTGCTCAGCACAACCTCGGTCGAGGCGATATTGTCCGCCAGCTGATCGACCCGCCTGGCGCCCACTATGACGCTGGTCACGACCGGCTGGTGCAACAGCCAGGCGAGCGCGATCTGCGCTACCGATGCGCCCCTGGCTTCTGCAATCGGCCGCATGGCATCTATGATCGCATAGGCCCGGTCGTGATCGACCGGCGGGAATTCGAAGGTGGCGCGGCGCGTCCCGCCCGGCATGCTCTCGCCACGCGCGAACTTTCCCGAAAGAAGACCGCCCGCCAGCGGGCTCCACACCATCAGCCCCAGCCCTTCCGAGCGCATCATCGGCACGAGCTCCCGCTCGAGGTCGCGGCCGGCAATAGTATAATAGGCCTGCAACGAAGCGAACCGCGCGAGGTTCAGGCGCGCCGAAACGCCGTTCGCCTTGGCGATCTGCCACGCCGCCCAGTTCGACACGCCGATATAGCGGACATGACCATGGCGAACGAGCCTATCGAGCGCCTCCATGGTCTCCTCGATCGGCGTCACAGCGTCGACGCCATGCACCTGATAGAGGTCGATATGATCGAGTTGCAGCCGCTTCAGGCTCGCCTTGACCGCGTCCATGATATGATAACGCGACAGGCCGCGCTGGTTCGGCCCCTGTCCCATCGGTCCCATCACCTTGGTGGCGACGACCAGCTGATCGCGCGCCAGGCCGAGATTCCGGATCGCCTGGCCAACCATCTCCTCGGAACGGCCGGCACCATAGACGTTGGCGGTGTCGATGAAATTGATTCCCGCGTCGAACGACTGCCGCACCATCGCGTCGACATCATCCTGCTGGAGGTTTCCGACCGATGCCCCTAATCCTTCGGTGCCACTGCCGAAGGTCATCGCACCCAGGCAGAGCTGGGAAACGAGCAGGCCGGTATTGCCGAGCTTCTTGTAGCGCATGGACATCTCTCCTTCAGGATCAGCAGTGGAAAGCCGCGCTGCGGTTCAACCGCGCCGAAGTGCGGTCACTTCTATCTCGACCTTCATCTCGGGCCTGACCAGCCCGACCACCAACGCGGTGGCCGCCGGCCTGATTTCGCCGAACGCCTCGCCCAGCACCGGGCCAACTTCATCCCAATAGGCCGCTTCGGTGAAATAATAGGTGGCGCGGACCACATCCGCCATCGCGAAGCCTGCGCCTTCGAGCGTTCGCGCGATCAGGCCCAGCGCATTGCGGGCCTGATCGGCCGCGCTCTCCGGCATGATCCGGGTTTCGGTGTCGTAGCCGGTAGTGCCCGCCACGAAAGCCCAATCTCCATCCACTACGGCGCGGCTGTAGCCCACCTGCTTCTCGAACGGCGAACCCGAGGAAATCAACGTACGGGGCATCAGCTTTCGTCTCCATAACAAATCACTATCTTCTCGGCGGCGGCCCGGGCAGCCGCCCGGGCATCGTCGGTCGTGCCATTGCGGGCGAGCGCCAGCGCGACGCCCATGCGTCGGTTCGGTCGCGTCACCGGCTTGCTGAACAACCGGACGTCGGTCTCGATTCCAGGCCGCGGCGCCAGCGCCTCGGCAAGGCCCTCGAAGCGGAAGTCCGCGGCGTCGCGATCCGCGAGGATCACCGCCGATGCGGCGGCGCCAAGTGCGTGGACATGCGGGATCGGCAGTCCCAGGATCGCCCGGGCGTGGAGGTCGAACTCGGTCAGGTTCTGCGAGATCAAGGTCACCATGCCGGTATCGTGGGGGCGCGGCGACAGCTCCGAAAAGATCACCTTCTCGCCCGCCACGAAGAACTCGACCCCGAACAGCCCATACCCGCCGAGATTGTCGACGACCTTGCGCGCCATGTCCTGCGCCGCGGACAACGCGCGCGGCGACATCGGCGTCGGCTGCCAGCTCTCCTGATAGTCTCCGCGCTCCTGCCTGTGCCCGATCGGATCGCAGAACAGCACGCCGTCGCGGGTACGGATCGTCAGCAGCGTGATCTCGTAGTCGAACGCGATGAACGCCTCGACGATCACGCGTTGCCGGTCGCCCCGCATTCCCGCAACCGCATAGTCCCAAGCCGCATCGATCGCACCGGCGGCGGAGACGATGCTCTGGCCCTTGCCGGACGACGACATCACCGGTTTGACGACACAGGGAATTCCGACTTCATGCACGGCGTCACGCATCTCATCCAGGCTTTCCGCATAAAGAAAGCGCGAGGTGGTGAGCCCCAGTTCGTTCGCAGCCACGTCGCGGATGCGGTCGCGATTCATTGTCAGTATCGTCGCGCGCGCGGACGGCACGATGGAAAAGCCGCGATCCTCAAAGGTCTTGAGCACCTCGGTGCGGATGGCTTCGACCTCGGGGACGATATGGTCCGGCCTGTGCTTTTCGATGACAGCGGCAAGGGCCTCTTCATCGAGCATCGAGAATATCTCGCACTCGTCGGCAAGCTGCATCGCCGGCGCCCCGGCGTAGGAATCGCAGGCAATCACATGCGCGCCCAGGCGCTTGGCCGCGATCACGAACTCGCGGCCCAGTTCACCCGAGCCGAGCAGCAGGATCTTCGCGATAGGGGTCATCCAGGTATCTCCTCGGCGATGGCCGATAGACAGAAAAGCAGCCGACGTGAAGCGCGGGCGCAGCGCAGGCATCGCAAATCGCAATCTGCTTTCCGCCGTGTCGGGCGCGGCTTATGGTGGCGCGGGGCTTGGGGAGCAAAGGTCTGTGTCGACCGACGTCTTCATTTTTTCCGTGTTGCTGTTGATCAACACGCTGATGGCGCTTGCGATGCTTCTCGCGGCGCGCACCCTGGGACAGCCGCGCGTTACTTATGTGCTGGCAGGCGCATTCGGCGGCAACGTACTGCTCTACATCACCGACGCGATCTATATATTCGCGTTCCGCGGCAGCATCGCCTTCAACCTTCTCGTCAGCGCCATCGCGATGGCGACCCCGATCACTGCGGCGCTCGCCTATCGGCTGCGGGGGCGCCTGCCCCTCTTGTTGGGCCGGTTCGCCGCCAGCCACGCCCTCGCATTGCTCCTCATCCTGTGGTTCAGCATCGCCGAGCCCAATCGCGGCTTCCGCGCCGCTGTCGTTCCGATCTACGCGTCCGGCGTGCTGCTGTTCGGCATCACTGCGATGTGGCGGCCCGGCCGACAGATGCGGCTCGGCGAACGTCCGATCATCTTCACTAGCGTGGCGATGGCGGCGGTCGAGTTCAGCGGAGGACTTGTGCTGGCGGCGATGGGCGACACCAGTTCGCCGGGGCTGGAACAAGCCTATAAGCTGATCGTCTTCCTCGGCCTGCCAGCGATGACCGTCGCCGCCGGCATCTTCTCGCTGTACCTGCTGGCCGGCGACCTTGCAGAGAAGCTGCGCGCCGCAGCCGACACGGACTCGCTCACCGGAGCCCCCAATCGACGCGCGATCGACGCGACCGGCAGCCGTCTGATGGCCGAAGCGCGCGCCACCAGACGGCCGCTGACGATCGCCATCTGCGATGTGGATCACTTCAAGTACATCAACGATCTCTACGGCCATGGACATGGCGACGAGGTGCTCTGCCGGCTCACCGCCTTGTTCGGGCAGCAGGTCGGCCCGGATCTCCATGGCCGGTTCGGGGGCGAGGAGTTCGTCCTGTTCTTCCCCGACTGCGGAGTCGAAGCGGCACATATGCGGGTCGAGGCGTTGCGCGAACGAATCATGACGATGCGGATCGGCGAAGAGGCGGCCTTGCTCACGGCAAGCTTCGGGATGGCGAGCATGACGCTCGGGGACCGGATCCTGGCAGACATCCTCAAGCGTGCCGATCGCGCGCTCTACGCATCCAAGGAAGGCGGCCGCAACCGCACCACCATCGATCGCACGGCCGCACCCGTCATCTAGAGCCAAGCGCTTTTAATCGGGCTCACTCCCTCCACCGTCACCCCAGCGAAGGCTGGGGTCTCGTGCGTGTCGAGGGGCGCTCATATCCTCCCGGGATCCCAGCCGTCGCTGGGATGACAGAATGGTTAATGCGTCAGGTTTAACACGTGCTGATTTAGGCTGCAGATCCGGTTTAGCCGGTCTTAAGCTCGCCCAGCTTCGCCTGATAGGCGTCGGGCTTGAAGCCTACCAGCAACCGCCCGTCCGCTTCCAGCACCGGCCGCTTGATCATCGAAGGCTGTGCCTGCATGAGTGCGATCGCCTTGGTCGCGTCGATATCGGCACGATCGGCATCGGGCAGCTTGCGGAAGGTCGTTCCCGCCCGGTTGAGCAGCACCTCCCAGCCGAGCTCGTCCACCCAGCCCTGCAGCGTCTCGCGATCGATGCCCGATGCCTTGTAGTCGTGGAAGTCATAGCCGAGGCGCCGCTCCTCCAGCCATGTGCGCGCCTTCTTGATCGTGTCGCAATTCTTGATGCCGTACATGGTGATCGCCATCGTCCCGCTCCTCCCTACAGCACATATTTCGACAGGTCGGTGTTCCGCGCGATCTCGCTCAGCTGCCCGTTGACATAGGCGGCATCGACGGTGAGCGTGCTGCCGAGGCGATCTTCCGCGTTGAAGCTGATCTCCTCGAGCAGCTTTTCCATCACCGTCGACAACCGCCGCGCGCCGATATTCTCGATCTGCCCATTCACCTCGGCGGCGATCTTCGCGATCGCGGCGATGCCGTCCTCGGTGAAGCCGATCTCGACACCTTCGGTGCCGATCAGCGCGCGATATTGCTCGGTCAGGCTGGCCCGGGTGTCGGACAGGATGCGGACGAAGTCGGCTTCGGTCAGCGCCTTGAGCTCGACCCGGATCGGCAGGCGGCCCTGCAACTCGGGCAGCAGGTCGGACGGCTTCGCTACATGGAAGGCGCCCGAGGCGATGAACAATATGTGGTCGGTCTTGAGCGGGCCATATTTGGTCGCGACGGTGGTGCCCTCGATCAGCGGCAGCAGGTCGCGCTGCACGCCTTCGCGGCTCACCGATCCTCCGCGCACGTCGGACACCGCGATCTTGTCGATCTCATCCAGGAAGACGATGCCGTTCTGCTCGGCATCCTGCAGCGCGACGCGGCTGACCTCATCCTGGTCGAGCCGCTTGTCGGCCTCTTCCTCGACGAGCTTGGACCAGGCCGCGCGCACCGTCATCTTGCGGCGCTTGGTCCTGTTCTGGCCCATCGCCTTGCTCATCATGTCGCTCAGGTTGATCATGCCGATCTGGCCACCCATGCCGGGCATCTCGAACGGTGTGCCGCCCGAATCCTCGACCTCGATCTCGATTTCCTTGTCGTCGAGCTGATGCTCATCGAAGCGCTGGCGGAAGCTCAGCCGGGTCGCCTCGCTGGCATCCTTGCCGACGAGCGCGTCGAGCAGGCGCGCCATCGCCGCCTCCTCCGCCTTGTCCTTCACGGCCGCGCGGCGGCGCTCCTTCTCGAGCCGCACCGCTTCCTCGACCAGGTCGCGGGCGATCTGCTCGACATCCCGGCCGACATAGCCGACTTCGGTGAACTTGGTCGCCTCGACCTTCACGAAGGGCGCATCCGCCAGCTTCGCCAGCCGCCGGCTGATCTCGGTCTTGCCGCACCCTGTCGGCCCGATCATCAGGATATTCTTGGGCGTGACCTCGTCACGTAGCGCCTCCGGCAGGCGCTGGCGACGCCAGCGGTTGCGCAGCGCGACGGCGACGGCGCGCTTGGCATCGGCCTGGCCGACAATGTGCGCGTCGAGCGCGGTGACGATGGCTTTGGGTGTCAGACTGTCGTTCATATCGCTCTATGCTTTCGACGCGCGGCAGGAAACCGCGGCGCTCTGTGCGGGAAGGAAGAAGGTCAGGCGACGCTGTCGAGCGTCTCGATCGTCAGATTTTCGTTGGTGAAGACGCACAGCTCGGCGGCAATCGCCATCGCCTTGCGGCTGAGGGTCTCGGCGTCAGCCTCGTAATCGACCAGCGCCCGTGCCGCCGACAGCGCAAAATTACCGCCCGATCCGATCGCGGCGACACCGCCGACGGGTTCGAGCACGTCGCCATTGCCGGTCAGGATCAGCGTCACCTCCTTGTCGGCGACGATCATCATCGCCTCGAGATTGCGCAGATATTTGTCGGTGCGCCAGTCCTTCGCCAGCTCAACGGCCGATCGCAGCAGCTGCCCGCCATGCTGCTCCAGCTTGCGCTCCAGCCGATCGAACAGGGTGAAGGCATCAGCGGTTGCCCCGGCGAAGCCGCCGATCACCGATCCATCGCCGAGTTTACGCACCTTGCGGGCGTTGGGCTTCATCACCGTATTGCCCATGGAGACCTGGCCGTCGCCGATCACCACAACCTTGCCGCCCCTGCGCACCGACAGGATCGTGGTGCCATGCCATTTTGGAAGTTCGCTCATATCCGTCCTGATGCTTTGCCGAGGCCGGATATGGGGTGCTGCTTACGGCTGCGCAATCGCGATCAGCTTTTGCCCGCGAACATGAACGCCGCCGCGCCGATCAGGCAGGCGAAGGCACCGGCATGACGCCAGCCCAGCGGCTCGCCCAGTACGACGACGGCAAAGACCGCGAACACCAGCAGAGTAACGATTTCCTGGGTGATCTTGAGCTGCCCGGCACTCCAGCCGTGGAGATAGCCGATCCGGTTGGCCGGCACGGCGAAGCAATATTCGATCAGGGCGATGCCCCATGAGGCGAGGATGACGATCCACAACCTGGCATCGGTGAACTTGAGATGGCCGTACCAGGCCACCGTCATGAAGATGTTGGAGCAGACCAGCAGGACAAGCGGCGTAAACGTCATGGCCGGTGCCATAACGCCCAAACCGCGTACTGGGAATGATCAGGCGAGTTGCGGAAGCGGCAACGATACCCGGCGCCGACGGAGCGCATAGCCGACCAGGCCGAAGCCGCCGAGCATCATCAGCCAGGTGCCGGGTTCCGGCGCGGTCGAGACCGGGCCACCGCCCGTCGACGAGACCAGCGCGCCGACGCCGATGCCGGAGCTCGAGCCGTTGATCGAGGGATTGATCGACTGGTAGCGGCTCACGAAGCTGTCGAGCGACACCGACTGCATCACATTCGCGAAGGTCAGCGCGAACGTACCCGTTCCGGTCGCGTTCGTGTTCACGCCGCCGCTGCCGCCGGTGCAATTTCCGTTGCCGTCCGCCTCGAAGCAGATGTCGACGGTACCGAAGCCTTCGGGGAAATTATTGTTGAAATTGGTGCTGGCGAAGGTGCCGGTAGAACTTCCGGACGCGATGTTCGGGTTGGTGTTGAAACCGAACGAAGTCAGGCGTGACGACACGCTCGAATCGTTCAGCATCGAATAGTTGAAATTATAGGTGAGGCCGTTGCCGCTCACGCCGGTGAAGGTGAAGCTCCCGAGCGATCCGATCAGGTTCGTGGTCGAGCCGCCGACCTGCCCGGTATAATCGACGACGAAATTATAGCCGGTGTTGGCGGCGTTGACGACCACTGCGGCAGCCGCCGGAACGGCCATGCCGGCGAACATCATCGCGGCCGCGACCGCTGCCTTCACGCTACGCATCATAACACATGCCCCACATCGCCACGGGCTCCCATCGCCAATGGTTGCTCGCTGACTAGCACATCGCCGTAACAAATACCATCCTTGCGCCGCATCGGCCCGGCATAGCCGGACAATAGTTTACGATTTTCCAACAACGCGCGCACCTCCGGGTGTCGTTGCGGCTGAAGCCTTGGTGACCAGCGCGCGCCGCCCGGCTCAACCTCAAAAATTCTCGTTTCATCGGAATATCATAATGAACCGCTAGCCTGCTCCAGCGTTCAATCGCCGCTGGCCGCGCTGCCATGCATGTGCAGGGAGTGACGATGGTGGGCAACCAAGGGTGGGACGTCATGGCGGCTGGAATGATGGCGCTTGCCGCGGCTGTGCCTGCCGCTGCCGCGGACCTTCCCGTGGTGCTGGCGGAGATCGACCAGCGATTCACCTGCCCCGAATTCCTCCCGGACGACGCCGCTCGCCGCGCCGACATGCTGGCCTTCTCCCGCGCCATCGCCTCGGTCGGGCCCAAGCGGCTGACATACCGCCAGGCCGCCTATATCCATGCCAAGATGCTCGAACGCCACCATTGCACGCCAGCCGGCCCCGCCATGGCGAGCGTCGCGCCGGCCAGCGATAGCGCGACGCTCCCGATCGCCGCCGACGGACACTGAACGCGACGCCGAACTCCCGATCACAATCGCCTGATTGCATCGACATATAATTCGTCTATTCGGCAATAGTCGAATTATCGAATCGAGGCATGGTGGCCTATGCAATTCCCTGATGCCGTGGAGGCCCTCTCCGCGCTGGCCCATGGCAGCCGTCTCGCCGTCTTTCGCCTGCTCGTCCGCGCAGGCCCCGATGGCCTTGCCGCCGGTGACATTGCCCGCGAGATCGGCGCCCTGCCCAACACCCTGTCGACGCACCTGACCATCCTCGGCCATGCGGGCCTGATCCGCTCGCGTCGCGAAGGCCGCTCGGTGATCTACGCCGCCGATTATGTAGGCATGCGCGCCCTGCTTGGGTTTCTCGTCGAGGATTGCTGTGCCGGCCACCCCGAAATTTGCGGACCGGCAACCGAACTCGCCTGCTCTCCCAGAAACTGAAAGGCATAAGCATGAGCGCGTCCTACAATGTGCTGTTCCTCTGCACCGGCAACAGCGCCCGCTCGATCCTCGCCGAGTGCATCATGAACCGGATCGGCGCGGGCAAGTTCACGGCGTTTTCCGCAGGCTCCTTCCCCAAGGGCGTGGTGCACCCGCACGCGATCAGGCTCTTGAACAGCCTGGGCTACGAGACGGCCGGTCTCCGCTCGAAAAGCTGGGACGAATTCGCGGGCGCAGACGCGCCGCCCATCGATTTCATCATGACGGTCTGCGACAATGCCGCGGGCGAAGCCTGCCCGGTCTGGCCGGGCCAGCCGATCCGCGCACATTGGGGGATCGCCGATCCGGCGGCGGCAGAAGGATCGGATTCCCTTATCGCGCTCGCCTTCGCCGAGGCCTATCGCCAACTCCACAACCGCGTCAGCCTGTTTGCCAGCCTGCCCATGGACAGTCTCGATCGGCTGTCGATGCAGCGCCACATGGACGATATCGGTGTCGCGAGCGACATGCCCACGACGGCATGAACCTCGCTCGCCCGCTAGCCGCCGAGTTCACCGGCACCGCTCTGCTCCTCGCGATCGTCGTCGGCTCCGGCATCATGGGCGAGCGGCTGGCGGGCGGCAACGATGCGATAGCCCTGCTCGGCAACACCATCGCCACGGGGGCCGGACTGATCGTGCTGATCCACATGTTCGGCCCGATCTCCGGCGCACATTTCAATCCCGTCGTGACGCTGGCAATTCTGGTCCGGCGGCAAATCGCGCCCCGCGCGGCGATCGCCTTCGTGGTTGCGCAGTTCGCCGGGGCCGTCGGAGGGGTCTGGCTGGCCCACGCCATGTTCGCCGAACCGCTGCTCCAGCTTTCAGCCAAGCTGCGCGCAGGTCCGGCGCAGGGCCTCTCCGAGGCGGTCGCCACCTTCGGCCTGATTGGGACGATCCTGTCCACCCAGCGAAGTCGCCCAGAGTTTACGCCAGCCGCGGTCGGGCTCTATATCACCGCGGCCTATTGGTTCACCGCATCGACATCCTTCGCCAACCCCGCTGTGACGGTTGCCCGCAGCCTGTCGGACAGCTTCGCCGGCATAGCCCCCGTATCGGCACCGATGTTCGTCGCCGGCCAGATCGTCGGCACGCTCGGCGGCATCCTCTTTTTCGGCTGGCTGATCGAAGCCGGTTCTCCGCGTCACCAATAGGGCATCGGCCCATAGGCACTATAATATTGGAAAATCTGCTCTTCATAGCCGCGATGGCTGGGGCCGCCCAGCGAGACGAGTTCGTCGCGCCCATAATGCGGCGCGCCTTTCAGCTCAGCCCGGTCCAGCGGGACGACATAGCCGCCGCGGGCAGGATCATAGTCGAGCATCGACCAGGGTATCGGGTGAAATTTCTCTCCGATGCCCAGGAAACCGCCGAACGACATGATCGCGTAGATCACCGTGCCGCTGACCCGCTYGATCGACAGGTCGTCGACATGGCCGATCGCCTCTCCTTCTTGATTGAAGACCGCGGCGCCTTGAACACGACTGCCCAGGATAAGCCGGTGGCTCGGATTGGCGCCGGCCTCGGACATAGGCTCTTCCATGATTCCATCCTCCTGCCCCCAACCGCGTAGAGCGATGATCGAGTGGCGGGGCGATATCGCGCGCCTTCCATAAACACAGTGCATCGCCGAACGTTCCAGCTGATTTCGGCTGGGAAACGGCCGGAACGGCTCCGTCGCCGGACATAGTTGATCTGGTTCGACGCGGGCTGAAGTGATATAGGTCAAGTGGTTGCTTGGCGCGTCCGCTGGAAGAAGGTGGCGCAGGAGGCCAACAGCCTTTTGAGGAGCCATGCGCGTCGGCGATGTGGCCCCAAACCGCACGATGATCGGTCGTTGCCACATGCGAAGAAATGGCAGCGCCCCGGAGAGTAGCCATGAAAAAAATAGGCGACGAAATACATCTCGACACCCGAGAGGCCCGTGGCGGCGACACGCCACACATCGTCCGATATGTACTGATGATAAGCCTGCTTCTCGCGATACTAGGTCTGTCCGCAATATGGATCACGGGTGCGACCTTCTCGCATCCACAGCGCGGCCTTCCCGTAACGGCTGAAGAGCACGCGCTCGGAGGATAAGCGCTGGGGGAACCGCGAGCGCGGATACGCTCGCGGCTGCCGCTCCGCCCGGGATCACATCCCGTTCACGATCGCCGCCTTCTGTGCGTTCGTCATCGCGTCCGCATTGACGTCCGACTTGTCGATCGCCTTTTCCTTCGCTTCTCCGGCTTCGCGCGTCGCGTCGGCACGAGCCTGCATCATGTCCTCGGCGGTGCCGGACAAGTTGTCCGCTGCGGCGTCCATGGCGTCGGCCCGGTTGTCCATGGCCTGCCTGGCCTGATCGCCCAGCTTGTCATCGCCTTTGCCTCCGCAGGCCGCGAGCCCAAGGCAGGCCGCCGTCAGTCCAGCGATCTTCAGGATGTGCATGATGGTCACTCCGGTCGTTGCACCGGATCATGAGCGCTCGCTTCTGCGAAAGGTTCCCCGCCAGATGCCCCAGAAGGCCGCGGCTTCACGCCGCCCGCAACTGGGCCACGATCCGCTCCAGCTCCGCGTTGAGCCTGCCCGCATGGTCGCGCACCCGCGCACCGATCGAGCGCGTTCCGTCGGCGCTGTCGCGTACCGCCGATAGCGAACGGGCGATCGTCTCCACCGAATCATGGGTGTCGCTGGCGTGCCGGCCCACAAGCTGGCTGGCTTCGAGGATGGCAGCCGCAGTCGATTGCTGCTGGACGACCGCGCTGGCGGTGCTGTTGATCGTGGCGTTCAGGTTCTGGAGCAGACCGTGCACCTTCTCGACCAGCGAGGTGGTGGCGTGGACCGCGACTTCGACGCCCGCAACCCGCTCATGGATGTCGGTGGTGGTGCGGCGGGTCTGCATCGCAAGCCCTTTCACTTCGCTGGCCACGACCGCGAAGCCGCGGCCCGCCTCGCCCGCCCGAGCAGCCTCGATCGTGGCGTTGAGCGCGAGCAGCTTGGATTGCGCGGCGATATCCTCGATCAGCCGCGCGGCGGCGCCGATCGAATCGATCTGAGCCCGCAGGTCGCCATTGGCGTCGGTAGCCGCGCCCGACTCGGCATCCGCGAGCCGCATGGCCTGCGCCATATGTTCCGACTGTTCGCGAATATGACGCGTCGCGCGATCGAGCTCCTCGACGTTATTCTCGATCAGCCGGAGTTCCGATGCCGATGCTGCGCTGCGGGTCTGTGCCAGCTCCGACGCGCGCTTCTGGGTCTCGACCGAAGAGAGCGTGACCGCCGCGCTACGATCGAGCTCGTCGGCGCTGATAATGAGCTGCTCGATGAGCGTGCCGATCTGGGCGTGGAGCCGATCGGCGACGCCGTGTGAAATCATGCTGAGTTGCTGGCGGTGCTGTGCCTGCTCCTCGGCCTCCTTCTGCGCGATCAACTGCAGCCGCCGATTCGCCTCCTCCGCCTGGGCCAGCGCGCTCTCCGCCGAAGCGTGGGCGGTGCGCGCTTCCTCCAGTGCGACCTCGCGCCCTGCGAGGCTCTCCTCGGACAGCCGGGATTTGCTCTCCAGCGAGCGCTGGGTCGCAAGCACCGATCGGATCAACCAGCAGGACAGCCCGACGAACGCCGCGGCGCTCGCCAGGATAAGCCACGACAATTCCCGGATCGCCAGGCCGGCCGGGGACACCCGCTCCCACTGGACATGCCCGAGTGGCCGGCCATCCGCATCGTTCACCGTCAGCTCGTTGCGGGCGTCGCCCTGCGGCGGGATGCCCTGCCATGTGATGTCCGGCAATGCGAAGCTCCTGGCCCACCTGGCCAGGAGAGTTGGGTTAACGGGCTTGATCAGAACCACATAGCGCAACGGCGCCGGCGGCAGGCTTACCCCCTTGGTGAAAGGCAGGATCGCCGCGGCTGAGAAGATCGCCAGCTCGCCGTGCCGCTTGCCGGCCATCGTCACGGGCCCCGTGGCGGCGGCGTCCACGGCGCGGCGCGGCAGCCGGCGCAGAAGACGCGGCAGCACCTCCGGCGCCTCCGAGCGGAAGTCGACGGCGAACCTTGCGTTGGGGCGCACCGCATAGAGCGTCCTGCCCTGCTCATCGATCACATAGAGAGGGATGGTGCCGAGGAAGTTGGTGTCGAGCCAGCGCCGGTCGACCTGGCCATAGACATGCGCGACGGCATCGTCCCATCGCGCATAGTCCATGGTCGAGCCCGACAGCGTCGCACCCTCCTGTGCGAGCGCCCCGCGAACCATACGCAGCTTTTCGTCGGCAGCGTTCGCGTCCATCTGGATCATCAACGATCCGAGCAGAATGGCGGTCGCGACGATTCCCACGCCCACCAGCACGGCGAAGGGCAGCAAGGCAGGCGGCTGGCCGGCAACGAACGAGCGCAGCCACGCTAGGGATCGACGCAGCCAGACGGGACAGGGGATCGGTCGCATTGACATGCGCGATCTATGCGGTGCCGCATCTCACCAAAATGTTAACCACAACCGCCGACGCGGATAACCTCCGTCGAAAAACAGAGGCTTACGCGCGGCAGGCGGTGTGAGCAGCGCGAGGGGGGTAAAGCCGCTGCGATATCTGGTCGGGGCGACAGGATTCGAACCTGCGACCCCTTGACCCCCAGTCAAGTGCGCTACCAGGCTGCGCCACGCCCCGACCAAGGCTGCGCGCTTTAGGCAGGTCTTTCGTGCTTGGCAAGCGCCCGGTTGCGCCGTCCATGCGGAACGTGATAGGCGCGCGGCCACTTCGGGCTGGTTCGTGCCCGCCCTCTTTCGGGATACCTTGATCGATGTTCGCTTCACCCGCTTACGCACAGGCCGCAGGCGCGGCACCCGCCGGCGGCGGCGCCGCGATGCTCATGCAGTTCGCGCCGCTGGTTTTCATCTTCGTGATCTTCTATTTTCTGATGATCCGTCCGCAGCAGCGCAAGATGAAGGAGCACCGCCAGGCGATCGACGCGGTCCAGAAGAATGACCAGATCGTCACCGCGGGCGGCATCGTCGCCAAGGTCGTCAAGGTCGATGAACATGAGGTCGAGGCCGAGATCGCGCCCAACGTCAGGGTGAAGATCGTCAAGGGCACCATCTCCGAGGTCCGTCGCGCGGGCTCCGGCAAGCCCGCCAACGACTGAGACTCACATGCTCGATTTCCCGCGTTGGAAGATCTGGTCGATCGTCCTGTCGATGGCGCTCGGCGTGCTGCTGTCGCTGCCAAGCTTCGTGCCCGAAGCGACGATAGAGCGCTGGGGCCTCGGCAGTCTGCCACGCATCAATCTCGGCCTCGACCTTTCGGGCGGCAGCCATCTGATGCTCGAGGCGGACACCACCGATCTCGCCAAGCAGAACATAGCCAAGATGGAAGATCAGGTGCGCACCGAGATGCGCCGCGCCGATCCCCCGATCGCGATCGGCGATATCTCGACGACGGGCGGCCGCCTTTCCTTCTTCGTGCGCAATGGCGCCCAGCTCGACGCCGCGGTCGAGCGAATCCGCACGCTGACCCAGCCTTCGGGCATGAGCGGCCAGCGCGACTGGAACGTCCAGGTCGTCGATTCGACGCGGATCGTGTTGACCCCCACCGACGCCGGCCTCACCCAGGCGACCGACAGCGCGATGCAGGTCGCGACCGAAGTGGTCCGCAAGCGCATCGACGAGATGGGCACCAAGGAGCCCACCATCATCCGCCAGGGCAGCGACCGGATCATCGTCCAGGTGCCCGGCCTTCAGGATCCGGCTGCACTCAAGGCGCTGATCGGCAAGACCGCCAAGCTCGAGTTCAAGCTGGTCGACCTGACCGCCGATCCCGCCGAGGTAGCCAAGGGTCGCGCGCCCGTCGGCAGTGAAATCCTGCCCTATCCGGAGAGCCCCAGCGGCGTTCCGTTCATCGCGGTCAAGCGGCGCGCGATGCTGACCGGCGACGAACTGATCGACGCCCGGCCGAGCTTCAACAGCCAGACCAACGAGCCCGTCGTCTCGATCACCTTCAACAGCGAGGGCGGCCGCAAGTTCGCGCGGGTGACGCAGGAAAACGTCAACAAGCCTTTCGCGATGATCCTCGACAACAAGGTGCTGTCCGCGCCGAACATCAACGAGCCGATCCTCGGTGGCCAGGCGCAGATCTCAGGCCGCTTCACCACCGACAGCGCCAATCAGCTCGCTATTTCGCTGCGTTCGGGCAAGCTGCCGGTAGCATTGAAGGTGGTCGAGGAGCGCACCGTCGGACCTGACCTGGGCGCCGATTCGATCCGCGCCGGCACGCTCGCCAGCGTCATAGCCGCGGTCGGCGTGGTGATCTTCATGCTGGTCAGCTATGGCCGCTTCGGCTTCTACGCCGACCTTGCCGTGGTGATAAACATCTTCATCATCCTCGGCGTCATGGCGCTGATGAACGCGACCCTCACCCTGCCCGGCATTGCCGGCTTCGTGCTGACGATCGGCACCGCGGTCGATGCCAACGTGCTGATCAACGAGCGCATCCGCGAGGAGCTGCGGCGCGGGCGCAATCCCACCCAGGCCGTCGAGTTCGGCTATAAGGAAGCCAGCCGCACGATCTTCGAGGCGAACGTAACCCACGCGATTGCCGGCCTGATCATGTTCGTGCTCGGCTCGGGCCAGGTGAAGGGCTTCGCGGTCGTGCTGCTGATCGGCATTGCCACCTCGGTGTTCACGGCCGTGGTCTTCACGCGCATGATGGTCGCGATGTGGCTGCGCCGCACGCGCCCGACGATGCTGCACATATGATCGGAACAGTCCCATGCGTCTGCTGAAGCTCGTTCCCGACAATACCAATATCGGCTTCGTCCGCGTCCGGATCGTCGCCTTCGTCCTCACGGCCCTGCTGACGATCGCGTCGATCGGTGCGGTGGCCTATCATGGCCTCAATCTCGGCGTGGACTTCGTCGGCGGCCTGATGATCGAGGCCAAGTTCCCCGCCCCCCCSTCCCTCGACGCGGTTCGCCGCAATGTCGACAAGCTCGGAGTGGGCCAGGGCTCGCTTCAGCAGTTCGGCGATCCCAAGAGCGTCTCGATCCGCCTGCCCACCCCGGCGAGCACTGACGAAGGCGCCACCAATGCGGTGGTCAACAAGGTCTCGGCATCTCTTCGCGCGGAATTCCCGGGCGTCACCTTCCCCCGCTACGACACCGTCTCTGGCAAGGTCTCCGACGAGCTGATTCGCAACGGACTTTTGGCCGTGGTGCTAGCCGTGGTCGGGATCGCGATCTTCTCATGGCTGCGCTATGAATGGCAGTTCGGCGTCTCCACCTTCATCGCGATCGTCCACGACGTGCTGATGACGCTGGGCTTTTTTGCGATCACCTGGATGGAATTCGATCTCAACATCGTCGCGGCGGTGCTGACGATCATCGGTTATTCGATCAACGACAAGATGGTGATCGACGACCGCATCCGCGAGAATATGCGCAAATACCGGCAGATGGACATGAAGGCGCTGATCGACCTCTCGGTCAACGAGACGCTGCCGCGCACCGTGATGACGTCGCTGACGGTCATGCTCGCGCTCGGCGCGCTGCTGCTGTTCGGCGGCCATGTGCTGCGCGGTTTCGCGGCGGC
Source organism: Rhizorhabdus sp. P4_G6 (assembly GCF_056401045.1). Classification (NCBI taxonomy): domain Bacteria; kingdom Pseudomonadati; phylum Pseudomonadota; class Alphaproteobacteria; order Sphingomonadales; family Rhizorhabdaceae; genus Rhizorhabdus; species Rhizorhabdus sp. P4_G6. The sequence continues at coordinate 222,568 of NZ_JBFUKC010000003.1, read as the reverse complement.
GATGATGCTCGGCATCATCGTCGGCACTTATTCGTCGGTCTATGTGTCCTCTTCGCTGCTGATCACGCTGGGCCTCGAACCGCAGCGCTTCGCCGCCAGGCCGGACAACGCCCGCCCGAACGCCGAACGGGTCGGCCCCAAGGCCTGACGCCATGGTCAGCTTCGATCGCGAACTCCCCGCGAGCGGCCCGACCGTCCGCGGCTTCGCGGGGACGGCATTCCGCGTCGAGGACCGGATCGTGCCGGGGGGCCTTTGGCTGACCCCGGATGATGCGCGCGACTGGAATCCTCCTGCGCTGGAAGCGCTGACCGCCGCCGACGTCGCAGGCCTGCTGGCGATCGATCCGCCGCCCGAGTTCCTGCTGCTCGGCACCGGCCCGTCGATGCGCCGCCCCTCGCCCACCTTCGCCGCCGCGATCGAAGCGCTCGGCTTCGGCATCGAGGCGATGGACAGCCGTGCCGCCGCCCGCGCCTGGAATGTGCTGCGCGGCGAAGACCGCTGGGTGGTTGCGGCGCTGATGCCCCTGTAGAACCACCAGCGTCACCCGGGCTGGCGGCGCCTCTCCACCAACTGCTTCAGATGTGCGTAGAGCGCGTCGCCGTTGCGCTTCCAGGTGAAGCCCCGTGCCGCCTCCGCCACCTCGGCCTGTGACGCCGGATTCCCCAGCACCGCGGCAATGCCAGCGGCGACCGCCTCCGGTGTTCGTTCGACCAGGCGCCCTGCCGCCGGACCATCGACGAGCTCGCGCGCGCCTCCCACGTCGGTGATCACGATCGGCGTGCCGCAGGCGAGCGCCTCGACCCAGACATTGGCGAACCCTTCCGACGCCGACGGCAGCGCCATCACGTCTGCTGCAGCCAGCAAGCCCGGCAGCTGGGCGTGCGGAAGCGCCCCGAGCAGCCGGACGCGATCCTGAAGGCCGCAGGCGGTGATCTGCGCGCCCAGCGCATCACGATCGGGACCACGCCCGGCAATGAACAGGCTCACATCCGGCAGAGCGCGCAGCGCCTCGATCACCAGCGCCTGCCCCTTGAGCGGAATGAGATTGCCGACCGTCACCACGAGCGGTCCCTCCACACCCAACCGCGCTTTGGCGGTCACGCGATCCTGAATGCGGAACATCGCTTGATCGACACCGGTATGGTGGACGCTGATCCTGTCGCCCGGCAATCCCATGGCGATCATATCCTCGCGCAGCGCCGCCGACACTGCCAGCATCCCGTCAGCCGCCTGCCCGGCCGCGACGATCTTGCCGCGGCAGCCCGGCATATGACCCCACAGGTGAATGTCGCTGCCCCGCGCCTTGATCGAGACCGGTACGCCATAGCGCCGACCGAGCCGCACCGCCGCCGGTCCATCCGGATAGAAGAATTGCGTGTCGATCACGTCGAACGCGAATTCCTCCCTCAGCGCGTCGAGCACCGGGAGAAGGCCCCACCACAGGCTCCATGGATTGATTCGTCCACCGATCAGGGGCAGCGCAGGAAAGCTAGGCCGGCGCACGTCCAATCCATCCCACTCCTCGCGCAGCGGCAGCGCCGCCAGCGCGCGATAGGCCGGATGGCGCCGCGCCAGGGCGGTCGGCGGCATTGCCAGCGGCGCCACGACTTTCACCTCGACATCCGGGTGCGCAGCCAGAGCGCGGGTCTGCCGCTCGACGAATCCTCCAAAGCCGGGACGGGTGTGATCCGGGAATAAGGTCGATAATGTCAGCACGCGCAGCATCGGATCATCTTAGCCGCTTGGCGCCGCGGCGCACCCCCTGTTCGCGGCCATTGCGGCGGTGGCGATTGGGCCCTAAAGAAACCGCCTATGCTGCGTAAAGCCACCCGTCCGATCGCCTTGATGATCGCTGCCGCCCTTGTTGCTCCACTGGCCGGCTGCGCCACCAGCAAGAACAAGGGCGATACCAAATATGTCGCCCGGGATGTCGACACGCTCTACAATGCGGCCAAGGAACGGCTCGACCGCCGTCAGTACAAGCTGGCGGCCGCCTTGTTCGACGAGGTGGAGCGGCAGCATCCCTATTCGGTCTGGGCTCGCCGCGCACAGCTGATGAGTGCCTTTTCCTACTATCTGGCCCGCCAGTACACCGAATCGATCGGCTCCGCGCAGCGCTTCGTTGCGATCCATCCGGGCAACCGCGACGCGCCCTATGCGCTCTATCTGATCGCCATAGATTATTATGAGCAGATCCAGGACGTCACCCGCGATCAGAAGCTGACCCAGCAGGCGCTCGACGCGATGAATGAGCTGATCCGCCGCTACCCCGAATCGCGTTACGCCGCCGATGCGCGGGTAAAGACCGATCTGATCAAGGATCATCTTGCCGGCAAGGAAATGGAAATCGGCCGCTTCTATCAGCGGCGTGGCGACTGGCTGGCCTCGGTCATTCGTTTCCGCACCGTGATCGACCAATATGACACGACCAGCCACGCCCCGGAGGCGCTGATGCGGCTGACCGAAAGCTATCTGGAGCTGGGCATCCCGGTCGAGGCCGAACGCGCTGCCGCGGTGCTGGGTACGAACTACCCCGGCAGCAAATGGTATGAGCATGCCTATCAGCTCATCCGCAAGAAGGGCGCGGCATAGGTCGTTAGGGGCTTCTCCAGCCACGCCGTCATCCCAGCGAAAGCTGGGATCTCGTTTTTTCTTGCTCGTACAGGGGGCTCAAAGGCAGCGAGATCCCGGCTTTCGCTGGGATGACTGTCTTCAGGTCGCCGCGCTCAAGGTTCACCGGGGAGCCCCTCGGCGGGTTGACGACGTGAACCTGAAGCCTCCTTTCAACAAAAGCCTAACCGCGTCTCGACGTTTCGTTAACCACCTCAGCTCTATACCGATTCCACCGGCAGAACCGGCTTTCGTCTTAGGGCATTCGCAAATCAGATGACGCGCGCAGCTTCCAGTCTTTCGGGTGACGAGGTCGCCGCGCTGATGGATGAGCTCAGCGATATCTCGTTCGACCAGGCCGACGCTGCGGAAGCGCCGCTCGCCCTGCAGCCGCAGGCCGTTGAGTCTTTCGCGCTCGGCCAGCGCAAGGATCGGCCGATTGCCCAGCTTGCGCACCTGGAGCGCACCAACGAGCGGATAGCCCGACGACTGCGCGACGTGATAGAGCCGATCGCCCAGGCCCGCGCCAAGGTCGACGCCATCCCGCTGGAGACGCGCCGCTTCGACGAGTGGCAGCGCAACCAGACCGATTATATGAGCCTGAGCCTCTTTCGCGTCCGCCCCGTCAAAGGGATGATGATGATCGCGATCGATCCGGCGTTCATCACCAACATGGTGGATGCCTTCTATGGCGGCACCGGTAGCGGCCTCGCCGCCAAGGGCGGCGAGTTCACCCCTTCGGAGCAACGGCTCCAGAAACGCCTGATCACTGCCATTGCCGATGTGCTCACCAGGAGCTGGGGCGAAACCCATCCGCTGCAGTTCGAGTTCGCCACCCACGAGACCAACGCCGACTTCGCGAACATGGTGCGTCCCGACGAAGCCGTCGTCGCGCAGAGCTTCACGATCAAGGCCGGCATGTCCCGCTCGACCCGCATCGAGATCCTTTATCCGCTCGCGATGCTCCAGCCGATCGAGGATGCGATCGCGTCGCGATCCCAGGCCGGTGCCGGCGGCGACGACCACGAATGGAAGAACAAGCTACTCGGCGCGCTCGATAATGTGGCGCTTCCGGTGCGGTCGGTGCTGGCTCGCCCCGAAATGACGGTGGCCCAGCTGCTGGCGCTCAAGCCGGGCGATGTCATACCGATCACGCTGTCGCAGACCGTGCCGCTGCTCGTCGGCAACCGCCGCTTTGCCGAAGGTACCATCGGCGAGCAGGAAGGCCGCGCGGCCATGATGATAGAGAATCTCAACAAGGGTCTATTGAAATGAGCGATATGTCCGACGTTCCCGCTGTCCCGGGCGATCTGTCGAGCCGCGCCAATTACCGGCTGCTCGCAGATATCCCACTGCGGCTCTCGGTCGAGGTCGGCAGCACCTCGTTGCGTCTCGCCGAGCTGATGGATCTGAACTCGGGAAGCGTGGTCGAGCTCGATCGCCAGTCCAACGAGCTTCTCGACATCATGGTGAACGGCACGCTCGTCGCAAAGGGCGAGGTAGTGACAGTCAACGGAAAATTCGGAATAAGGGTGGTCGACGTGGTCGCTGCCGATGCGCGGCTGTCGGGGATAGAACGCCGCCAATGATGCTTCGCCAATGATGATAGACTATTTGTTGAAACTGTTCCTGCTGGTCCCCCTCGTCGGTGGACTGGCATACGGATCATTGTGGCTGTGGCGGAAGGTCCAGCCGGGCATCGCCATCGGCAACAGGCAGCGATCGCTCAAGATCGTCGACGCAATTCCGATGGGCGCCACCGGCCGATTGGCCGTGGTCGAGTTCGCCAACCGCCATATCCTGGTTTCCGTCTCGCGCGGCCGGATCGAAAAGCTGGCTGAAGCACCCGCCGATGGCGTGTTCGTGCTGCCGGACGAGGACGTTTAGGCCTTACACGCCCACCGTCATGCTGAAACGAGTTCAGCATTACGGCTCCCAGCTGATTAGCCGCTACGCCCGCACTTCCAGTCCGGTGCTGTTGCGGTGAAGCGCCGCCAGCACCGTGGCCACGATCGACTCGGCATCAAGTCCGGCATCGGCATATTGTTTCTCGGGCTTGTCATGCTCCTGGAAGACGTCGGGCAGGCGCAGCGTTCTGAGTTTCAGTCCGTTGTCGATCAGGCCGAGGTCCGACGCGAGTGTCAGCACATGCGCGCCGAGGCCGCCGATCGCGCCTTCCTCGACAGTCACCGCCACTTCGTGACTGGTCAGCAGCTGCCGGATCATCACCTCGTCGAGCGGCTTGGCGAAGCGCAGGTCGGCCACGCTGGTCGACAGGCCAAGCGCCTCGAGTTGGTCGGCCGCGCGCAGCGCCTCGCCGAGCCGCGTACCAAGCGATAGGATCGCGACGGTCTTGCCTTCGCGCACCAGCCTGCCCTTGCCGATCTCCAGCCGTTCGGGAACCGCCGGCAAGGCCGCGCCGACGCCGTTGCCGCGCGGGTAGCGCAGCGCGATCGGCCCGCTGTCATGGAGCGCGGCGGTATGCACCATGTGACAGAGCTCGGCCTCGTCCGCCGCCGCCATCACCACGAAATTGGGCAGGGTCGCCAGATAGGTGATGTCGAAGCTGCCGGCATGGGTCGACCCATCGGCACCGACCAGTCCCGCACGGTCGATCGCGAAGCGGACGGGCAGGTTCTGGATCGCGACATCATGGACGACCTGGTCATAGGCGCGCTGCAGGAAGGTCGAATAGATAGCGCAGAACGGGCGATAGCCTTGCGCGGCCAGGCCGGCGGCAAAGGTGACCGCATGCTGCTCGGCAATGCCCACATCGAAGCTGCGCGCTGGATAGGCGGCGCCGAACTTGTCTAGTCCGGTGCCCGACGGCATCGCCGCGGTGATCGCGCAGATCGTCTCGTCGCGGGCAGCCTCACGAATCAGAGCGTCGGCGAAAACCGCCGTATAGCTGGGCGGACCAGGCGGCGACTTGGCTTGCTCGCCCGAGACCACGTCGAACTTCTGAACGCCGTGATATTTGTCGGCGGCCGCCTCGGCCGGGGCATAGCCCTTGCCCTTCTTGGTCACGGCGTGAATCAGGATTGGGCCATGATCGCTGTCGCGAACATTTTCGAACACCGGCAGCAAGTGGTCGAGATTATGCCCATCGACAGGGCCGACATAATAGAAGCCCAGCTCCTCGAACAAGGTGCCGCCGGTGGCCATGCCGCGGGCATATTCCTCGGACCGCTTGGCGAAGTCATGGAGCGGGCGCGGCAGCTTCTGGGCCACCCGCTTGGCAAGGCTGCGCATCGACAGGAACGGGCGCGACGAGACGATCTTGGCAAGATAGGCCGATAGCGCGCCGACCGGCGGCGCGATCGACATGTCGTTGTCGTTGAGGATGACGATCAGCCGATTGCCGGCCTGCTTGGCGTTATTCATCGCCTCATAGGCCATGCCCGCGGACATGGCGCCGTCGCCGATTACCGCGATGGCACGACCCGATGTGCCGGACAGCTTGTTGGCCACCGCGAAACCCAGCGCCGCGGAGATCGACGTGGAACTGTGCGCCGCCCCGAACGGATCATATTCGCTTTCGGAGCGCTTGGTGAAGCCGGACAGGCCATCCGGCTGGCGCAGGGTGCGGATGCGATCGCGCCGGCCGGTCAATATCTTGTGCGGATAGGCCTGGTGGCCGACATCCCAGATCAGAACATCGCGCGGCGTATCGAACACATAATGCAGCGCGACCGTCAACTCTACCACGCCGAGCCCGGCCCCCAGATGTCCGCCGGTTACCGAAACCGCCGAGATCATCTCGCGGCGCAGTTCGTCCGCGAGTTGGGTGAGCTGGCTAGGCTTGAGCTTCCTCAGGTCGGCGGGGGTGCTGACACTATCAAGCAACGGGGTCACGGGACGGTCGGTCATCCTGCTCGCCTTAACGTCATTGCCGGACCGTAGCTAGCGGAGATACGTCAGGCGGGGTCGCCTTCGGAACATTCCGCACAGCTTCCGCGCACCTCTATTACCGGGCGCAGCCGCGAAAATCCGGCCTTCTCGGCCGAGCGCCGCACCGCACTGGACAGGCCGTCGTCGTCCAGATGACTCACCCGCCCGCAGGCATCACAGACCAGGAAAATGCAATCATGCTCGCAGTCGGGATGGGCGTTGGCGATATAGGCATTGGCGCTTTCCACCCGGCGGGCGAGGTTGGCCGCAACRAACACATCAAGGATACGATAGACGCTGTTGGCGGCAACGCGGCGGCCGCTCGACCGCGAAACGGTCTCGGCCAGGTCATAAGCGGAAGCCGGGCGTTCCGCCGCGCTCAGGGCCGCGAATATCGCCGCACGCATCGGCGTCCACTGCTCGCCTGCCCGCTCGAACGCGCGTCGCGCCGCGTCGGCAAGCGACTCGCCCTTGTGCGTGCGGTGATCATGTGCAGTGGCCATGCCGGCAATTTAGGGCTTACCGCACCAAACGGCAATGATGGTGAACCCGACCGATCAACCCGTCAGCTATGGGCACGGCCATTGAGCAGATGCGCCGTGGCGACACCGCAGACGCCGAGCATCGTGAGGCCCGCTTCCAGAAGCCCATGCGGCACGCTCAGGGCGGTTGCCATCAACGCGATTCCCGCCGTTCCCAGGATCATCGGCACGCGCCGCCGGTGCTGCAGGTAGCCGCGGCCGAGGCCCGCGATCGCCAACACGATGGCCAGGGCCAGCCCCATCTCATGGATCGCCGGATGGAGCAGGGCACCGCCTGCGGTAGCGAGCATGGTGACAAGGACGACGCTCGCCGCACAGTGAGCAAGACACAGCGCCGACACGCCGATGGCGAGGCGGTCGAACAAGTCACGTGCGGGAGCAAAGCGGATCACGATTCTTCCTCTCGACAGGCCGAATGGCACGATCGGTCCAAAGATACAATATATCATTTCGAACGCGCGATCCGGCGTGCCCAGCCTCCCGCATGAGGCGGATCAGCGCGGTGCCTTAGGCAAGGCGCCGATGTCCCCCGGTTCGTTGATGTTGGGCAGCGGCGGCCAGTCGACCGCAGCGGCGGCCACCGATGCGGCCCACGCCCTGACGGCATGTTTGCGGTCTTCGCTCAGGAAGACGTCGAGTTGCGATGCGAGGGCGGCCGGCCAATAGCCGATGACGGGCAGCCCGGCGACATAGCAGGGACCAGGCGACATGCTGAGCCGCTCGAGCAACACCGCCGGTAGCAGCGGGGTGTCGCAGCCGACGCACAGCACGGCGGCGAACCCCTGCGCCGCGGCATGATGGAGCGCGGCATTGAGGCCTGCCAGCGGCCCCATACCAGCCTCCGGCCGGTCTGGTATCGCGAGCGCGCCGCCATAGGCCCGGCCGCAGAGCACCACGTCATCGACCAGCGGCCGCAGAGCATCGAGCGCATGCTGGACCAGCGGCTTGCCCTGCCACAGCGCCTCGGCCTTGTCCGTCCCGAAGCGGCTCGATCGCCCACCGGCGAGGACAGCGCCGAGCAGGCGCCGGCTCACGACACCACCAGCATCGCATCTGACCGGGCCAGCACGACCAGTCGCAGTTCAGCCTCGCGGGCACGCTCCATCGCCAGCGCCGTCGGTGCGGAGACCGTAACCAGGGTCGGACATCCGGCCAGCACTGCCTTCTCCACCAGTTCGAACGAGCAGCGCGACGAGAGCAGCGCAAAACCGCCATTCCACGCAATGCCCGAGCGCAGCATCGCTCCGATCACCTTGTCGAACGCATTGTGCCGACCAACATCTTCGCGGACCAGGACAATCCGCCCATCGCGGTCGCACAGCGCCGCGGCGTGGACGCCCCCGGTTTCGGCGTTCAGGGGCTGGTGGTCGGCGAGCGCAGCGAGCGCGGCGAATATCGCGGCAGCGGCCGGCGGCTGCCCTGCTTCGAGCCGCGGCAACGGGCGCAGCGCCTGTTCCAGATTCTCGATACCGCAGAGGCCGCACGACGATTCCGAGACGCGATGCCGCACGCGGTCGGCGGCGAGGCCGACGCGAGACTCCGAGAGCGTGATCCTGACCAGCACGCCGCGCTCGACGGGATGGATATCGACATCGAGGATATCGCCGGGCGCCTCGATCAGACGTTCGGAGCAGCTGAAGCCAAAGGCGAGGTCGTCGAGATCGGACGGGCTCGCCATCAGCACTGCATAGCCCAGGCCATTATACTCTATCGCCACCGGCGTCTCGTCCGCGACCGGCCGATCTACGCCCGAGGCTGCCCCCGTTGCCGCTATCCGGACGAACGGCCGTTGGCGCGCCGCCCGCAACGTCATGTCTCGATCGGGAGGTGCGGTCACGGCGTCATCATGTCCCAGCGCCGCAATATGACGGCATCAGGGTTGCATGTAGATCAGCCGCTTATCGGCGTCACTCGCCATTCTGCGGGCGCGGACGCTTCATTTCATTCGCACCAGATCAGTACTGCAACGGACCGGTTGTGCCGGCCTCCGCCAGCTGCAGTGCCCGATCGTCGGCGCGATCGGCCGCGACGGCGGCGATAACCGCGAGCATATCGGTATCGAGCTTCAGCCCGAAATTTATGCAGCCTTCGGCGCCTGCACAGGCGTAGCCCAGGTGTAGACCTATCGGTTGACCGCCCCTTGCCGAGTAATAAGGCGCTCCGGACGAACCGGAGTCCGAATCGACCGAACTCGCGAATAGCCGGGACGGATCGGAGATGCGTATCTCGTTGGGGCCGTAGCGTGCCATGCCGAAGGGGAACGGCCGCGCTTCGCCGGCGCTCCTCCGCGCGAGGCGGTCCGCTGCGCTGATGGGGAAGGACAGCAACAGCACGGCAGTCGGGGTTCCACGGCCTCCTGCGGCGATAGCCGGGACGAGGCCCACCGCCATCGCGCGGTCGAGTTTCAGCACGGCGAAGTCATGGGCGCTGTCGTCGCGATAGCGCTCTTGTTGCCATGGCGAACGGGCATAACGGATGCGCGCGGCCTGCCGGACGGTGCCGTCGGCCTCATACAGCCGGAACACGCACCCGCGCGGATCGATGGCATTGTCGCGGGAATAGAACAGGTGCGCCGCCGTCATCACGGTGTCGGCGGATCCGACGATCCAACCCGTGGCCTCTTCCACCGAGGCCCGGCCGTCGCCGGCGCGGCATGTCAAGCGCCCTACCCCATCGGATGCCGCGGCTTTCGCGGATGCCGAAAGCCGCCCGAGGTGCATGGCTACCACAGGTTCGGCCAATAGCAGCGGAAGCGTCAGCAGGACCAGCAGCGACAACAATTTCCGATACGGCAACGCCAATACATTGCACGACAATCGAACAACAGGCATCTTCGAACCCTGCAGTCACGATCTCCGGGCAGATATACGTACCCATTCAATCGATATATGAAGCAAAATTGCTCACCACATCTACCGTCCAAGCTATAATACATCATAAACGTCGGGATAATATTCGGATATTTAAGGTTAATCTTAGATTTACTGAACAACTATACTTCCTGTTTATTATATCATCCACTGACGCCAGGGCCGACGACGCACGCAACTGCAAGTCGCGCGCGCTCACTCAGGTCCAGCCAGCGCCATCCGAGTGGTTGGCGCGGCTATATGAAACTCCTCTGGACAAAGCCTTGGCTAGGGCGGCAAACCAGCGCCGGGAAGGCTCGCACCGGGGGCAGCCTTCAGGGGACCAGGGACGAAGGAGAGGCACGGCAAGATGAACCGACCGCTCCGCCCGCTATCATGACCGAACTGAAGCCCATCTCGGCCGGCAGCGCTGCGCCACCGCCCGGACGGTCCTCGGCACGCGCGCTGTTCTGGCGGCTCGTCTGGCTATACCAGGGCGGCTGCACGACCGCGATCATCATCACCCTCGCGCTGGTGCTGTTCGGGCTCGAATTCACCCTGCGGCAGTGGATCATCATGCTGGTGATGATGCCGATCGTCGTGGCGATCTATAATCTCAGCGATGTCTATCTGATCGTCCGTCATTTCCGCCCGGTCGACACGGCGCTGCGCGCACTGGACAGCGGCGCGAAGCCACCGCCCGACGTCGTCGCCCAAGCGGTGGTGCGCGCGCTCAACCTGCCCTTTTATTCCTTCCTGCGCGTCACCTTCCTGCACGGACCGCTGGTCACGATGCTGGTGTGCATCGTGCTGCCGCTGGGCAATCTGGTCGTCGGTGCCGGCTACCAGATGTGGCAGGTGACGGTGTTCGCCGCGACCACCTTGTTCTTCGCCTCGCCGACCCATGCGATCTTCGAATATTTCGGCGTAAGCCGAACGCTCGTCCCAACCATCATCCGGCTGTCGCAGGCGCTCGAGGGCGGCCTGCCCCCTGAATATCAACGCCAGCTGGTCGCGATCCGGCTGAAGAGCAAGCTGCTCTACCTGACGATCTTTGTCGCGGCGCTGCCGCTCATTTTCTTCGCCGCGTCGATCATCTTCAAGGTCCAGCGGATGTTCGTGCAGCAGGGCATCGAACCCAGCGTGTCGATGATGATGCCCTTCTATGTCTGGATCACGGGCGTCGTCTGCATCTGCATGCTGGGCTCGGTGATGATGGCCCTGCTCACCGCGCACGAGGTGTCGCGCTCCGCAAGCCAGCTGATCGACGGAATGCGACTGGTCGAGCGCGGCGAGCTCGACCAGGTCAAGCTCGAGGTGGTTTCGACCGACGAATATGCCGACATCTTCCGGGGCTTCCAGCATATGCTCGAAGCATTGCGCGAGGAGCAGCTCATCCTGGAGATGAGCAATGATTTGGCCGGCGAGTTACAGCTCGAGATCCTCATCGCGCGGATAATGCGCGCGACCACCGAGTTGCTCAACGCCGAACGATCGAGCCTGTTCGTCTACGACCGCAAGACCGATGAACTCTTCTCGCTGTTCGCGGAGGGCGACCTCATCCGGGAGATCCGCCTGCCGTCGAACCGCGGCATCGCCGGCGCCGTCTTCACCAGCGGGGTGGCGGAGAATATCGCCGACCCCTATGCCGATCCGCGCTTCAATCCGGAGGTCGACCGCTCGACCGGCTTCACCACCCGTTCGATCCTGTGCCAGCCGATCTTCGACAAGCATGGCGGCCGGATCGGGGTCACGCAGATCCTCAACAAGCGCGACGGCTCGGGCTTCTCGCAGAAGGACGAGGCCCGGCTGCGCGCCTTCTCGGCGCAAATCGCGGTTTGCCTCGAGAATGCCCGGCTGTTCGACGACGTGCTCTATATGAAGAACTACAATGAGAGCATCCTGAAGAGCACCTCCAACGCCGTCATCACCTTCGACGAGGATACGCGGATCGTCACCAGCAACGAAGCCGCGCGCAAGCTGATGAACGCCGCGGACGGACTGATCGGCACCAGCGCCCGCGATGCATTCTCAGGCAAGAACGCCTGGATCGCCGAGCGGCTGGAGCGCACCGATCGCGACCGCGAAGCCTATCTGGCGGTCGATGCCGAACTGGTCGGCAGCGACGGCAACTCCGCTTCGATCAATCTCACTGCCGCACCGCTGCTGGACGCGAACGATGCGGTGATCGGATCGATGCTGGTGATGGAGGACATCACCAGCGAGAAGCGCGTCCGTTCGACCATGGCGCGCTATATGTCGAAGGAAGTCGCGGATCAGCTGCTGGAGGCGGGCGAGAGCGAACTGATCGGCAAGGACCAGACCGTCTCCATCCTGTTCTCCGACGTGCGCGGCTTCACCACCATCGCCGAAGCCATCGGCGCGCGCGAGACGGTGGCGATGCTGAACAGCTACTTCACCGAAATGGTCGACGTCATATTCGAGCATAAGGGCATACTCGACAAATATATCGGCGACGCCATCATGGCGCTGTTCGGCGCGCCCTTCGCAGGCCCGAACGACGCGGACAATGCGATCGCCACGGCGAACAAGATGCTCATCGAGCTGGCGTCGCTCAATCTCAAGCGCAGCTCGATGGGCGAGAAACCGATCGACATCGGACTCGGCATCAGCACCGGCGATGTGATCGTCGGCAACATCGGCTCCATCAAGCGCATGGAATATACCGTGATCGGCGACAGCGTGAACCTGGCTTCGCGGCTGGAGGGCGCCAACAAAGTCTATGGCTCGAAGATCTTGTTTTCGGAATTCACTCACGCGCGGCTCGCTTCGCCCAGCTTGACCCGCGAGATCGATCTGATCCGCGTGAAGGGCAAGGACTTCCCCGTCGGCGTGCATGAATCGCTCGGCTACCGTGCGGCCGAGGTCGACAGGGGCCTGGGCGCGATGCTCGAACATTATGCGACGGGGTTCACTGCGTATCGCGCTATGCAATGGGGGGATGCCGAGCAGGCATTCCTGAAGGCGCTGCAGGCGATGCCGGGCGATGGTCCGTCGGCCATGTATGTGGAACGATGCCGTGCGTTCGGGCAGACGCCACCAGGCGCGGACTGGGATGGCGTGTGGACGCTGACGTCCAAATAGAAGCCGCGCTCGGCCGGCCGGGCAGCTTCACCCGGCCGGCCTGACTATCGCGCTACTCCGGCAGTCCGAAATTCTTGGGCCTGCCGAAGTCGGCCGCGCCGCCCTGGGCGCCCATTCCGCCCTGATGGCTGGCATCGGCATCATCGACCGCGCTCGCCATGGCACGGCGCCGGCGTATCTCCAGCCGCTGCTCTTCGGTGAGGTTTGCGTCATCCACGCCGTTCTCGGCGGGCCCGCCAGCAGCGGCTCCGGCTTCGGACGGGCGGTTCGCCAGATTGTCATCTGCCATTATCTTTCTCCTTCGCGTCAAAAACGAAGGGCGCCGCGCGCTGTTCCTTGGATGCGCTGGCGGCTTGCAGTCGTTCGTGTTTCGTTCTATTCCGAATCATGCCTCAACGTGCCGGCAGTGCCGATCTTCCCCTGCATGGTGGACGCGTGCCGGCCTGGCTGGGCCAGCGCATGGCCCGGCTTGGCGCAGTGATGGCCCAGGCCATCGTACACCATTATGGCCGCGACGAGTTCCTGCGTCGCCTGGCCAACCCTTTCTGGTTCCAGTCGTTCGGCGCGGTGATGGGGATGGATTGGCATTCCTCAGGCATCACCACCAGCGTGATCGGCGCGCTGAAGCGCGGGCTGGAGCCATTGCGCGGCGAACTTGGCCTGCATGTCTGCGGCGGGCGCGGAAAACAGAGCCGACGCACCCCTGCGGAACTGCTGCTGGCCGGCACGCAGGGCGGCTTCGACGGTGCGGCGCTGGCGCGCACCAGCAAGCTCGTTGCCAAGGTCGACAGCGCGGCGGTTCAGGACGGCTTCGATCTTTATCTTCATGGCTTCGTTGTCGCCAACGACGGCGCATGGGTCGTGGTTCAGCAAGGCATGAACGACGCGACCCGTCGCGCCAGGCGGTATCACTGGCTATCCGAAGGGCTGGAGAGCTTCGTCGACGCGCCGCATGCCGCGATCGAGGGACGCGGCGGCGGGGAAATCGTCAACCTTGCCGATCGTCGTGCGGCGGTGTCGCGGGCGACGCAACTCGATCTGCTTGGGAGCATGGGTCCCGATGGGATCGCCAGGGAAGCAGCCATCCTGCGTCGCGAGAACCGATGTCCCGCCGCCAGCGCCGAGCCGCTACTGCCGCAACTGATCCTGCCCGATCATCATGATGTGCGGGCGGAGGATGTCGTGATCCGGCGGCTGCACGGCGCGCTCGCCGCCGCGGCCGAGGCCGGGCCGCGGGACTTTACCGAGTTACTGCTCGTGCCAGGCATCGGCGCCCGCACTGTCCGCTCGCTGGCGCTGGTCGCCGAGATCCTCCATGGTGCGCCGTGCCGCTTCACTGATCCGGCGCGTTTCTCGCTCGCGCACGGCGGCAAGGATCGCCATCCCTTCCCGGTGCCGATCAGGGTCTATGACAAGACGATCGGCGTTCTCAAATCGGCGGTCGAGGCGGCAAAGCTCGGCCAGGACGAGAAGCTCGGCGCGATCCGCAGGCTGGACGCCCAGGCACGCGCGCTCGAGGCGACCGCGCATGGCCCATCCTTTGAGGCGTTCCTCGCCCAGGAACGGCGCCAGTCGCACGCGCTCGGCGGCCGATCGGTATTCGGCTGGGAGCCGGCCACACGTGACCGGAAGACGGCCCTCTGAGCCAGCGGCAAGGCTGCGATTTCTCCTGCCTGGCATCCCGGCGTGGCTGAGAACCGTTTCGGGGGCCACCGCAAAGAGTGCGCTTACCGCTGCACCTGCGCCCAGGCGATCTGCGCCAGCTCGGGAAAGACACGCGCACGTTCTGCCGCCTGGGCCGAAGCCGCCGTGCCGCGGATCACGCGCCCCTTGATGCCGTGGAAGATCGCGGCGATGCGGAAGAAATTGAAGGCGGTGTAGAAATGGTATCCGGGGATCGAAACTCGTCCGGTCCGCGCGCAGTAGGCGGCGATATAGTCTTCCTCGCTTGGCAGGTTCAGCGCCGCCAGATCGGCACCGCCCAGGCCAGCCACGATGTGCGGCGGCATGTGGTACATCATTGCGTTGTAGGCGAAGTCGGCGAGCGGATGCCCCAGGGTGGACAGTTCCCAGTCGAGCACCGCCAGCACCCGCGGCTCGGTCGGATGGAAGATCATATTGTCGATACGAAAATCGCCGTGGACGATGCTTGTCTCTTCGCCTGGCGGGATGTTCGCCGGCAGCCACTCGATCAGCTTGTCCATGTTCGGATCGCGACCTGCCTCGCCGTCCTCGAGATACTGGCGCGACCATCGGCCGATCTGCCGCTCGAAATAATTGCCCGGATTGCCATAGTTGCCCAGTCCCACCGCGGCATAGTCGACGCTGTGGAGCGCGGCGATGGTCGCGTTCATCGCGTCGAAGTAGGCCGGACGTTCCGCGCGAGGCACTTCTGGCAGGCTCGCGTCCCAGAACACCCGCCCTTCGACCATGTCCATCACGTAGAACCATGTGCCGATGACGGCATCATCGGTGCACAGACCATAGACATGCGCGACCGGGAAATCGGCCCTTTCCAACCCGGCGAGCACCGCCGCCTCGCGCTCGACGGCATGTGCACCCTTCAGGATCTGCCCGGGCGGCTTGCGGCGCAGCACATAGGCCTTGGCGGGCGTCACCAGCTTGTAGGTCGGGTTGGACTGCCCACCCTTGAACTGCTCGACGCTCAGCGGCCCCTGGAAGCCCGGGACGTTGTCGGCCATCCAGCGCACGAGGCTCGCCTCGTCGAAGGCGAAACCCTCGCGAACCGCTGTAGTCCCGCTATTCTCGTCCTGGCTGGTGCTCATTGCGCGTGCGCCTTGGCATGTTCGCGCTTGATCGCCTTGGCGAGCGACCATTTGTGCACCTCGGTCGGACCGTCATAGATGCGGAAGGCGCGGATCTCGCGAAAGATCTGCTCGACGACCGTATCGCCGGAGACCCCGGTGCCGCCCATCACCTGGATGCAGCGATCGGCGATGCGATAGAGCGCCTCCGACACCGCGACCTTGGCCATCGAGCTTTCGATCGTGCCCAGCGAGCCGCCATCGAGCACGCCGGCGCACCAGTCGATCATCAGTTCGGCCTGTTTGAGCTCGATCCGGTTCTCGGCGAGCATGAAGCCGACTCCTTCATGGTCGATCAGCTTCTTGCCGAACGCCTCGCGGCGGCAGACATAATCGGTGGCGATCTCCTGCGCGCGGATACAGCAGCCCAGCCAGCGCATGCAGTGCGACAGTCGCGCCGGCGACAGCCGGATCTGGGCATATTTGAAACCCTCGCCGCTGCGTCCCAGCATCTGCCCTGCCGGCACACGCAGGTTGTCGATCGTAACCACCGCGTGGCCGCCCGGCATCGAGCTGTCGATCGTGTCGAGCAGCCGCTCGATGCGGATTGCGGGATCCGGCAGGTCGACGACGAACATGCACGCTCCGCCGGTGCCATCCGTGGCTTCGGATTTCGCCATGACGATGCCCACCTTTGCACCTTGTGCACCGGTGATGAAGGCCTTGCGACCATTGACGATCCAATGGTCGCCCTCGAGCCGGCAGGTCGTCTTCATCATCGACGGGTCCGAACCGGCCCCACCATCCGACGCGGGTTCCGTCATGAAAAACGCCGACCGGCCCTCGCCCGATACCAGCGTATCGAGGAACTGCGCCTTGAGTTCGGGCGATCCGATCTTGCCGATGAGGTACATATTACCCTCGTCCGGCGCCATGGTGTTGACCGCGACAGGCCCGAGCGGCGAAAGGCCGGACTTGATGAGCACGATCGCGGTCTCGCGCTGGGTGAGGTGCGATCCGTCGCCCAGAATATGCGGCGTCATCACGCCGGCCACGCGCGCCTTGGCGCGCATTTCCCGCACGAGATCCTCGGATGGGCCATGCGCTCCCGCGCGCGGGTCATTTTCATAGGGAATGATGACGTCCCGCACAAAGGTCTCGACCTTGGAGGCGATGGCAAGAGCGCGTTCGGTCACCGTGTTTTCCTTATCAAAGCGAGCTGAGCAGATGGCCGCCGTCGGCAACGATCACCGATCCGGTCATGTAGGTGGAAGCGTCGGAGGCGAGCAGCAGCAGCGGCCCGTCCAGTTCGGACAATTCGCCGGTCCGGCGCTGTGGAATGCGTTTGAGCATCGCCTTGCCGCCGTCCGTTTCCCACACCCCCTTGTTGATGTCGGTGGAGATGTAACCAGGGCAGATCGCATTGACCCTTATTCCGTGACGGGCGAGTTCGAGCGCCGCAGCCTTGGTCATCTGGACCACTGCGGCCTTCGAAATCGCATAGGTGGCGAGGTGCGTACCCTGGCGCAGAGCCAGGATGGAGGCGATGTTGATGATCGAACCTCCGCTGCCCCGCGCTATCATCCCGCGCGCTACGGCTTGGGTCAGCAGGAACATGCCCTTGGCGTTGGTGTCCATCGCCGCGTCCCAATCCGCCTCCTCCTGCGCGAGAAAAGGCTTTTCGATCGCGATGCCCGCATTGTTGACGAGAATGTCGGCGCTGGCGAGCAGCGGCTCGACTGCGGTGATGCTGGCTGCGCTCGACACGTCGAGCGAAGCGGTGCTGCAGCGACCGCCGGCCGATCGGATTTCCTCCGCCACCTTCGCGAGCGCCCCCTCCCGTCGCGCGGCGACGATCACCTCGGCACCAGCACGGGCCAGCACGCCTGCAAAATGCGCCCCTAGCCCTGCCGAAGCGCCGGTCACGAACGCCACTTTGCCCTCTAGGTTCAACAAGTCCGTCATTTCACCTGCTACGCTATCGATTTCCATCGACTATAGAACAATATTGTGGAACAATCAATCCGACGATGTCCAACGATCCGACCCTCGACGACAGCAACTGGTCCGGCGCCGAGCCGGCGGGCACCGCCCGTCGGGTCTATCTGGGCATTCTCCAGGATCTGGAATTGGGCCGGCTGGTGCCGGGCCAGCGCCTGGCTGAAACGGACCTGTCCAGCCGTTTCGCCGTCGGTCGGAATGCCGTGCGCGAAGCGATGCAGCATCTCGCAGCGCGCGGCGTCGTCGATCTCAGTCCGAACCGCTCGCCGGCGATTCGCCAACTGGACTTGCCCGAAAGCTTGGAAGTGCTGGACGTAGCAGAGGCGCTGACGCGGCTCGCCGCGCGCACCGCCGCCATCGGTTACGGTCCCGAGCATGCCACGCCGCTTCAGGCGGCAATCGACGGCTTGATCGGAGCCGCAGCGGATGAGCCGGCGGTTTTCAGCGCCGCACGCCGGAACTTCTACCGTACCCTGCTGCTGATCGGCGGCAATCGCGAACTACAGCGGCTGTTCCCCGCAATAGGCGTTCACATCATCCACGCGCAATTCCCATCGGCCAAGCTTCGCGGTATCCGCATCGCCGACTATCGCGCGATCGCCGCCGCCGTTGCGGCCAGCGATGCCGCAGCGGCGGAAGATGCCGCAGTCGCCCATGTCGACGCAGTGCGCGCGGTGGTGCGGGAGTTGGCTACCGGACGGCGCTAAATCTTGATCGGTCCGGCTGGATGGCCTGAACCGTGAATCAAGGTCTAACCCATATACGAGGGCCTGATTCACGCTTCGGGGTGGACGCGCGTAGCGCTTCCACCTTAAACAATCAGGCTCCAGGCGAGAAGCCGGTTGCAGCGGCAACGGCGACAGACCATAGATCCCGCATGCGGGGGCACATCACTTCATTGCTGGCGGTGGGAATCGCGCTCGCGCCAGCCATGGCTCGTGCCGAAACATCTCTCGACTCAGAAGCCGAGGCGCGGGCAAAGGCCGCGGACTCGGCCGCGCCGATAACGATTTCCTATAATCTGGCCATCGTGTCAGACTATCGTTTCCGCGGCCTCAGCCTCACTAATCGCGATCCCGCCGTGCAAGGCGGTGTTGATGTCGCATCCAGCTCGGGGTTCTTCGCTGGCGCCTGGGCATCGAACATAGCCGACTATGGCGGTTCCAAGGTCGAGATCGACGTCTATGGCGGCTATGGCGGGGAAGTGGCAGGGCTCAGCTACTCGGCCGGCGCTTATGCCTATCTCTATCCAGGCGGCAACGACGCGAATTATATCGAATTGCAGTCGACGCTTGCAAAGACAATCGGCCCGGTGACGACGACACTCACGCTGGCCTACACGCCCGACCAGTCGAACACGACGCGCGACAATTTCTACGCTGCGCTCGGTGCGGATGTAGCGATCGGCAGCCTGCCGCTGACGGCCTCCTTCGCCATTGGTCGCGAAAATGGCGGCTATGACGAAAAGTGGGACTGGTCGGCAGGCCTGACCTGGAAGCTCGACCTGCTCGAAATCTCGGCCTTCTATGTCGACAGCAACTACAAGGGCGCGCTCGAAGCCGGCCATAATGGCGGGGCTGGTGCCATCCTCTCGGCGAAGGCCACCTTCTAGGGGAGCTTGCGAGCCATGGTCAGGCCGTTCCTTTCGGTCGACATGGCCGGGTCCACCCAGTTCAAGGCGCGGTTCACCGATGGTGGCAGCTGGCTGAACACCTTCTTCACCAATTTCCCGCTGATGCTGGCCGGTCAGATCGGCTTCGCTTTCCTTGTCCGAGATTGAGCAGGCGATCGGCGATATGCGCCTTTATCTGCGCAAGATGCACGGGGGTGCAACGGCCGCGATTGACGCTCGGCGCCGCAGAATAGCAGCTTGCAGGAGCCCATTACAGGAGCAGGCAATGCTGGCGCTACTATCGGTGAAATACTCCATCGATCTTATTGGACTAAAGTATAATAGTGGTTTCTACCTATATACTAAAGTATAACCCCCCTTTTCGGCCGAGATTCATATTAAATTATGACTTTCCGCCCATTTAAGTGAGACCAGCTTATGCAGCCTTCCCGCATAAAGTGGCGATAATGACAGGGTAACGTGGGAATTCGTCGACATGGCATCAATCAACGTCCTAATTGTCGACGATTCCCTCGTTATTCGCGCCATGATGACTGGCGTTCTCGAAAAGGATAAAGAAGTAACTGTAGTTGGGGCGGCATCCTCCGCCTCCGAAGCGGCACGAATATTGTCCGAGACGATTGTTGATGTTGTAACTCTGGACATAGAAATGCCCGGTACGAGTGGCTTAGAGTATCTTCAAGTGCTTACCAAGAAACGGATCCCCGTAGTGATGCTGTCAGGGCACACTGCGGACGGATCCGGTGTGCGAGAGGAGGCCCTCGGACGAGGCGCCTTTGCTTGCTTCGATAAAGCGAACGCGGTTCGCGATGCTGGCCAACTTTTGAAGCTCATCAAGGAGGCGGCACAACATAGGCCTTCACCCGCGGACCCCGAGCATCACGCCAATAGCCAACAGACCGTAGCCAGTTCGGCTCTGGTCGAGCGCTTGATCGCAGAGCATGGCGACGGCCTCGTCAAGCTGATCGCCGAGCGGGTGGGGTTTGCGACGCTGCAGGGCGATACGGCGGAAATAGCCAAGTGGGTCGGCATTTCGCGAAGGGTGGACGAGGCATTGAAGAACTCGGCAAGACCGGACGGCAAGGTCGGTACGCCCCAATCGCTGTATTCCCCCATCCTCGGATCGGCATGACCCTCCGCCGGAACAACTCCGGCTTGTCGAGGCGTCAGACCTCGTCCTGATCTCCATGGCCCCAACCGATCCCTTCACCGCGGCACCAATCCGGCGCGATCGATGAAGGTTGAATAGCGCGCAGCCGGCGGACCATCGTCGCGCTTGGAAATCCCATGGGCACGACCATGCCCTGTCCGCCGTCAGCACCAATGGCACAGATTTGAGATTGTGATTTAAGGAGAGTTGGGCTTCATCGTAGTGACGAAGGAACGAAGATGAAGCCCCAACCCTCCTCGAGGAAATCGACTATGCCGCCACCGAGGACCAGCTTCACCGCCAGTTCGCGTGCAGATGCGGGGCCGCGGATTGCCGCCGGTCGCAGCGAACAGCCCGATGCCGCGGGCCGCACCTGGCTCGCGATGCGCGATGACGGCTGACTGGTGGGCTCGCGACGATCTTCACCATGATGAAGATGGCAGGCTGATCTTCGCGGGACAGGATGTCGAGGCGCTGGCGCGACAGCACGATCGCCCGCTCTTTCTCTACAGCGGTGCGCGCATCCGCGCCAATGTGGCGCGGCTTCGTGCGGCACTGGCGCGATCAGGGTGCGATCACCGCCTCTACTATGCGATGAAATGCAACCGTTTCGCGCCACTGCTGCGCATGCTGGCGATGGAGCGGGACATCGGCGTCGATATCTGCTCGCCGAACGAGATGGATCATGCCCTGGCCTGCGGGTTCGCCGCGGGACAGATCAGCTACACCGGCACCGGTGTCTCCAACCACGATCTCGACAGGCTGCTCGCCCAGCCAGCGATGCATATCAACTGCGATTCGCTCAGCCAGATCCGCCGCATCGGCGAGCGCGCGCCGGGCCGCGCCATCGGCATCCGCATCAATCCCGGCCATGGTACCGGCTATGGCGACGACGCCCGGCTGACCTATGCCGGAATGCGCACGACCAAGTTCGGAATTTATCGCGAGCAATGGGCTGAGGCGATCGCGCTCGCAGCGCATCATCGGCTTGTGGTCACCACCGTCCATTTCCATGTAGGCTGCGGCTATCTGTCGCAGCAGCTTGATGCCTGGGAAGTCGCACTTGCCGCAGCGACGCCGTTCCTCGATGACCTGCCGGACGTCACCACCGTCAATATCGGCGGCGGGCTCGGCCTTCCACACCGCGCCGGCGAGGCGCCGCTCGATCTCGATCGCTGGTCCGCCATCGTCGCGCGCCACTTCGGCGGGCGCCGCCTCATCATAGCGATCGAGCCGGGCGACTATCTGGTCAAGGATGCCGGCATCCTGCTGCTGTCGGTGACGGGCGTCGAGCACAAGCGCGAGACCCTGTTCGTGTCGGTCGATGGCGGCTTCAACCTTGCGCCCGAGCCGGCGCATTACGGGCTGCCGTGCGAACCCGTCATGTGCCGGCTGCGCGAAACCGACCGAAGCCGATGGCAGAGGGTAACCATCGCCGGTAATATCAACGAGGCGCTCGACCTGTGGATCGAAGATCATGCGATGCCTCCTCTTGTCGAGGACGACCGGATCGCGCTGATCAACGCGGGCGGCTATGGTTCGGCAATGAGTTCCAACCACTGCATGCGCGGGGAGTTCGTCGAGGCGATGATCGAGACCGACGCACTGGAGGCTGTCTAGGCTTCCGGCTCCAGGCGAGGCCGGGCCGGCACACCGATAAAGCGCGCCTCAAGATCGGCCGCCTCGACTGGCTCGGCCAGCAGGATGCCCTGCAGGGCATCGCACCCTATGCTTGTCAGGAAGAGCTGCTGCTGCTCCGTCTCGACGCCGTCCGCTATCGTCGACAAAGCGCTCACCCGCGCCAGATCGATGATCGCCTGGATCACCGGGCTTCCGCCTTGCCCGAGCTGGATGGTCGAGACGAAACTCCGGTCGATCTTGATCCGATCGATCTCGAAGCCGCGCAGATGCTTGAACGAAGAATAACCGGTGCCGAATTCGTCCAGTGCGATCCGCACCCCGATGTCGCGCAGCCAGCCGAGGTTGCGGCGGCATTTCTCGCTGCTTTCGAGGAAACTGGTCTCGGTGATCTCGAGTTCGAGCCGGCTCGGCGATAGCCGGGCCCGCTTGACGATCGTGTAGATCCGCTCCGCCAGCGTAGGGTTGCGCAGCTGCACCGCCGACAGATTGACCGAAATGATTCCAGCAGGCCACCGCGCGGCGGCGATGCACGCCTGTTCGAGCACCCATTCGTTGAGCGTCTCGATCAGTCCGCACTCCTCGGCGGTAGGGATGAACTGCTCGGGCAGCATTGGGCCGCGCAGTGGATGGTCCCACCGGATCAGTGCCTCTGCGCCGATCATTTCGCCGGATCGGGCACCGAAATAGGGCTGATAGACAACCCTAAGGCCCTCGCCGGCGCGCATCGCTTCGCGCAGTTCGGCTTCGATCTCGTGGCGCTCGCGGATGCGATCACCCATTTCCGGCGTGAAAAAGCTGTGACGCCGCCGGCCCGTCAGCTTGGCGTCATAGAGCGCAATATCCGCTTTGCGAACCAGTTCGACCGGATCATGGCCGTCGCCGGGCGCTACCGCGATACCTATGCTTGCGCCGATCAGCACTTCGCCATCGCCAAGGTCGATCGGACGGGCCAGCGCCCGGTGGATGCTCTGGGCAAGCTGCTCAGCCGATGACGCGGCATCGTCGGCGACATGGATGATCGCAAATTCGTCGCCGCCCAGCCTGGCCACCACATCGCCGGGCGCCAGATCGAGCAATATCCGCGCCATCGCGCGGATCAGTAGGTCTCCCGTGGGGTGGCCGAGATGATCGTTTACATTCTTGAAGTGATCAAGATCGACATACAGCAGAGCGAGGGATCGACCGGTGAGATCGAGCTGGGCCTGCTCGCGGCCAAGGCGCCTGTCGAACAGCGCACGATTGGCTAGACCCGTCAGCGGGTCGTGGTTGGCAAGATGCAGGGCATGCGATTTCGCCACGCTGAGTTGCAGCGTGCGATGGCTTATCCGATGCAGCAACCACGCAACGATCACGAACACGAACAGCAGCGCGACGATCAGCGCCGGTGCCAATTCACCGAGCATGGCTGTCCCGGGACGGAATGGTTCCCACACGAAATATCCAAGCAGGCTCCCACTTCGGGCACGCAGCGGAATCTGTCGATATTTGGAGTCGTCGGGAGGCGCCTTGGCGAAGTGGCCATCGGCAAGTTCATAGCGCCGTGCCAGAGCGGCGGCGAAACTGCGGTCGAGATATCGGATGCTGACGTGAAGATATTGACTGCCCGGCTTCACCACGATGTCATCTGTCTCGGGAACGATCGGCTTTACGCTGATCATCGCCGGATGGCCGTGAACCGTACCGAGGTCGCTGGCGCCTGGGCTCAGCACCGTCGCATCATTTCCGCTGTTGTCACTGTTGCGCATTTTGCCGCGCAGCTCGGACATCAGCGGCGTAACTGTGGTGCCGATCGATTTGGCATAGGCCGGAACGCCTTCGCGCCGTCCGGAACGCATTGCGTAGATGATCCGATCGGCGCCATCGACGATGAACACCTCGTCATGCCCATAATAGGTGTAAAACCAGATCCCGAGGTTACGATCGATCCAGTCGTCGTCCCGTGTCGGCGCGTTCATCTGTTCGACGGCATCGTCCCAGACGGTCGATGCCTCCTGATCATGCTCGATCGTGCGAAAGCTCTGCTCGATGACCGTCGCGATAAGGTGCTGCTGCCGGTCGACCGCTAATTCATCGGCCTTGCCGGCGGCGATCAGGATGAACGCGGCCAGCAGGCCACCGAGGAGCGCGACGATCAGGAGCGTTCGGAGGACGATCTGGACAAGGAACGTCTCGCGCCATTCGAACGCGGCCAAACGCTGACCGCGTAAAATGCCTCCGGTCAGCACGACTCCGAAACCACACACAACGACGTTAGCAAAATTGCAGCCCCCTCGGCGACCTTCTAACGTGGATCGCGCCAGTTGGCCAATGCAACTATCTGTCCGGGAGCGGGACAGTGTCGCGGATGCGGCTTAGCTGGGGCGGGCCCCTAATGCCGCATCGATCGCCAGCGCCTCGCGATCGAGCATCGCAGCGATGGCGCTGAGCCGCTCACGCTCTTCCTCATTCGTCGTGTTATGCGCAAGAAGCCGTGCCTTTGCCGCTTCCCGCCGCAGCTTCGCGGCGCTTCCGCTTGACGCGTCGACCATGGCGGTCAGTGGAAGCTCGGCTCGATGTGGAGGCGACTCTCCATATACAGCCCGTCCGCTTCATACCGCTGGATCTCACCGTGCATGTTTTCTCCCCCCTCGCGACAGCACATTGGCTATGCCTGTTAAGCATGTCGCGAACTCGACACAATCGCTGCTTTTCGTCCATTCTGGACCTTCTCGCAGCCTCGGCGTCATACGCCTGTCATCAGCGGGCGCCAAACGCAGACTTTCGCTCTCGCGTCCGGAAACAGCCATGTCCCTTTTCGAAACATCCCAGGTGGAGCGTATCCGGCAGGAACTGGCCGACAGCTTCGACGAAGAACTCGAGATGGAGATCGACGAGGGCCGTCTCGAAACCATGCTCGCCGACATGGAGGAGCATCCCGACCGCGAGCACCTCGAACGGCGCATCTATTTTCGCGAGCTGTTCAGATTACAACATGAACTGATCCGTCTGCAGGATTGGGTCCAGCACAAGGGCCTGAAGATCGTCGTGCTGTTCGAGGGACGAGATTCCGCCGGCAAGGGCGGTGCCATAAAGCGCATCACCCAGCGGCTCAACCCGCGTGTCTGCCGGGTTGCGGCACTGCCGGCACCGAACGAGCGCGAACGCACGCAATGGTATTTCCAGCGCTACACACAGCACCTGCCGGCGGCTGGCGAGATCGTGCTGTTCGACCGCAGCTGGTATAACCGCGCCGGCGTCGAGCGGGTGATGGGCTTCTGCAGCGAACAAGAAGTCGAGGAGTTCTTCCGTTCGGTTCCGGAGTTCGAGCGGATGCTCGTGCGCTCCGGCATCGTCCTGCTCAAATACTGGTTCTCGATCACCGACGAGGAACAGCAGTTTCGTTTCCACATGCGCATCCACGATCCGCTCAAGCAGTGGAAGCTGTCGCCGATGGATGTGGAATCGCGCCGCCGTTGGGAGGATTATACGCGCGCCAAGGAAGCGATGCTCGAGCGCACCCACATAGCCGAGGCGCCCTGGTGGGTGGTCGAAGCGGTCGACAAAAAGAAGGCGCGGCTCAACTGCATCGCCCATCTACTCGACCAGATCCCCTACGAGGACGTACCGAAGTCGCAGGTCATCCTGCCGGAACGCGTCCGCCATGACGACTATGAACGCCACCCCGTTCCCGACGACATGTACGTGCCGGAGCGGTACTAGGATTGATCCTGGCCAGCTAAACCGGCGGGTGATGCTGCTCTCAGCCTAGCTCTTGGGCAAGTCCAATGAGGATATCTTCAGGTCCGCGAAGATAGCAGAGGCGATACGCGTCCTTATACTGGACAACTTCGCCTACAAGCTCCGCTCCGTGTGCGTGGAGCCTTTCAAGTGTCTCGTCGATATCGTCCACGGTGAACATGACGCGGAGATAGCCTAAGGCGTTGACCGGAGCGTTCCGGTGATCTGCGACGACAGGCGGCGTGAGGAAGCGGGAGAGCTCGATCCGACTGTGGCCGTCCGGTGTACGCATCATGGCTATCTCGACACGCTGGTCGCCGAGTCCAGTCACACGTCCGGCCCATTCTCCTTCGATCGTGGCGCGCCCCTCGAGTTCGAGGCCGAGTTCGCGAAAGAAATCCATCGCCTTGCCGAGGTCAGCGACGACGATTCCCACGTTGTCCATCCGCTTGAGCGCCATGTTTCGAATCCGTCAGCTATCGTTTCAACCGCAAGTGTCGCCTAGGCCCACAGCAGACGCTTGAGGCGTCTCCATACACCGATAGAGCAGCAATCCACTGCCCTGGAGGATCAGGATGCGGAGGCCATCCACTCACCTGAGCAGATGCACAGCCGGACAGAAACGAATTGTCGGAACATGAGCGCTCGGTCTTGGGTTGTATCGTTTTTAAGGATTGGAGAATGCCATGTCGCCCTCTCTGACGAAAATTGCCCCCGCGGCTATGATTTTGGTTGGTGCACTGACTTTGGGTGGCTGCGCCACGAAGGACTTTGTGAGGGAGCAGATCGCTCCCGTGAGCCAGCGCGTCGATGCACTCGAGGCGAAACTGCAGGAGACCGATGGCACGGCGAAGTCCGCATTGGCACAGGCACAGGCCGCATCGGGGCAGGCGCAGAATGACGGTCAGCGTCTGGATCAACTCAATGCGCGGGTGGACGGCATCGAGCAGCGGATGCAGGAAAATCAGCGGAAGCGCCCTCGCAACTGAGGCCACGACACGCAAATGCCGATAAGATTGTGATTTGCAGCGTCGCCTTTGCAGGCGACGCCTGTTTCATTTCGAGTGCCTCACCCGATGATCGATGCCTTTCTAGCGCTTGGACTTGCGCTGGCCACTCCCCTGCCTGCAGGGGCGGAGGTGAGCGCCCAGCCGTCAGGGGCACTGTCGTCGCAGCCGGCCGGCACGGAAGCTGAGGATGAGGTGAGCCGATCGGCGGCGGCTACGCGCGTTGCCGATTGGGTCGCCGCGTCAGGGGACAATAGCTCGCTGCCCTATATCATCGTCGACAAGAAGGCTGCTTCCCTCTTGTTGTTCGACTCGAGCGGGAAATCGCTCGGCAGTGTTCCGGTATTGATCGGAGTTGCCCTGGGCGATGACGCAAGCCCCGGCATCGGCAACAAAAATCTTGCCCAGATCGGCCCCGCGGAAAAGACAACGCCTGCGGGACGCTTCCTTGCCAGATTCGGATCGGCCGCGGGAAGGCAAAAGGTGCTCTGGGTCGACTACGCCATGTCCGTCGCACTCCATCCGATCCCGAAGGGAGCCAGCAAGCAGGAACATCGGCGTCAGCGGATGCTCTCTCCGACTATCGACGACAATCGCATAACATTCGGGTGCATCAACGTGCCCTTGGCCTTCTACAACAGGAATGTGCGTCCCCTTTTTCGGAAAAAAGGTGGATATGTCTATATATTGCCCGACACCAAGCCGCTTGAGGTGGTTTTTCCTCCCTTGCGGGTCCAGCCGTTCGTGAACGGTGGCGCCCCCTGATCTGGTTCGCGGATGCTATCGCCGCATGAACCCCGTCCAGCGCAGGAACATAAAGGTCGCGCCGGCCGTGCCGAGCGCGAGCATCGTCAGACCGGGGTCGGCGAGTTGCCTCGATGGTTGGGGGTGGCGGTCGTGGTCTTGCTCCCATGGTTCGATAGCACGCGCTAGAGTCGCGTGCTCTTAATCTGAAGCACTTCCCGCTCATCCTGAGTAGGCATTGAGCGAAGTCGAAATGGCGTATCGAAGGACGTCCTTCGATACGGGGCTTCGGCAAGCTCAGCCCCTACTCAGGATGAGCGGTTCATATTAAAGGCGGGACGCGCTAGGCTCGCTCTCCTCCTTTCAGGAGGGTGGGGTGGGCACATATCCCTTGGCGGGCGGTTCGGAGCCCGCAGCCGCCGGCCCACTGCCCCTTTTCCATTCGCCGCCCGGCAGGACGAGAAGATTTTTCCGCCCGCATTTGCTCGCCCGTTTCGCGCTTTGCGATGGGCGGAGTCCCCGAACCGTCATTTTGACTCTTGCGTCCAGATTCAGATGAGGCACTATAGGTGGTGTAAGACAACAGGGGCAACGCTAGTAGTGGTGGCTGGCGTCCGGGAGCTTGGCTCCGGGCGAATGATCCACAGCGGCATGTTAAACTGGGGATAACGCCAATTCGGCGCTGGAATAGCACCGCGGAAGCACTATCTTGAACGAACGCCCCGAGTCGAACGTATCACGAACATGGCCTTTTGCGGCCGGTTCTATTATAGTGCGCGGGAGACGGGCGTGATGGATCTTTCTGGCAGCAGCGAAGTGGGCTCGAACGACGTGGCGACGATCATCGATTCTCCGGCCAAGGAGCCCCGGACCAATGCGGCACCGGCCGCAACCGAGGCCCCGGCGGCGGAGCCCAAGGCGAAGAAGCCCGGCATCGACAGCATGGAGATCACGCCGCAGCTCTATCCGATCGAGGTCGATCACAGCCGCGACGCGCTGCTTACCGATTTCGGCAAGGACACGCTGACCGACCGCTATCTGCTGCCGGGTGAAAGCTATCAGGACCTGTTCGTGCGCGTCGCCTCGGCCTATGCCGACGATCAGCCGCATGCCCAGCGCATCTACGACTATATCTCGAAGCTGTGGTTCATGCCCTCCACGCCGGTTCTCTCGAACGGCGGCACCGGGCGCGGCCTGCCGATCAGCTGCTATCTCAATTCGGTCGACGACAGCCTCGAGGGCATCGTCAACACCTGGAACGAGAATGTCTGGCTGGCCGCGCGCGGCGGCGGCATCGGCACCTATTGGGGCTCGGTGCGCGGCATCGGCGAGCCGGTGGGCCTCAACGGCAAGACCTCGGGCATCATTCCCTTCGTCCGCGTGATGGACTCGCTGACCCTTGCGATCAGCCAGGGCTCGCTGCGCCGCGGCTCGGCCGCGGTCTATCTCGACGTCTCGCATCCCGAGATCGAGGAGTTCCTCGAGATCCGCAAGCCGTCGGGCGACTTCAACCGCAAGKCGCTCAACCTGCACCATGGCGTGCTGCTGACCGACGCCTTCATGGAAGCGGTGCGCGATGGCGCCGAGTGGGAGCTGGTCAGCCCGAAGGACGGATCGAAGCGCGGCTCGGTCGATGCGCGCGCGCTGTTCCAGAAGCTGGTCGAGACCCGTCTCGCCACCGGTGAGCCCTATATCGTGTTCAACGACACGGTGAACCGGGCGATGCCCAAGCATCACCGCGATGTCGGCCTCAAGGTGTCGACCTCGAACCTCTGTTCGGAAATCACCCTGCCCACCGGCCGCGACCAGCATGGCATGGATCGCACCGCGGTCTGCTGCCTCAGCTCGCTCAACCTCGAAACCTGGGACGAGTGGAACGGCGACAAGCGCTTCATCGAAGACGTGATGCGCTTCCTCGACAATGTGCTGCAGGACTATATCGACCGCGCACCCGACGAGATGGCGCGCGCCAAGTACAGCGCCGCGCGCGAGCGTTCGGTCGGCCTCGGGGTGATGGGCTTCCACACCTTTCTCCAGGCGCGCAACATCCCGTTCGAAGGCGCGATGGCGAAGAGCTGGAACCTCAAGATCTTCAAGCATATCGCCGCCGGCGCGCAGGAAGCCTCGATGCTGCTGGCCAGCGAGCGCGGCCCCTGCCCCGACGCCGCGGACCAGGGCGTGATGGAGCGCTTCAGCTGCAAGATGGCGATCGCGCCGACCGCTTCCATCTCGATCATCTGCGGCGGCACCAGCGCCTGCATTGAGCCGATCCCCGCCAACATCTACACCCACAAGACGCTGTCCGGCAGCTTCTCGATCAAGAATCCCTATCTCGAAAAGCTGCTCACCGAGAAAGCGAAGAACAGCGACGCGGTGTGGAACTCGATCCTCGAAAAGGGCGGCTCGGTCCAGCATCTCGACTTCCTGACCCAGGAAGAGAAGGACGTGTACAAGACCAGCTTCGAGATCGACCAGCGCTGGCTGATCGAACTCGCCGCCGATCGCACCCCCTATATCGACCAGGCCCAGTCGCTGAACCTGTTCATCCCGGCCGATGTCGAGAAGTGGGACCTGCTGATGCTCCACTTCCGCGCCTGGGAACTGGGCATCAAGTCGCTCTATTATCTCCGCTCGAAATCGGTCCAGCGCGCGGGCTTCGCCGGCGGCGTCGAGGCGGACAACACGCCCGACCTCAAGCAGATCGAGCTCGAGGTGAAGGATTATGACGAGTGCCTGGCCTGCCAGTGACACCCGTCACTGGCGATCCCGCCACTCTGACCTGCCAGCGAGGTGAACGGCCGCCATCTCCCCAACTCCGTCATCCCGGCGGAGGCCGGGATCTCGGTCGTCAGGGACCGAATGGACGTCGCGAACCTCTCCTGAGATCCCGGCCTCCAGCCTTCAGCTGAAGTTTATCCTGAGCGCCTGCCCCTCGAACACAGCAACTTACCCAACCCCGTCATTCCAGCGAAAGCTGGAATCTCTCTGCACCTGACTTGCTTGGAAAAGCGCCAAGAGAGATCCCAGCTTTCGCTGGGATGACGAACAAAGGAAAAATGTGTCGGCGCCATAGCCTGCCATCGAGAAAAGAGCACCCCTTGTGGCTCCATGCCGCAGCGCACCACAACCCCTTGTAGAATTCCGCGGATTTTTCCGGTGGATAACCCGCGAAATCATTTGGTGAACCATGGCGTCTGACATAGGATGGCGCCCTGCCCGGCGACGTGGGGACGGTCCCGTGGAAAAGGTTGAATATGGGGCCCGCAGCCCCGATCTACAGGGTGGTGCGGTGATGAGTGAAGCTCCCGAACGGGCGAATCGAGGCTGACCGATGGACGATGTCCCGATCATCCCGATTGTCGCCATCGCGTCGCTGCTGGTCGGCCTGCTCTGCCTGTGGCTGGCGGTCGTCGCGCTGCTGCGGCTCGGCAAGGCGAAGAAGGGCAAGGGCGTCGCGGGCGAGACGCCGGCCGAGCTCAAGGGTTTCGCGATCAGGCAGGGCCTGAGCGCAGTCGTCATGTTCGCGCTCGCCGCGATTATCTTCAGTTATAGTTGAAAGGTCCGTCGACATGCCGCTTCTCCAGGCCAGCCGCACCTACAAGCCGTTCGAATATCCCTGGGCCTTCGAATATTGGAAGCGCCAGCAGCAGCTCCACTGGCTGCCCGAGGAAGTCCCGCTGGGCGAGGATTGCCGCGACTGGGCGCAGAAGCTCAGCGATCATGAGCGCAACCTGCTGACCCAGATCTTCCGCTTCTTCACCCAGGCCGATGTCGAGGTGCAGGATTGCTACCACGACAAATATGGCCGGGTGTTCAAGCCGACCGAGATCAAGATGATGCTGACCGCGTTCAGCAACATGGAGACGGTGCACATCGCCGCCTACAGCCATCTGCTCGACACGATCGGCATGCCCGAAACCGAATACAGCGCCTTCATGCAGTATAAGGAAATGAAGGATAAGCATGATTATCTGGCGACCTTCGGGGTCGACAGCGATCAGGACATCGCCCGCACCCTGGCGATGTTCGGCGGCTTCACCGAGGGGCTGCAGCTGTTCGCCAGCTTCGCGATGCTGATGAACTTCCCGCGCTTCAACAAGATGAAGGGCATGGGCCAGATCGTCACCTGGTCGATCCGCGACGAGACGCTGCACTGCGAGGGCATCATCCGGCTGTTCCACGCCTTCTGCAAGGAACGCGACTGCCTGACCGCCAGCGTCAAGGAAGACATTCTCGACATGTGCCAGAAGACGGTGCGGATCGAGGACGCCTTCATCGACCTGGTGTTCGAGATGGGCCCGGTCAACGGCATGACGCCGAAGGACATCAAGAAATATGTCCGCTACATCGCCGACTGGCGGCTGGGCCAGCTCGGCCTCAAGCCGATCTACATGATCGACGACCACCCCCTCCCCTGGCTCGCCCCGATGCTCAACGGCGTCGAACACGCCAACTTCTTCGAGACCCGCGCGACCGAATATTCGAAGGCGGCGACGCGCGGCCAGTGGTCCGACGTGTGGGACGCCTTCGACAACCGCAAGGTGGCGAAGCAGAGCGTCGCGGCGAATGAGGATGCGGGGGACGGCGGACTGTTCGGGCATGCGGGGGTTGCGGCGGAGTAAATAGCATTCTCGTATCGTTTAGCGTGGCGAGACATAGTAATGATCGATCGTCATGCTGAACTCGTTTCAGCATCCACCCCGAAGCACTTTCCATGGTAGCGATGATGCATGGAACGTCAGCCATGCGTCTACATCCTCGCCAGCGATCGGAACGGCACGGTCTATATCGGCGTGACGTCCAACCTGATGCAGCGGCTCTACCAACACCGCAGCGGTGCGGTGGAAGGTTTTACATCCCGTTATCGGGTCATGAAGCTCGTCCGTTACGAGCTGTTCGAAGACATGCTTTCCGCCATCGCTCGCGAGAAGCAGCTCAAGCGCTGGCATAGAGCGTGGAAACTGAACCTGATCGAACAGGATAATCCCAGCTGGGAAGATCTGGCGATCGGCCTCGGGTATCGGCCGCTTCCATCACGTTAGGGATGCGCGCGGGGATGAGTGGATGCTGAAACAAGTTCAGCATGACGGGCGTTCCGGAAAACACCTGCGGGCTTATCGCAACCGGGCTGCAAGCCCTCATCGTCATATCATCACTCAGTCTGCACCATCTGAACGCCGAGGAAGCCGAGCGCCTCGCCGATCGGGATGAAGAAATTGAGCATGGGCAGATCTTCGCGCCCGCTGACGGTCAGCCCGACCACCTGGCCTTTGCTGTCGACGATCGGGCCGCCGCTATTGCCATGGGTCACGCCGACGTCGCTCTGGATGAAGTTGAAGCCGTCCATGACGCGGGTCGCCGAGACGATGCCCTTGGTCATCGAGAACTGGAACTGCTCGCCGGTCGGTGCGCCGATCGCATAGATATCCTCGCCGATGGTCACCCCGCTGCCGCGCGGAGCCAGCGGCCGATGCCCCTTGGGGTCGGTCTTGACGAGCGCGACATCGCGCGCCTTGTCGCTGCGGATCACCTCGCCCAGTCCCTCGGTCCCGTCCGACCAGCGGATTTTCACATATTGGCTGCCGGCGATGACGTGCTGGTTGGTGATCAGATAGCCTTCGGAACCGACCAGAAAGCCGCTGCCCTGTCCGCCATTGGCGAAGATCAGCACCGTCGAGGCAACGGCCTCGTTGAGCGCGACCGGCGCGCGCCGGCCCGACTTGATGGCGATTGGCACGATCTCGCGCGACGGCGAACGCGCGACCGACGCATCGAGGGCCGGCCCGCTGAAAGATTTGATGAACGCGGGGCTTGACGCCAGCTGGCGGACGCTGCCCCCGAAGGCATCGAATATAAGCCCGAAGGCGCCGCCCGCCTGGCTGTCAGGCCGGCTGGCGGTGCCGGTCGTCTGGATGACCGCGATTACCTTGCGTTCGATCGGCGAATATATCTGCCACTCCACGTCAAGCGACGCCTGGCCGCTCGATTTTTCATAGCTATTGCCGTAAGGGTTCACCCCCCGATAGCAGGCGTGCATGTCGATGCGATTGATGGCCCCGCCGACGAGATATCGGGCAGGATTTTCAGCGGCCGTCTCGAACATTTTCGCGGGATCGCCGATGGCGTCGAAGCCTGCTTTCGTGATCTCCTCCCGGAAGATCGCATCGAACCTGTCGAGAGCGATACCACCGGGATCCGCCCTCCACGTCAGATTCTCAGGCCACTGGCAAAAAAACCCAGTTTTCGCCCGGCCGATGGGGTCTCCACGCTTGATGTTGATCACGATCTTGGCCAGTTGAACCGGCTTCCGCTGAACCGACGAAGGCGTACCGGGTCCGAAGATATTCGTCGTCTGGGCCATTGCCGGCGCCGACAGCGCCGCCATCCACAGAAACGCGCCCGCTATCCCCCTGACCATCGACAAAGCCCCCTTGCGCGGGGCTAGCCCGGCCCCGCGCCGAACAGGCTAGCCAGCGATCTATTAGGCATCAAGAGTGGTATTTTTCCTCGCTCGTCATGCTGAACTTGTTTCAGCATCCACCCCGAAGCACCTCCGATGGTAACGGTGATTCCTGGTAGCTCGGTGTATCGGCCGCTCCCCTCACATGCGGGGCGCGCGCGAGGATAGGTGGATGCTGAAACAAGTTCAGCATGACGGACATAGCCAAAACAGGCCGGATAATCGCTCGACCGGCCATACCTTCGCCCCCGATCTCGGCCTCAGCCAGCCGTGAACACACCTCTCCCCTGCCCAAACACCTATTCTGTTTCTGTTTTGTTCTTGCATTTTCGGCGATTTTCTGCCACCTGATCAGGTCCCCCTCACGGACCCGAGCACCGCCCATGCAGCCCGAAATCCTCGCCAATGCGCCTCGCTGCGGTGCGCGCACGCGCTCCGGCGATCCCTGCCGTTCACCGGCGGTCGCGGGCCATCGGCGGTGCCGGATGCACGGCGGCAAGGGCAGCGGTGCGCCGCGCGGCAACAGCAACGCCCGGAAGCACGGCATCTATTCCGCCCGGTTCCGGGCAATAGCGCGCTATGTGCGGGGAACCAGCGTCACGCTGCGCATGGCCGGCCTGATCCTCCGCACCCACACGATGGCGAGGCGCCGGGAAAACCAGGCCGTTCCGCGCCCCGTTCGAGGCGGCGATCCGCTTCGACCCGAACGCTGCCCAGCCGAGAAAATCAAAAAAGGGGCAATCAACCCCATGCACCCGGATTTCTGCCCGCTCCCGGCGCGCGGCGGACAGGTTGCGTTCGACACCCTCTCCGTATCGCAAGCAGGGACGGCGGCGAAAAAATGGCCGGACATCGCTGCCCGGCCACTTCTTCCTCCACCGATCCCGGCCTTAGCCGACCCAGTTATCGCCGTCCCGCTCCGCGCGCAGCTGCGTGCCGAGCTGGTCGAGGCGCTGGTGGATCACCGACTCCTCGTTCGCGGTGAAGCGGCCGCCCGAGCGGCGCATGCGGTCTTCGTCGCGGCGGATCGAGGCGAGCTGGTTCATCGCGCGGCGGGCTTCGCTCCGGCTGATCGTGCCGCGCTCGCGCATCCGCTCGATGCGGGTCTCGAACCGCGCCTCGCGGGCGCGGACATCGCGGTCGCGGCCATAGGCGACGCTGCCCGGACGGCCGGCGCTCATCCCGGTCGAGACCCAGCGGCCGCGCGCGTCATAATAGCCGGTGGTCTCGCCACGCACCCAGCGGCCGCGCTCGTCATAATAGCCGGGCTGGGTCTGTGCCTGCCAATAGCCGGTCGGCTGGCCATAGCGGTTGCTGTCGGCGATCCAGCGGCCATTGGCGTCGTAGCGGCCGGCGGCGGGGCCGGATACCCAGCGGCCGTTGCTGTAATAGCCGGGCGCGTTGGCCGACACCCACTGGCCGTCGGCGGCATAATAGCCGCTCACGCCGACCGGAACCCAGCGGCCGTCGCGATCGCGATAGCCGTAATTCACGGGGTCGCCGTTGAACGCTACCCAGCGGTTGTTGCTGTCATAATAGCCGGTCGGCGCGCCTTCGACCCAGCGATTGTCGCGGTCATAATAGCCGCGCGCACTGCTGGCATCGATGCGGTTGGCATGCCAGCGGCCGCTCTCGTCATAATAGCCGTAGGACACTTCGCAGCGATCGTTGCCGCCCTTGGCGAGCTGGTTGCCGGCAATGCCGCCGGCGATGGCGCCGCCGATCGTGCCCACTTCCTTGTGGCGACCGCCGTCGATCACCCGGCCGAGGACCGCGCCGATGCCGGCGCCGGCGACCGTAGCGACGGTGCGGCCGGTACTGTCCTGCCTGCAGACGGTTTCCGCCTGGGCCGCACTGCTTGCGGCCAACGCGGCGATACTGGCCGCGATCAAATAGTTACGCATGGTGTCTCTCCTGGAATATCGGCTTATTGCCGTTCCACGCAGCAAAGACGCTTGGATGGCACTAATGGTTCCGCATACGACCAGTTGATAAATACAAATCATCAAGTCTTACATTTCGTTCAGATTGGCCGAGTATTTCGGCGCTTTGGACCGGTTCACGACTCGCTCTTTCACTGCTGCATAGCTTGTGGAGAGTGCATATCGGAACAGGCCCAACATGCGGCAAAATCTGCGTCACGAGGCGACCGCGACCCAGCCGGGAAACCGCGCCGCCTGCCGGGTCGCGAAGCGATAGCCCAGCGTCCGGAGCCGCTGCCACGGCAGCACTCGGCCCATCCGGCTGTCGAGCACCCAGGTGCCCCGCCGGCCGTCGCGCAACGATTCTATGGTCAGCACGGTATGGAGCGCCCGCTGCTCTGTCCATACCGTAGCAAGGCGCAGCGCCGTGGCGGGCCAGCCCTGCGCCATCAGCCGCATCCGTGCCGCCAGCGCGATATCCTCGCAGTCGCCGCTGCTGTCGGCGACGCGCCAGTCGTCGCGCCAGGCAGGGCTGCGGTCTTCGACGCGGCGGATGCTGCGCAGCGCATCGTTGACCGCCTTCAGCTGGCGCCAGCGCAAGTCGTCGAGCGTGACATATGCCGGCCCGTCCGCCCCGGCGCGGCAACCGACATCCTCGGCATGACCGTCACAATAGCGCAACCAGCCATCCGGCGGGATCACCATGCCGCCATCGCGGATCGGCTGGCCGGAGCGCGGGACATCATCCTGCGCGCGTGCCGGCGAGAGACCGGAAAGGATCGACAGCGTCAGCGCCAAGCCGGCGCATGCGGGCATGGCAAGGCGACGCATGAACTGCTCCGAAGGCCATTACAGCCCCCCGAACCGCAGCTTCGACGGAACAGCGCGCTCTGCGTTCCATCCGTTGTGCAGCCGTTGCGACGGACAGCAGCGGGCAGGCGCGACGAGTCGAGCAGCGTTGATCGTTATGGAAAAACAACGAGTTACTTATGAAGGCGGGCTTGCCGGTCGCCTTGCAAGGCCCGGAAGCTGTCGCTCCGATGAACGTGACGTAGTTTTCGGTTCACGAAACCTTTCCGGGTCCGTTCCGTTCTTGCATCGAACCCAGAGGGAGACAGTCATGCGTAAGTTCATTCTCGCGGCCGCGTTGGCGGCCACCTTGGTCCCCTCCGTCGCGATGGCCGATCCGCCCCCCTGGGCACCGGCGCATGGCCGCCGCGCGCATGACCGCGATGATCGGCGCGACTGGAACCGCTATGATTATAACCGCCCCGATACGCGCTACGGCCGCAGCTACGATCCAGCCCGCTATTATCGCGATGGCCGCTATTACCGGGAGCGCAGGCTCAGCCGGAACGACCGGATCTATCGCGGCAATGACGGACGCTATTATTGCCGCCGTTCGGACGGCACCACCGGCCTGATCATCGGCGCGGTGGCCGGCGGCCTGCTCGGCAATGCCCTCGACAACGGCCGCTCCTCGACGCTCGGCACGATCCTCGGCGCCGGCGGCGGCGCGCTGATCGGCCGCTCGATCGATCGCGGCGAGGTGAAGTGCCGTTAAAGCGCGTTCGAACTTCGTCATGCCGGCGGAGGCCGACATCTCAGGCGTGGCAGATGTATGCAAATTCGCCCCTGCCGCCCGAGGTCCCGGCCTCCCCCCGGACGACGCCTTGGCCAAGTATGTTGCGTTGAGTAGTTGCGAGTTGCGTTGTTCTTGACCCGGCCCCCTCGCCGCGCCATCCCCCGGCGCAACGAGGGGACCGGACCATGAGCGACAATCAGCAGATCCAGGAGCACCGGCCATCCACGCGCCGGGTGCTGCTAGCCAGTCTCACCGGCACTTCGGTCGAGTTCTACGACTTCTATATCTTCGCGACGGCCGCATCGCTGGTGTTCGGGCCGCTGTTCTTCGGCGGGTTCGAGCCCTCCACCCAGCTGATCTGGTCCTACACGCTGCTCGGCCTTGCCTTTCTGTCGCGCCCACTCGGCGCCTGGGCATTCGGCCATTTCGGCGACCGGATCGGCCGCAAGTCCACGCTGGTCGCATCGCTGATGGTGATGGGCATGTCGACGCTGCTGATCGCCTTCCTGCCCTCCTATGAGACCGCCGGCTGGATCGGCGCGTTGCTGCTCGCAGTGCTGCGCTTCGGCCAGGGCTTCGGCCTCGGCGGGGAATGGGGCGGCGCGGCGCTGCTCGCGGTGGAGAATGCGCCGCCGGGCATGCGGGGGCGCTACGGCATGTTCCCGCAGCTCGGCGCGCCGGTCGGCTTCATCGCCGCCAACGGGTTGTTCCTGATCCTGGGCGTGGCGATGACCCAGCAGCAGTTCATGGAGTGGGGCTGGCGCCTGCCCTTCCTCGGCTCGGCGCTGCTCGTCGGGGTTGGGCTTTGGGTGCGCCTGAAACTGACCGAGACGGCGGCCTTCCAGGCCGCGCTGGCCACGTCCGAACCCGCCAAGATCCCGATTGCGGAGCTGTTTCGCGAGCATCTGGTGCCGACCGTCGCGGGCACATTCGCTGCGGTGGCCTGCTTCGCCACCTATTATCTCGCGACCGCTTTCGCGCTCGGCTACGCCACCAAGACGCTCGGGATTCCCAAGGAAACCTTCCTGAGCGTACAGCTCGTCACCATCCTGTTCATGGCGGCGGGCATATTGCTGGCGGGCTGGTGGTCCGACGTGAAGTCGCCACGCTATGTGCTGATCGCCGGATGCATCGGCACCGCGCTGACCGGGCTCCTGCTCGGGCCGATGTTCGCGAGTGGCGATCTCCCGCCGATCTTCACCTGGCTGGCGCTCGCGCTGTTCATGATGGGTTTCGTCTACGGCCCGCTCGGCGCCTTCCTGCCGTCGCTGTTTCCGCCGCGGGTGCGCTATACCGGCGCGTCGATGACGTTCAACATCGCCGGCATCCTCGGAGCCGCGCCCGTGCCCGCGGTAGCGCAATATCTGGCGGAACGCGGCGGGCTGGGCTTCGTCGGCTATTATCTGAGCGCGTCGGCGCTGGTCAGCCTGCTCGCGCTCTGGTGGTCGCGCCACCACGACAAACGCGCTATAGCGGCCTGATGTTTTTCGGCTTTCTCGATGAATTGCGCGCTGCGGGCATCTCCGCCAGCCTCAAGGAGCATCTGACGATGCTCGAAGCGATGCAGCGCGACGTGATCGGCCTGTCGGCGGAGGAGTTCTACTATCTCGCCCGCGCGACCTATGTGAAGGACGAAGGGCTGCTCGACCGGTTCGACCGGGTGTTCGCCAAGGTCTTCAAGGGCGTGCTCGACGCACCAGCCGAGGGCCACGAGATCCCCGAGGAATGGCTGAAGGCGGTCGCGCAGAAATATCTGACGCCCGAGGAGATGGCGAAGATCGAATCGCTCGGCTCCTGGGACGAGATCATGGAAACGCTGAAGAAGCGGCTCGAGGAGCAGCAGGGCAGGCACCAGGGCGGCAACAAGTGGATCGGCACCGGCGGCACCTCCCCCTATGGCAATGCCGGCTTCAATCCTGAAGGCGTGCGCATCGGCGGCGAGAGCATGCACAAGCGCGCGATCAAGGTGTGGGAGAAGCGCGAGTTCCGCAACCTCGACAATGATGTCGAGCTGGGCACCCGCAACATCAAGGTCGCGCTGCGCCGCCTGCGCCGCTTCGCGCGCGAAGGCGCAGCCGAGGAGCTCGACCTCGACGGCACGATCGACGGCACCGCCCGGCGCGGCTTCCTCGACATCCATATGCGGCCCGAACGGCGCAACGCGGTAAAGCTGCTGCTTTTCCTCGATGTCGGTGGCTCGATGGATCCGCACATCAAACTGTGCGAGGAGCTGTTCTCGGCCGCGACCGCCGAGTTCAAGCATCTCGAATTCTTCTACTTCCACAACTGCGTCTATGAGGGCGTGTGGAAGGACAACCGCCGCCGCTTCCAGGAACGCACGCCGACCTGGGACGTGCTTCACAAATTCGGCCATGATTATAAGCTGGTGCTGGTCGGCGACGCCGCGATGAGCCCTTATGAGATCAGCTATCCGGGCGGATCCGTCGAGCATATGAACGAGGAGCCGGGCGCGGTCTGGCTGCAGCGGCTGACCAATGTCTACGCGTCGGCGGTATGGCTCAATCCGTCAGCCGAATCCCATTGGATGCACAGCCAGTCGACGCGCATGATCCGCGAGCTGATGGACAACCGCATGTTCCCGCTGACGCTGTCCGGCCTCGACGACGCGATGCGGAGCCTGGCAAGGAAGAAGTGATCCTCCGCCCCCGCTCAGGAGAGCTCAGGGGACATCGTGGACCACGCCCCCGGTCATCGGCTTCGGAACGCCCGTCGTACCCGGAAAGCTGATCGGTTCGCCGTTCAGCGCGCGCACCGCCATATAGGCGAAGCCTTCCGCCTCGGTCGCGTCACCATTCCAGCCGAGCGCCTCGATCGGCTCGGCCGCGGTGCCGGTCGCGGCCGTTATCATCGCCATGAGTGTCGGATTGTGCCRCCCGCCACCCGCGACGATCAGCCGCTTCGGCCGCTCCGGTAGGTGGCGCAGTGCAAGCGCCACCGTCTCGGCGGTGAAGGCGGTCAGCGTCGCCGCGCCGTCGGCGGCGGACAGGCCTCGCGCCGGCTGGATGGTGAAGTCCGCCCGGTCGAGCGACTTCGGCGGCGGCAGATCGAACCAGCCATTGTCGAGCATCGCGCCGAGCACCGTCTTGTCGACGGTACCACGCGCCGCGAAGGCGCCCCCGGCGTCATAGGGAGATCCGGTCTCCGCCAGCATCCAGTCGTCGATGAGGCCGTTGGCCGGCCCCGTATCGAACGCGATGACCTCCGCCGCGCCCGCCCCTAGCCAGGTGATGTTGCCCACTCCGCCGAGATTGAGCACGGCGACGGGAGCATCGAGGCCGGCGGTCAGGGCGCGATGATAGACCGGCAGCAGCGGCGCGCCCTGCCCGCCGGCCGCGACGTCGGCCGAACGCAGATCGTTGACGACGCGGATACCGAGCGCCTTCGCCATCGCGGCGCCGTCTCCGATCTGCCAGGTCCAGCCGCGGTCGGGGCGGTGGGCAAGGGTCTGCCCGTGGAAGCCGATCACGTCGATATCCGTCCGATTGAGGTTCGCCGCCGCGAGCAGCTGGCGCACCGCCAGAATATGGCGGTTAGTCAGCATGCGCTCCGCCTCCACGATCTTCGGGCTGGCCCGCGGCTTCTCGAAGCTGAGCGCCAGCACCGCCGCCTCGCGCAGTTGCTCGCGCGCCTGGGCGCTATAGGGATCAGAGCGGAACGCGATAGGGCGGATATGCCCGGCACCGTCTGTCTCTATCAGCGCCGCGTCAATCCCGTCGAGCGAGGTGCCCGACATCAGGCCGATCGCGAGCATGATGGGCATTATCTACTCCCGTCATCCCAGCGAAGGCTGGGATCGATGTCTGCCTCCTTCTCAGATGACACCTGTCGTGAAAAGAGACATAGGCCCCAGCCTCCGCCGGGGCGACGAAAGAAGGGGGCATGACGATCACCGCCCCGCATGCTAATCGCTCGCGCGTCATGACCGAATATCGCTCCGATCTGCTGCGCCTCCTCGATAGTCGAGGCTATATCCATCAGGTGACCGACGCCAGTGCGCTCGATGCGCTCGCCGCGTCGACCGTGGTGCCCGGCTATATAGGCTTCGATCCAACGGCACCGTCGCTTCACGTCGGCAGCCTCGTCCAGATCATGCTGCTGCGGCGGATGCAGCAGAGCGGCCACAAACCGATCGTGCTCATGGGTGGCGGCACCGGCAAGATCGGGGACCCCAGCTTCAAGGACGAGGCGCGCAAGCTGCTGACGACCGAGACGATCGCGTCGAACGTCGCCTCGATCAAGCGGGTGTTCGAGCGCTTCCTGACCTTCGGCGACGGTCCCACCGATGCGGTGATCGTCGACAACGCCGACTGGCTCGACAAGCTGGAGTACATCCCCTTCCTGCGCGAAGTGGGCCAGCATTTCTCGATCAACCGCATGCTGAGCTTCGATTCGGTGAAGCTGCGGCTGGATCGCGAGCAATCGCTGAGCTTCCTCGAGTTCAACTATATGATCCTGCAGGCCTATGACTTCATGGAGCTTGCCCGCCGCCGCAATTGCCGGCTGCAGATGGGCGGATCGGACCAGTGGGGCAACATCGTCAACGGCATCGAACTGAGCCGGCGGATGCTCGGCTCCGAGGTATATGGCGTCACGACCCCGCTGATCACTACCGCCGACGGCGGCAAGATGGGCAAGACGATGTCAGGCGCGGTGTGGCTCAACGAGGAGCAGCTGCCATCCTA
This sequence comes from Rhizorhabdus sp. P4_G6, assembly GCF_056401045.1. Classification (NCBI taxonomy): domain Bacteria; kingdom Pseudomonadati; phylum Pseudomonadota; class Alphaproteobacteria; order Sphingomonadales; family Rhizorhabdaceae; genus Rhizorhabdus; species Rhizorhabdus sp. P4_G6. The sequence goes on along the minus strand of NZ_JBFUKC010000003.1, from coordinate 180,242 downwards.
TGATTACTGGCAGTTCTGGCGGAACACGCACGACAAGGACGTCGGCCGCTTCCTGAGGCTGTTCACCGATCTTCCGCTCGGGGAGATCGAGCGGCTCGAAACGCTCGATGGCCAGGAGATCAACCAGGCCAAGATCGTCCTCGCCAACGAGGCAACGGCGATGTGTCGCGGCACCGAGGCGGCGGCGGCGGCGGCCGAGACGGCGCGGCGGACTTTCGAGGAAGGCGCGGCAGGCGGGGATTTGCCGACGCTCGCGATCAGCGCAAGTGGGATCAACATCCTCGATGCGAACGTGCAGATCGGCTTCGCTGCGTCGCGGGGCGAAGCAAAGCGGAAGCTGGAAGAAGGCGCCATCCGGTTGAACGATGAAGTGGTTCGCGATCCGCAATATATCGTCATGCCTTCGCAGGCACCGACGCTGAAGCTCAGCCTGGGCAAGAAGAAGCACGGCCTTCTTATCAGCTAACCTTTACGCTCGCAGCTGCTCGACCTGTTGCACCAGATGGGGGGCAAGCGGACGATCGCCGCCATGTACCTCGACTTCAAGGTTAACCGCGACGCCGCACTGGACCCGATCCAGACCTATCAGTTGGTCAGCCGCAAGCGCCGAGCAGTCGCTGCCCTTCACCGAGCATGATCGCAGCTACGTCATAGACTATGGCCTGGCCTGGATCAGGACATGATGGTGGCAGATCTGGCGGCTTCCGGCGCTTCGGCGGCCGCGCGCTGGCACCGGGTGGAGGCGATAATCTCCTCGCCGATCCTCCCCACGGATCTGAAGCCCTGACGGCAGGGACGAAGGTGGCTAACTTCCGGAAGATCGTCGCTCAGGGGAAATACGGCTTAACCCTTGGTTCACCGTAACGAGTAAGGAGTTCACAAGGTCTGTGGGCAATTCTTGTATTGAAACAAGGACATGAAACCATGAGCCAGATTGCCCAGACACCGACGCCCGGCGTCGACGAGGATGCGAAATACGTCGAGCAGCGACGGGCACCGCGCGACGAGGTCGCGCTGCCGACACGAATGTTCACGCAGGATCACGCCAGCGACGTGCTGCTCGTCAACATCTCGCCGCTCGGCTTCATGGTGCGCGAATATGGCGAGACGCCCAAGGGCACGATCGTCCGGCTGGCGCTGCCGCGGCTCGGTCAGGTCGCCGCCAAGGTGATGTGGTCGCTGGGCGGCCGCGTCGGCGCTGAATTCATCAAACCGATCGACAGCTATGCCTATACCGCGATGCTCAATGCCGCGCGCGCCAAGCGTCAGCGCTGGCCAATGGGGTGAGAGGCCGGGAGCAGCGCGGCCTCCAGCGCGCTGCTCCCACAGTCCTCCAAAGGACGCTGTCCCAGCCTCACCGCCTGCAATACCGGCGAGAGGCTGGGACGGCGACCATCCGGATCAGCTCGCCAGCGCCCGGCCCGTTTCCATCCAGCCCGCGAAACGCGGCGTCTTCGGTTGATAGAAGCCGTCAATCCGGTCGATCGTGAAATGCCGCGATATTGCGCTGCCGACCGGCCGGCTAAGGTGGCATCCACCGAAGACCGGCTTCCACAGCGGCTCGATCCGTCGCTGCCAGGTGGCGACCCCGGGATCCGGCGCGCTGCCATGTTCGTGGAACAGCAGCACGCCACCAGGCCGCAGCACTCGCCGCGCCTCGGCCAGCATCCGCTCGGGATCATCAACCGAGCACAGGGTGAAGGTGCACACCACCGTATCGAAGGCCCCCGAGTCGAAGCGTAGTTCCTCGCCCACGCCATCTTCGATCCCCACCGTCAGCCCTGCGGCGCGTGCCGCCTGCGCGGCCATCGCCCGCAACCCGGGCGATGGTTCGACGCCGATCACCTCCGATACCTTCGAGACATCATAGAAGGGCAGATTGGCCCCCGCCCCCATGCCGAGTTCGAGCACCCGGCCCGCCGCCTCGGGAATCAGCCCGGCGCGATGCTCGGCCATCATCCGACAGCCGCAGCCGAGTCTAATGATATGGGGAACTATCGCGCGCTCCCACCAGCCCGACATTGCGACCTCTCCCTGCCTTTGAGCGATCAGGTTTCCATCAATCTGTCCAAAATACAAGCATGGCTGCTGCGGCCATGGGTGGCGAACGCTGGACCGGAGCGCTGCCGCCATCACCCCGCCCGCAGCAATCCCACCGCCGCATCGCGCTCGAACAGATATAGCGCCGTCCTCGCCGCCTGCCCGCGCTCCCCCTCCAATCCGCCGTCGCGGTCGACGAGCAGCCGGGCGTCCTGGGTTGCCGCTTCGATCAGCGCTGCGGTCCGTTCGGGCCCCGCGAGCCGGAACTCCGCCTCGCCCGACTGGCGCGTCCCCAATATCTCGCCCGCGCCGCGCAGCCGCAGATCCTCCTCAGCGATGCGGAAGCCGTCATTGGTTTCGCGCATCAGCGCGAGGCGCGCGCGCGATGTCTCCGAGAGCGCATTGCCGCGTAGCAGCAGGCATATCGAATGCTGGTCGCCACGCCCGACCCGGCCGCGCAACTGGTGAAGCTGGGCCAGGCCAAAGCGGTCCGCGCCCTCTATGATCATCAACGTGGCATTCGGCACGTCCACGCCCACCTCGATAACGGTTGTCGCGACGAGGACGCCGAGCGCGCCCGACTGGAAGTCGCTCATCACCGCATCTTTTTCCGGGCCCTTCATCCTGCCATGGACGACGCCGACCTTGTCGCCGAACAGCTGGCGAAGGCTTTCGGCGCGGCTCTCGGCGGCCGCAAGATCGGATTGCTCGCTTTCCTCGACCAACGGGCAGACCCAATAGGCCTGGCCGCCCTTGGCCATGTGGCGGCCGAGCGCCTGGGCGATCTCATCGAGCCGTTCGCCGGCGATCACCCGCGTTTCGATCGGCTGTCGGCCCGGCGGCATCTCATCGAGGCGGCTGACGTCCATCTCGCCATAATGGCTGAGCGTCAGCGTGCGCGGGATAGGCGTGGCGGTCATCACCAGCATGTGCGGCGGCCGTTCAGCCTTGGCCTGGAGCAGCATTCTCTGGGCGACCCCGAAGCGATGCTGCTCGTCGACCACCGCCAGGGCGAGATTGCGATAGCCCACCTTCTCCTGGAAGATCGCATGGGTGCCGATCAGGATGTCGATCGAGCCGTCTGCCAGTCCCATCAGAGTCGCTTCGCGCGCCTTGCCCTTTTCGCGCCCGGTGAGAATCGCGACATTGACCGGCAGGCCGGCGAGCGTGCGGCTCAGCGTCTCATAATGCTGCCGCGCGAGGATCTCGGTCGGCGCCAGCAGCGCGCCCTGGGCGCCGGCCTCGACGGCGGTCAGAAGCGCCATCGTCGCGACCAGCGTCTTGCCCGATCCGACGTCCCCCTGCAGCAGCCGTGTCATCGGCACCGGCTGCGCGAGATCGCCCTCTATCTCGGCCACCACGCGCTGCTGGGCACCGGTCGGCGCATAGGGCAGCTTCAGCGCGTCGCGCAGCCGGCCATCGCCGACGAGCGGCATTCCCCGCCGGCGGCGCGACGAGGCGCGGACCAGCATCAGTGCAAGCTGGTTGGCGAACAACTCGTCATAGGCCAGCCGCGCGCGCGCCAGCTCGTCGGCCGGATCGGCATGGGCGCGGACGATCGCCTCGCGCCAGCCCGGCCAGCCGCGCGCTGCCCGCAGGCTCGGCTCGATCCATTCGGGCAAGTCGGGCGCGCGAGCGATCGCCTGCTCGGCGAGCTGCCCAAGGCGGCGCGTGGTCAGTCCTTCGGACAGCGGATAGACGCTCTCGCGCGCCGGCAGGTCGGCCGCTTCGGCAACGGGCAGCACATGGTCGGGATGGACCATCTGCAATTCCTGGCCGTACAGTTCGAGCTTGCCCGAGACGATTCGCGGCTCGCCAATCGGCAGCAGCTTCTTCGCCCAGCCTGGATTACCGCCAAAATAGACGAGGCTGACGACATTGCCGGCCTGGTCGGTTGCGCCCACCCGGAACGGCCCGCGCCCGCCGGAAGCGCGATAGCTGACCGGCACGAGCCGCACGGTGACGATCCGGCCGCTGTCTTCCGCCTCGACCGTGTTGACCGGCTTGCGCTCGATCGTGCCGGTCGGCAGGTGGAACAGCATGTCGACGATCCGCTCCAACCGCAGCTTCTTGAGCGGCTTGGCGAGCGTCGGCCCCACGCCTTTCAGCGCCTCGACTTCGGCGAACAACGGATTGAGAATATCGGGACGCATCACTAGATGGCTTCTAACGTTCCGCCGATGGGCTTGCCAATCGCCCGTGGGCTAATTCGTATTTGCTGAAGACAGGATTTCCATGAACCGCGAAGATCGCCTGAAACGCCTGCGCTTCCGCGCCTGGCACCGCGGCACCCGCGAGGCTGACTATATGATCGGCGGCTATTTCGACCGGCTTCACCAGGGCTGGGACGATATCGCGCTCGACTGGTTCGAAGGCCTGTTGAACCAGGAGGATGTCGACATCATGGGCTGGGCGATCGGCACCATCGCGGTGCCGCCCGAATGGCAGGGCGCCATGATGGAGCGGATGCAGCGTATCGATTACATCGACATCCCCAGCTGAACTCACACTCTTCTTTTCCGTTTGGTTTGGGCGGAGTCGAGAGCCGCCTCTGCGTCGCGGCGAGCAGCCTTCGACGTCGCATGAATCAAACGGCCTCTCACATCATCCGGATTGCATGACCGACCTCCAACGCATCCTCAAAGCCGGCGCCCCCCTGACGCTCGCCCGCGCGCCGATCGGCTTCCAGCCATGGCTGCTCGCCGACCTCGCCCGCGCCGCCGCCGCCCGCGACGGCCGGCTGGTGTTCGTCGCGCCCGACGACCAGGCGATGCAGGCGGTGGTCGACGCCGCCGCCTATTTCGCGCCCGAGCTGTCGGTACTGCACTTCCCCGCCTGGGACTGCCTTCCTTACGATCGGGCCAGCCCGGCGCTGCGCGCGACATCCGACCGGCTCGCCACGCTGCACGCGCTCCAGACGAAGCCGCAGGGGCCGTTGCTGATCGCGACGACGGTCAACGCGATCACCCAGCGGGTGCTGACCCCATTCCGAATCCGCCAGCTGGTGGCCCGGCTCGCACCCGGCGAGCGGATCGACCGCGACAAGCTCGCCGCGCTCCTTCAGGCGAACGGCTATGTCCGCACCGACACCGTCACCGATCCCGGCGAATATGCCGTGCGCGGCGGACTCGTCGACCTTTTCCCGTCGGGTGAGCCGCACGCGCTGCGGCTCGACTTCTTCGGCGACGAGATCGAGAATGTCCGCCAGTTCGACGCCGCCGACCAGCGGACCATCGGCACCGTCAAGGGCTTCACGCTCCTGCCTGCTTCCGAAGCCCTGCTCGACGAGGAGTCGATCAAGCGATTCCGCAGCCGCTATCGCGAGCGCTTCGGCGCCAGCGCTACCGGGGATCCCATCTATCAGGCGGTATCGGACGGTCGGCGACTGGCGGGCATGGACCATTGGCTGCCGCTGTTCGAGGAGCGGCTGACGACGTTGTTCGATCATCTCGCGCCCGAGGATCTGATCATCCGCGAGGCCGGATCGGGCAAGGCCGCCGAGGCCCGGTTCGAAGCGATCACCGATTATCACGCCAACCGTGTCCGCGCGCGCAGCGCCGATCCCGGCAGCTATCGCCCGCTCGAGCCTGCCGAGCTCTATGTGACCAGCGACGAATGGGCGACGGCGATCACCGACCGCCCGATCCACCTCGTCACGCCGTTCGACGAGCCGGAGAGCTCGACCGTGCTCGACATGGCCGTCGAAGCCGCGCGCGATTTCGCGCCCGAACGGACCCAGGGCGTCAACATCTACGATGCGGTGATCGAGCATGTCGACGCGCTGGCCAAGGCCGGAAAGCGCGTCGTTCTCGCCAGCTATTCGGGCGGCGCACGCGAACGCTTCGCCGGACTGCTGCGTGATCATGGGCTGGAACGGCTGAGCTTTGCCGAAAGCTGGCAGGAAGCCCTGGGACAAGCGCTCGACGCAAAGGGTTCGCTGGGTTCCGGAGTCGCCAAAGTCGCGCTAGCCGTCCTTCCACTCGGCCACGGCTTTACTAGCGGCGATATCGCACTGCTCACCGAGCAAGACATGCTCGGCGACCGTTTGGTCCGCCGGCAGAAGCGCAAGAAATCGGCCGACGCCTTCCTGGCGGAGCTGGCCACCCTCACGCCGGGCGATCTGGTCGTCCATATGGATCATGGCATCGGCCGCTATGAGGGACTGACGTCGATCCCTGTCGGCACCTCGCCGCACGATTGCGTCGCGCTCAGCTATTCGGGCGGCGACAAGCTCTATGTCCCGGTCGAGAATATCGACGTGCTCAGCCGCTACGGCGCCGAGACCGAGGGCGTCCAGCTCGACAAGCTGGGCGGGGTCGCCTGGCAGTCGCGCAAGGCGAAGATGAAGGAGCGCATCCGCGAAATCGCAGGCGAGCTGATCAAGACCGCCGCCGAGCGAGCGCTGCGGCCCGCAGAGGTCATCCAGCCCGAAGGCGGCTATAACGAGTTCGTCGACCGCTTCCCTTACCAGGAGACCGACGATCAGGATCGCGCCATCGCCGACGTGATCGAGGATCTCGGCGCGGGCAAACCTATGGACCGGCTGGTTTGCGGCGACGTCGGTTTCGGAAAAACCGAAGTCGCGCTGCGCGCGGCGTTCGTCGCGGCATTGGCGGGCATGCAGGTCGCGCTGATCTGTCCCACGACTTTGCTAGCCCGGCAGCATTATCGGAACTTCGTCGAGCGCTTCCACGGCTTCCCGGTAAAGGTCGGCCACCTCTCGAGGCTCGTAACCGCCAGCGATGCACGGAAGGTGAAGGACGGCCTGGCCGACGGCACGCTCGACATCGTCATCGGCACCCATGCGCTGCTCGCCAAGGGCATCGAGTTCAAACGGCTGGGGCTGGTCATCGTCGACGAGGAGCAGCGCTTCGGGGTCACCCACAAGGAGCGGCTGAAAGCCCTCAAGACCGACGTGCACATGCTGACCCTGACGGCGACGCCGATCCCGCGCACGCTGCAGATGGCGATGTCGGGCCTGCGCGAACTCAGCGTGATCCAGACGCCGCCGGTCGACCGGCTGGCGGTTCGCACCTATGTCGCGCCTTGGGACGGCGTGGTGATCCGCGAGGCGTTGCTGCGCGAACATTATCGCGGCGGGCAGAGCTTTCTCGTCACGCCGCGGATCAAGGACCTGCCCGACATCGAGGAATATCTCCGCAAGGAAGTGCCCGAGATCAGCTATGTCGTCGCGCACGGCCAGATGGCGCCGAGCGAGGTCGAGGAACGAATGTCGGCCTTCTACGACGGCAAGTTCGACCTGCTCGTATCGACCACGATCATCGAGAGCGGGCTCGATATCCCTTCGGCCAACACGCTGATCGTCAACCGCGCCGACCGCTTCGGCCTTGCCCAGCTCTATCAGCTGCGCGGTCGCGTCGGCCGGGCAAAGACGCGCGCCTATGCCTATCTGACCACCGGCACACGCAGCCTGACGGAAACTGCGGAAAAGCGGCTCCATATTCTTCAGAATCTCGATACGCTGGGCGCCGGTTTCCAGATCGCCAGCCATGATCTCGATATCCGCGGGGCCGGCAACCTGCTGGGCGACGAGCAGTCGGGGCACATCAAGGAGGTGGGCTTCGAACTCTACCAGTCGATGCTCGAAGAGGCGATCCTGGAGGCCAGGGCGGACGGCCTTGCCCAGCCGCCGCGCGAAGCCTTCTCACCGCAGATCAATGTCGATGCGCCGATCCTGATACCCGAAGATTATGTCCCCGATCTGGACCTGCGCATGGGCCTGTATCGCCGCATGAACGAAGCGGAGACCAAGCAGGAGATCGAGTCCTTCGCCGCCGAGATGATCGACCGCTTCGGCCCGCTGCCGGAAGCCACCCAGAATCTGCTGACGGTCATCGAGACGAAGCTGAATTGCCGCAACGCCTGTGTCGCCAAGCTGGACGCGGGTCCACGCGGTGCGCTGGTGGCGTTCCACAATGACAGCTTTCCGGACCTGCCGGGGTTGCTTGCCTATGTCGACCGGTTGAAGGACAGCGCGAAGCTGCGCCCCGACAGCAGGCTGGTGATCACCCGGCCCTGGCCCGATGCCAAGGCGCGACTGAACGGCGCGCTGCAGCTGTCGCGGGGGCTGGCGAAGATATTGGGCTGAAAAAGGGTCTGGGCACCGCCGAGCCGCTCGGCAGTCACCTTACACCAGCGGTTGTTCGGCCGTCGCCATCTCGGCCCGATCGGGCAGCATCGCCTCGAGTGTCGTACTGTCGACCGGCGGTGAGCAGAGATAGCCCTGATAATAGTTGCAGCCCTCGCGCGCGAGCAAAGTAAGCTGGGCCTGGGTTTCGACACCTTCGGTGATTACCGACAAGCCCAGCGAGCGCGCCATGTCGATCACGCCGCGCACGACGATCCGGTCGCGGGTCGACCCGGTGATATCCTCGGCGAGAGTCTTGTCGATCTTGAGATAGTCGAGCGGCAGCGCCTTGAGATAGGCGAGGCTCGAATAGCCGGTCCCGAAATCATCTATCGCCACGCGCAGGCCTTCTCGACGCAGGCGGGCGAGCAGTTCGGCCGCCCGTGCCAGGTCCGAGATCAACCCACTCTCGGTAACCTCGACCGTCAGGCGATCGCGCGGGAATCCTGCCTCGTCGACGCGGCCGAGGAAGTCCTCGACGAAATTGGAGCGCGCTATGTCGGCGGCGGTAACATTCACCGACAGGCGCAGCTCGCGCAACTTCCCGGGCCATGCCGCAGCGAGCTGGAGCGCGCGCTGCTGGACATGGGCGGAGAGCTGCACGACGAAGTCGGATCGCGCGGCGGTTGCGAACAGCGGCACCGCACCCAGTTCGCCGAGCTGCGGGTGGCGCCAGCGGGCGAGCGCTTCGACCCCCATGATCAGGCCGGTTCCGATATCGACCTGCGGCTGGAAGAGGATGTCGATCTGGTCGTGGTCGAGCGCGCGGCGCAGATCTATCTCGAGCTGGTTGCGGCGATTGGCCTCGGCTTCGCTATCGGCATCCAACGCGCGGACTAGCCCGGCATCGCCATGCTTCGCCACGGCCAGCGCCGCTGCCGCGCGCTGGAACAAGGTACCGGCGTCGCGCCGCCCTTCAGCGTCGGCCGCGGCGATCCCGACCCGACATGACAGGGGAATCAGCGATTCCCCCGACACGAACGGCCAGGCTACGCTCTCGACGAGGCGATTGGCGATCAGCCCCGCGCTGTCCGCGGTCACCGGCGGCGCAAGCGCGATCGCGAACTCCGAACCCGCGGTGCGGGCGATCATCGCATTGCCGAGCCCGACCCGATCGATCACCCGCTCTATCCGTCGCGCGACGCCTTGCAGCACCGCATCCCCGGTTGTCCGCCCGAACGCTGCATTGACCAGGCCGAATCGCATCACGCCCAGCACCAGCAATGCACAACGCGGATCGGGCGCGGTCTCATCGGCGAGCCGCTCCTCGACCCAGCTGCGGATCCCTTCCGCCTTGGGCAGGCCCGTCAGCGTATCCGTTCCAGCGCTATCCGGTTCGGCGTCGTGTCGGGTAATTTCCAGCCAGCCGACCACTGCGCCGCGATCTTCGTCGAACGAGATATGGTGTGCCATCCGGTCGCCGTGGAGCGCGCTGCGGTGCGCGAAAGCGGTGGCGCGGCCGGTGGTGAGCAGACGATCGATTGCATCCCGGGCGCGGCGTCGGCTTGGCCGGTCCATCAGCCTGAACAGCGTCGACATCGGCACAGTCTCGCCGCCCGCACCGATCCGCTCCGCGAAGGCCGAGCTGAGCCTTACCATGCGGTCGCCCGGCTTCCAGATCCAGGCTTCGGACTCGGCCAGCCGCAGCGAAGCCCGCTCCGATGCGGCACGGTCGCCGCCCGCCAGTCGCTCCACATATCGATCGGCGAAGCGCAAGGCCATGCGCAGTTCCGCTGCGTCGAAGGGCGCTGCCAGATAATGGGTCGCACCCGCCGCATGATAGCGTTCAAGCGCTCCGGTATCGTCGACGATCACCAGCAATGCCGCCCCGGCCGAGACTACCGCAGCAGAAACCGTGGCGCATGCGGCGACCGCCTCCTCGCCGGCCTGGCGTGCATCGATGACCGCAATCGTCGCACTAGACGCGATGAAACGCCGTTCGATCGCATCGGCGCGCCGGGCAGCGATCACCTGCCAGCCGGCGGCTTCGACCAGGCCGCCCAAATCGTCTCGATTATGGAAAGACAACAGGAAGAGCGGCAGCTTTGCCCTGCCGGAGCCGATCGGGGCAGCCGTTTCGCTCACGCCATTTTCCCATTCATTCGTCAGCTGTTACCGTATCGTCTGGCTCAGGCCAATCGCAAAGCTTTTACAGACTGGCGTTGCGCCCCCCCTTTTGCGATGGCCTGCGAGTCCCTATCTTCGAACAGGATGCGCTGCGAATCCAGGACGCGCACCGCCCCATCTGGCGAAGACAATGCCGCTTCCACCAGCGGCAATCAGGGATTAGAGTGATGCGGATGACGGGCATCGATCAACCACGGCGATCGGATGGCGCGGTGCTCGCCGACAGCTTCGGCCGCCGCATATCCTATCTGCGTCTTTCGGTCACCGACCGCTGCGACTTTCGGTGCCGCTACTGCATGTCGGAGCGGATGCAGTTTCTCCCCAAACGGGAGATATTGACGCTCGAGGAGATGACCTCGCTCGCCGACGCGTTCATCGCGCGGGGCATCAAGCGAATCCGGCTTACGGGCGGCGAGCCGCTCGTCCGCAAGGGCATCGACCAGCTGGTCCAGGCAATCGGCCGGCGCATCGGCGACGGACTGGACGAACTGACGCTGACCACCAATGGCAGCCAGCTGCGCCAACATGCCGCGACGCTGGCGGATGCCGGCGTTCGCCGGATCAACGTCAGCCTCGACAGTCTGGACCCTGAGCGTTTTGCCTTCATCTCGCGGGGTGGGCAACTCGCCACCGTCCTCGACGGAATTGCAGCCGCGCGCGAAGCCGGGATGGCGATCAAGATAAACCTGGTGGCGCTGAAGGGACTCAACGAGCACGAGATCGAGCCCGTTTTGCGCTGGTGCGCCAGCGAAGGCCATGGCCTGACCCTGATCGAGACAATGCCGCTTGGCGAGGTCGAGGACGATCGCACCGACCGCTACCTGCCGCTCGATGGGGTCCGCCGCGAACTCGAAGCCCGCTATACGCTAACCCCGCTTGACTACCGTACAGGCGGTCCGGCGCGGTATGTGCGCGTCGAAGAACTCGACGCGAAGCTCGGCTTCATCACGCCGATGACGAACAATTTCTGCGATGGCTGCAATCGGGTGCGGGTGACCGCCACCGGGCAGATCTACATGTGCCTCGGCCATGACGACCGTCTCGACCTGCGTCGGGCACTGCGCGAAGGGCAGCCCGGCGAGATCGACGATCTCCTCGATCAGGCCATGAAGCTGAAGCCCGCCCGCCACGCCTTCCGCATCGATCGCCCGGGTGCGGCGCCCGCGGTATCACGCCACATGAGCGTCACTGGCGGATGACCGAAAAGCGGATGGCGCTCGTCGCCTCCCCCACCGACGCGGCACAGGAGGCGGCCGCCGAACTGCGCAAGCTGTACGAATGGCATCCCGTCGAACGGGCCGAGCTGATCGTGGCGCTGGGCGGCGACGGCTTCATGCTGCGCACCCTGCACGGGATGCTCGATCGGCACCGCATATTGCCGGTCTTCGGGGTCAACCTCGGCACTGTGGGCTTTCTGATGAACGATTGGCGGCCCGATCTGCTCGAATTGAGGCTGCAGCACGCGAAGGCGATTACCGTACTGCCACTGCGCATGGATGCGGTCACCGTGGAAGGGCAGCGGCTGTCGATGCCGGCGATCAACGAGGTCTCGCTCCTGCGTGAGACCCGCGAGACTGCAAAGATCGAAGTGTCGGTCGATGGCCGTGTCGTCCTTCCGGAATTGGTATGCGATGGCGTGCTGGTAGCCAGCCCGGCCGGATCGACCGCTTACAACCTTTCTGCCCAGGGACCGATCCTGCCGCTGGAATCATCGCTGCTGGCGCTCACCCCGATCAGCCCGTTCCGCCCGCGCCGCTGGCGGGGCGCCATCCTGCCGAACAAGAACGCGATCTCCTTCCGGGTGCTGGATGCGGTCAAGCGCCCGGTCAGCGCCGTGGCCGACCAGCGTGAGGTCCGCGACGTGGCGCAGATCAGCATCGGCATCGACCGCACCAGTCCGCTCACGCTGCTGTTCGATCCCGAACATGCGCTCGACGACCGCATCACGATGGAGCAATTCGCGTTCTGAGCCGCCGTTTTTGGCGACAGAATTCGCGTCGCGCATGAATCCCTCTAAGGGGGTTGCAACGCGAGAGAAGCCGCTGCTATAGGCGCGCCTCGCCTTGGCGTGGAAATGCGATCCCCGGTAGCTCAGCGGTAGAGCGTTCGACTGTTAATCGAATGGTCGCCTGTTCGAATCAGGCCCGGGGAGCCATTTCAAATCCTTGTTCCGCAAGGATTTCCTGTCTCCGCCATGTGCGGACGCGCCTTAGTCGGGCGCCTTGAGCGCCGCTGAGATGATGGCTGCGAGCGTTTCTTCGGCACGCTCCTTGGTGAGCGCATCCTTCGAAGCCAGGTCTCGCCGCACCCAGTCAGGAGCCTGCGATACCGCGGCCGTGATTGCCTTCACTATATCGTCCGAGCCCATGGTTTCCATCTGGTGCACCCGCCCAATCGCTGCAAGAGTCAGTCCCTTCGTCGTTCAATCCAATGACCGTAATGTGGGACGATGCCGACTGTCCGGAATCGGGATGCGTAGACGGGAAGCTGCCAATCATTCAGGCGTAACATCGACGTCAGCTACGCGTCCTAATCTCCGTCATCGGAAACCATTCTTCGCTCGCCCGAATGCGGACGCCACTTGCCAAAACTGGAATGGCGGCAAGGTCGGACGTGCGGGACAGTCAGCTTTTGGGAAGCAAGGGGGCGGAAGGGGGGCTATGTCGGCGATTTCTGTCAAGCGCTCGCGCACCGGCATTGCCGTAGTCCCGCCTGGCGTTTGTAAATCAAACGCTGGATCTACCGCTAGAATCCTGTTTGCTCTGGCTCTCGCTGACGCATAAAGCCAACGCCGAGCACCAGCTGGGACAACGCTAGATGAGTGACAACGGCCTGAAGGCCGTATTTCTGGACAGCCGACCGGCGCTGATGCGCTTCCTGGCGGCGCGCGGCGCGGGCGCGGACGCGGAGGATCTGCTGCAGGAACTCTGGGTGAAGGCTTCGGCGGCGCCATCCCGGCCCATCGCCAATCCTCTCGGCTATCTCTATAGCATGGCGGACAATCTGATGCTCGATCGCCGCCGCGCGGCACAGCGGCGTCTTCGGCGCGACGATGCGTGGAGCGATGCCGCCGGCGGCGCGGTTCCCGGCGTATCGGACCAGCCTTCGGCCGAACGGGTGCTGCTCGCCCGCGAGCGGCTGCGGCTGGTCGACCAGAAGCTGGAGGCGCTGGGCGACCGCACCGCCGCGATCTTTCGCAGCCACCGGATCGATGGCGTTGCGCAGCGGGATATCGCGGCGGTCATGGGCATCAGCCTGAGCGCGGTCGAGAAGCATCTGCAGAAAGCCTATCGCGTGCTGGTGGAAATGCGCGAAGTCGAGGCTGCGGATTTGTCGCAGGCGCGGCGTCATGCGATCGGAGGAATCGATGATGCGACAGGGTGAAGCGAAGATGCGGGAGGAAGCCGCCGGCTGGTTCCTGCGCCAGCGCGATCCCACACGCGCCGACTGGGACGGTTTTGTCGCATGGCTGGAAGCCGATCCAGCACATAATGCCGCCTATGAAGCAGTCGCGCTGGCGGACGACGATGTGGAATCGCGGATCGGCGACCAGGTGCTCGCCGATCGTCCATCCAACGACAACATCCCGCATCCCGCCCGCGCACGGGCGCGCTGGTTCGCGGGCACGGCTGCGGCCGCCGCGATCCTGGTCGGCGGTCTGGTCGCCTATCCCAGGCTGAACCCGTCGGTCGCGGCCTATGCGATCGAGACCGGGGCCGGCCAGCGCCGCATGGTCATGCTCGACGACGGCACCAGGATCGAACTGAACGGCAATTCCAGGCTCGGCCTGCGCCGCGGTGATACCCGCTTCGCCTCGCTCGATCGCGGCGAAGCGACCTTCACGGTCGTCCATGATCCGACCGCGCCGTTCGAAGTTCATGCCGGAGACGTGACGCTGCGCGACGTCGGCACGACCTTCAACGTCCTACGCGCCGGGCCCGACACCGAAGCCGCCGTCGCGGAGGGCGCCGTGCTGTTCGATCCGGACGGCGATGCGATCCGGCTCGATGCGGGCAGGATGATATATGTTTCCGGAACGGGTGCAGGCATCATAGGAAGGGTCGATCCGTCGGCGGTTGGCGCCTGGCGGAGGGATCGACTGGTCTATCAGAATGCCTCCTTGGCCCGGATCGCGACGGATCTTTCGCGCAATGTCGGCGCGCTGGTCACCGTCGCGCCCGAGCTTCAGCGCGAGCATTTCAGCGGCGTCATCCTGCTGGACAAGGATCGCCCGCGCCTGTTCGCACGGATCGGCGCGCTGCTCGATGTCGATGCCGTGGACGACGGCAAGGCCTGGCATCTGGCACCGCGGAAGCGTGCGGGGCGCTGAACTCGCCGCGATGACCCTGATGATTGCGGCGCCGGCCACGGCGTCCGCAGCCGCGCGGTCGCACTTCGACATTCCGGCGGGGCCGCTCCAGCAATCGATCGTCGCCTTTGCCGCGCAGTCGGGGACGACGATCGGCACGGTCGGCCCGATCGGGCAACTGCGCGGCGCGGCGGTCCGCGGCGACATGCCGCCCGAACGGGCGCTGCGCCGGCTGCTGCAGGGCAGCGGCCTCGGCTTCGAGCGGATCGACGCGAACACATTCCGGCTGATCGCTATCCCGGTGAAGCCCACCGAGCCCAGGCCCGGTGCCGTAACCCAGCCCGCTCCGTCCCTGGCAGCCAGCGAGATCGTCGTGACGGCCAGCAAGCGCGAGACGCGGATCGGCGACTATGCCGGAGCGGTTTCCATCCTCGATCCCGGCAGGGGCATGCTCGCCAGGGCGGCGGCCCGCGGGACCGAGGCGCTGGTCGACAGCGTCGCATCGCTGTCGTCGACCAATTTGGGGCCGGGCCGCAACAAGCTGATCATCCGCGGCATCGCGGACAGCAGCTTCACGGGCCCGAGCCAAGCCGTGGTCGGCCAATATCTCAATGACATACGCCTCAACTATAATGCGCCCGATCCCGACCTGAGTCTTTATGACATGGCGCGGGTCGAGGTGCTCGAGGGGCCGCAGGGCACGCTCTACGGCGCGGGGTCGCTGGGCGGCATCGTCAGGCTGGTGCCGAACGCGCCGGACCTCGGGCAGTGGAGCGGCAGCGCCACCGCCGCCTATCTTGCGACACAGGACGGGCGACCCGGAAGCGAGCTTTCCGGCATGGTCAACCTGCCGCTGTTCGACGACCGCGCCGCCCTGCGCCTGGTCGGCTACCGCGCGGTCGCGGGCGGTTATATCGACGACGTTCAACGCGGTCTGCGCGATGTGAACCGTTCGCAGATCAAGGGTGGTCGCGTCACCCTGCGCGCAAGGATCGGCGACAGCTGGACGCTCGATGTCGGCGGGCTGGTGCAGGACATCTACAGCGCCGACGGCCAATATGCCGAGCGTGGATTGCCGCCTTATCGGCGGTCGAGCGCGATCGCCCAGCCATTCGATAACGACTATCGGCTCGGCTATGCGACGCTGTCGCGCCACTGGGCGGGGCTGCAGCTCGTCTCCGCCACCGGGATCGTCAGTCACGACGTGCGCGAGCGGTTCGACGCCACCGGCTTTCCGGCGGCCCTGCCCAGCGCGTTCGACCAGAGGAACAAGATCACTCTCATCTCCAACGAAACCCGCCTGTCCCACCGCGAAAAGGACGGCACGGGATGGCTGTTGGGCACAAGCTTCATCAGCAATGGCGAGAAGCTCAGCCGCACGCTCGGGCCGGTCGGCGCGACGATGCGGATCGCCGGCGTCCATAACAGCCTGACCGGCGGCGCGCTCTATGGCGAGACCACCTTCGGCATCGCGCCGCGCGTCCAGCTCACCGCCGGCGGCCGCTTGGCCTTCAGCCACCTCGCCGGCGAACTGCTCGATCTGCCCAGGAACAGCGGCGACGAACGCAATCGCAACGAGGCAAGTATCTTGCCGCTGCTCGCGGTCGCCTGGCGGCCAAGCGGCCGGCTGACCGCCTATGCCCGCTATCAGGAGGGCTATCGCGGCGGCGGCCTCTCGGTCGCCGCCGCGGGCACCGGCATCGTTTCGCAGCGGTTCAAGGGCGACAGCATCGCCACCTTCGAGGCGGGCCTGCGGCTAGGGGATCCCGCGAGCGACCATTTCAGCGGGGCGCTCGGCCTGATCTATGCCCATTGGGAGAATATCCAGGCCGATCTGGTGGATGCGAGCGGCCTTCCGTACACCGCGAACATCGGCAACGGCCAGACGGTCGGCTTCGAGGCCAAGCTGGGCTGGCGGCCCGCGGCGGGGCTGAACGTCGAAGCCGGGCTGTTCGTCAACGACAGCGACCTGACCACTCCGGCCGCGGCTTTTTCGGCCTCGCGGCATGCCGAGCTGCCGGATGTCGCACGGCTCGGCGCGCGCACCGCGCTTGGTTACACTACCCGGCTGCGCGGGAACATCGCCTTGTCGCTGGACGCCTCGTTCCGCTATTTTGGTCATTCCCGCCTCGGGATCGGCAACGGACTCGATATTGTCCAGGGCGGCTATGCCGATACCGCGCTCGGTATTCGGATCGGCAGCGACAAAGCGGGCCTGTCGCTCGACGCGACCAACCTGCTCGACGCCCATGGCAACCGCTTCTCGCTGGGCAATCCGTTCGGCGTCATGCAGGGCCGCCAGGTCACCCCGCTGCGGCCACGCACGATAAGGTTCGCGATCGATGGACGTTTCTGAGCCTTCGACTTCGCGCCGCATGCTGGCATCGATTCACGATGTCGGCCCGCGTTTTTCCGATGCGGTCGATCGCCTCGCCGATCGGCTCTCGGACAAGCTCGGCGGGCCACGTTTCGCCCTGCTCGTCGTGCCCGACCATTGGGGCGAGGCGCCGATCGCCCGGGACGCCGCCTTCCACCGGCGCCTGCGCGACTGGCATGCGAATGGCGCCGAGATCTTCGTCCATGGCTGGTTCCACCGCGACGACAGCACGCATCGCGGCGCGGCCGCCTTCAAGGCGCGCCACATGACCGCGCGCGAAGGCGAATTCCTCGGCCTCGGTCACGACGTCGCGCTCGCCCGCATGACCGCGGGCAAGGCGTTGATCGAGGACATCATCGGCGCGCCGGTGGCCGGCTTCGTGGCGCCGGCCTGGCTCTATGGAGCCGGTGCCCGCAGCGCGCTGGCCGAGGCGGGTTTCGCCCTGGCCGAAGATCATCTGCGGATATGGTCTCCGCTCGACGGCCGGGTGCTGGCGCGCGGGCCGGTCGTCACCTGGGCCAGCCGCAGCCCGCGCCGGATCGCGAGTTCGCGCCTTTTTGCGGCACTCGCGCGGCATGCCCTCGCCGGCGCCGAGATCGTCCGCGTCGCCGTGCATCCCGGCGACGCCGCGATACCCACGCTCCTGGCCAGCATCGACGCGACGCTCGCCGCGCTGATGCGCAATCGCATAGCGGGGCGATATGCCGATCTCCTGCAACGCTGATGACACAACAATAATCTAGGGCTGCGGTGCGGGTCCATCGACCCGGTGCCGTCCATCGCTGGACAGGGCGAATGGGAGATCCCTCACGGTGTCTGCAGAAGCGCTTGCAATTTCATCCCGCCTACCACCCCTTCCCCTTCCCGATCGGCGCTGGCAAAAATGGCTGTCAGCCGCGATATCGCTGGCGCTGCTCGCGACGATCGCGAGCCAGCTCGACAAGATCGGCATGGTCCGGCTGCGCAACGACCTTCCGGCGGCACCGGCGTTCTGGTGCGCTCTGGGCGCCTATTATCTCGCTTTGCCGGCATCCGAGTGGCTGATCTACCGCCGGTTGTGGAAGCTGCCGGCGGCTGGTTTCGCCGCCCTGCTCCGTAAGCTGGTGAGCAACGAGGTACTGCTCGGCTATAGCGGCGAGCTCGCCTTCTACGGTTGGGCTCGTGCGCGTTCGGGGCTCAGCTCGGCCCCGTTCGGCGCGATCAAGGATGTCAGCGTTACATCGGCATTGGCGGGCAATGTCGCTACGCTCGCCATGGTCGTCGCCGCCTGGCCCTATCTGGGCGCCCTGCACCTGCCGATATCGCGCAACGAGCTGGTCGGCTCGATCGCGGCGGTGCTCGCGATCACCGCCGCGATCGGCCTGCTCCGCGGCAGGATATTCTCGCTGCCGGGCCGGGATCTGCGCTTCATCACGGCTATGCATCTCGCCCGGCTGGCGACGACCACGCTGTTGTCGATCCTGCTGTGGCATGTCGGCGTGCCCGGCATCGCCCTGTCGAGCCTGGTGGTGCTTGGCGCCCTGCAACTGCTGGTCACCCGGTTGCCGCTGGTGCCCAACAAGGACCTTGTGTTCGCGGCTACGACGATCCTGCTGGTGGGCGGCGACAGCCGGATCGGCGCACTGGTCGCCCTGATTGCCGCCCTGATCCTCGCCACGCACCTGGTCGTCGGCGCCGCCCTGGCCGGCGCCGATCTGCTCGAGACCGCGAAGACTTCATGATCGCGGCGACATTGGCGGCGATGACCATGATCGCATCGACTCCGTCGCTGGGCACCGCAGAGGGCCGCTGTCGTTCGCCCGAGCCCGGCCCCGCCTTCGAGGTCGTGGTCACGGGGCTGAAGGATCGCAGCGGCGAACTGCGCCTCGAACTCTATCCCGACAATGACGCTGACTTCCTGGCCGACGACAACAAGCTGCTCGCCACTGGCAAGACATTCGCCCGCGTCGTCGGCGCGCCTCCCGCGGCAGGTGTCGTGGAGTTGTGCATCAGGGCGCCGCGTCCCGGACGCTATGCGCTGATGCTCCTCCACAATCGCAACGCAGGCCGCAAATTCGACCTGAGAACTGACGGCGTCGGCTTCGCGGGCAATCCCCGGCTGAGCTGGTCGAAGCCGAAGGCGGCGAGCGCCGCCGCCGTCGCTGGCCCGGGTGTTACCCGGCTCAGCATCATTCCCAACTATTGGCACGGCCTGTCGATGCGGCCTGTGGAGGTCCCATGAAAATCGTCGATGTCTGCGCCTTTTACACGCCCGAAGGCGGCGGCGTACGGACCTATGTCGAACAGAAGCTGCAGGCCGGGGCGGCCGCGGGGCATGAGATCGTGATCATCGCTCCCGGTGCGACGGACGGCGTCGAGCACCGCCGTGGCGGGGGCAGGATCGTCTATATCGCGTCCCCGACGCTGCCGCTCGATCGCCGCTACCGCTACTTCGCCGATCCCGATCGCGTACATCGGCTGCTCGACGCCGAGCGGCCCGACATGGTGGAGGCATCCTCGCCATGGCGCACGGCGTCCATCGTCGCCGGCTGGCGGGGCACTGCGCCCCGCGCACTGATCATGCATGCCGATCCCCTGGCGGCCTATCCCTATCGCTGGTTCGGCGGGATCGCCCGGCGCACCGCCATCGACCGCCAGTTCCAATGGTTCTGGAACCATCTGCGCCGCTCCGCCGCAGCCTGCGACATGGTGGTCAGCGCCAATGACAGCCTGTCGCGCCGGCTTCGCCTGGGCGGGCTGCCGTCGGTGGAGACGATCCCGATGGGAACCGATCCGGGCCTGTTCTCGCCGTCGCTGCGCGATCCGGCGATCCGGCGGGACCTGCTGGGGCGATGCGACCTCGACGAGGATGCCCTGCTGCTGCTCGGCATCGGCCGCCATGCCGCGGAGAAGCGCTGGCCGATGGTGATCGACGCCTGCCTGCGCGCCGGGATGCAACGCAGGATCGGGCTGGTGCTGATCGGCGAAGGCCGCGATCGGGACAGGGTGTTGCGCTACGCCGGCGCGAGCCCGCACGTCCATCTGCTTGCGCCGATCCGTGATCGCCCGCTGCTGGCGCGGGTGATGGCCAGCGGCGATGCCCTGATCCACGGCTGCGAATGCGAGACTTACGGCCTGGTCGCGGCGGAAGCCGCCGGCTCGGGCCTGCCGCTGGTGGTGCCGTCGGAAGGCGGTGCCTCCGACCTTGCCAGGCCCGAGACATCCGAAACCTACCTGCCCGGGGATATGCGCGATGCGGCGCGCGCGATCCTGCGGCTGGCGGCGCGAGACCAGGCTGAGCTTCGCCGCGCCGCCGCGCTGGCGGCAGGCCGGATCGGAACGATGGACCAGCATTTTGAGCGGTTGTTCGCCGCTTATGCGGGCCTCCGCCGCATCAGCCGTCGTTTCGCCGCATGATCGCGGTGCCGGCCCGCGCCAACCACATCCTGATCATTCTGCACGACTTTTCGACGGGGGGAACCGAACGCGTCGCGATCCGCATGGCCAGCCGCTGGGCGAAGGCCGGGCGGCGGGTGACGATCCTGTGCGGCACGCACGACGGCCAGCTGCGCTCGCTGGTGGATCGCTCGATCGACGTCGTGGCGGTGCAGCCCGAGATCCGCCGCGGCCTGTTCTCCCGCTGGAGCCTGGCCGTCGCCTTTGCTCCACAGGTCCGCGCGCTGCGGCCCGACCTTATCTTCGTGCCCGGCAATTTTCACCTTGCGGTCGCCAGCCGCCTCGCCGGTCTGCTCGGCGAAGACCGCCCGCCGATGATCTGCAAGCTCAGCAATCCGCTGCATCGCGCCGGTCGCGGGCCTGCGCGGCAATGGCTGTTCGAGCGGGTCGCGCGGTGGCTGGCCGCACCGCTGGACGGCTTTGTCGCGATGTCGGAAAGCCTGCATGCCGAAGCAACGCGCATTCTTGGGGAGCCTTGGATCGGCATGGTCGCCGAACCCATATTGGACGATGCGCCGGTCGCGTCGAGCGCCGCCGAGGCGAAGGACGTGCGGCCGCTGATCCTGTGCATCGGACGGTTGGTCAGGCAGAAGAACTTCATCCTCGCCATCCGCGCCTTCGCGGTCGTCGCCGCCCATCGCAACGCGCGGCTCCTGATCCTCGGCGAGGGCGATCAGCGCGCCGCGCTTCAGCGCGAGATCGAGCTTTCGGGCCTGTCCGACCGGATCGAGCTCGCGGGCCACGTCGCCGACGTCCGGCCCGCGCTCGCCCGTGCCGCCATGCTGCTGATCAGTTCCGATTTCGAGGGCTATCCGGCCGTCGCGATCGAGGCGCTCGCCGCGCGCCGGCCGATCGTCGCCACGCGATGCTCGCCGGCGATCGACGAGATCATGCTGCATCCGTCGTTCGGCCGGATCGTCGATGCAGATCCCTTGAGCATCGCCGAAGCCGTCACGGCCATGCTCGATACGCCGCCGCCGGACGAGGCCGCGCTGGCTCAGCTGCTGGATCGCCACCGCCTGGGCAGCGCATCGGCGCAATATCTCGAGCTGTTCGACCATATGGTGCGAAGATGGTCCGCAGGGTCGGCTAGAGTGCGCTCATCCGCTGCAATATCTCCTGCCCCCGCGCAGTGAAGGCTTCGCGGCTATAGCGAGCGCGCACGCGCCGTCGCGCAGCGTCGCCCAGCGAACCTAGCATCTCCGGATAGAGCAGCATGTGGCGCAATGCTCTGGCGAGCGCGCCGGCATCGCCCGGCGGGACCAGCACGCCGCAGCAATTGTCGACGCTGTACTGCATCTCGCCGACCGCCGAGGCGATGACGCCGACACCCGCCTGCATCGCCTCGTGCGCCGCGATGCAGAACCCCTCCGCCCGCGATGGCTGGAGATAAAGATGCAGCCCGGCCAGGAAATGCGGGGGACGCTGCGTAAAACCGGCAAGCCTGATGTTGGCCAGCCCTCCATCGGCGATTGCCGCCTCCAACGCCGCATGCTGCGCGCCCTCGCCGGCTATGACGATCTCGAACGGCATCGGCGCCGAGAAGCCCTCGGCCTTCAGGATAGCCAGTGCCGCGACCAGAACGTCATAGCCCTTGTTGGGGTGAAGCCGGCCGAGGCTGCCGATCCGGATCACTTGCCCAGGCTGCCAGGGCGGAGCCTGTGGCGCGTCGGGATCGGCCGAGAAGATCGGCCAGCACATCAGCCGATCCGGATCGACCTTCAACCGTCTCGCCGTCAGCTCGGTCACGCATTCCGAGTCCCCCACCCAAAGCGATGGCAGCCGCCGCATCAGCCGGAGCATCCGCTCATTGGCCGGCCTGAGATGGGCATTATGCTGCCAACTTATCACCGGCAGGTGCCGCCGCAGGCCCACCACCTGTCCGATCAGCGTCGCCCGCGTCAGCGATGTCCAGATATGGGTCGCACGCCAGTCGCGCACCTGCCCGTCGAGCCAGTGGAAGGCGGCGAGATGATCGTCTTCGCCACCCGGACGGACGGCGACATCGAGCCCCGCCGAGAGCAGCGGAGGCAGCGCCAGCCGGTTGCGCGGCGTCAGCGCCAGCACCCGGAGCGCGGCGCCCTGCGATTGCAGCACCTGCGCCACGGCGCGCAGCGGTGTTGCGGCCCCCCCGCCCTCCATGGAATTGATGGCATAGGCGATGCGCATCAGGCGTAGGCGCGTTGGCCGGGCGTCGTGTCGAGGAAAACTGCCGCGCGGCCGAGCAGCGCGGCAACCGCACGCGCCGCGCGGTGCGACGAGGGCTCGGCGCTAAGGTCGAAACTATGGTCGAACAGCTGTCGCTGGATCGGCTCGTAGCGGGCGGCATGCTCAGTCCGCGCCAGTTCCAGCTTTTCTCCGAAACGGGCCAGCTCCTTTACGACCGGCCCCGCGCGCCAATGCAGGAAGTTGGGATCATCCTCGCTGCCGGTCCCCTGCGCATCCAGGAAAAGACAGGGCCGGGGCCGCAGGAGGAATTCATAGACCTGACTGCTCACGTCGCCGAGGTAGATGTCGGCGCGATTGGTGTAGGTCATTGTCGTCGACAGCCGGCTTCCGAGATCGATGTGGATGTTGGGCGCCCGCAGATAGCGCTCGTCGATATGGCCCGGCCGGCTGATGCGCAGCCGGTCCACCGTCAGCACGAAGGGCCGCTCGAACAGCATCACATGCGGGGCGAAGATCAGATGATAGTCGTCATGCGCGACGAACCAGTCGAGGATCTGCCGGCCCCAGCGATACCAGGAGGACAGGTGTGGCGAAACATGCGGGTTGTAGAGGACGATCGGCCGCCCGTCGTTGCACATGGGATGCACCGCGGGGCGCGGATCGATCAGGTCGAATTTGGGATAGCCGACCACGGTGATGCGGTCCTCGGCCAGGCCGGTCTCGCGGATCAGCCGCTCGCGGATCTTGCTGCCCGATACGAGCACATGATCGAACAGCGCGCTGGCCTTGTCGAACCCGATCGCGCGATCGCCGGCGCCGTGGCGCGTGTGGATGATCTTCAGGTCGGCCAAGCCATGGCGGGTCTTGAGCACCAGCGAGGTCTTCTCGGCAACGACGAGCGCGTCCAGTGACCTGAAGAAGTCAAGATTGTCGCCGTATATCAGCAATTTGGTCGCCGGCAACATCGTTTCGAGCGCATGCGCGACGCGGATCGCGGCGCGGCTTTTGAGGCCAAGCTCGACGAGCCGGATCGAGCGTCCGATCGCGCTTCCGCCCAGCCGCACGACTTCGGCGGTCAGGCGGCTATTGGTGGTCGCCACGATAATCTCGAGATCGACACCCGCCTGGCTGAGCGCCAGCGCGATCGGCAGGCTGTGCGCAATCTGGTGAACCTGATCGTGATTGAAGAGAAATCCCACCCGCATGATGGCTCTGACGCCACCGCATCCTCAAACCCGCATCATGATGTCCAAACTAGTGAAACGTCGGTTGATCAATCCTGGCACCCAGCGCACTGATGGAGACGGCGCGACCACAGTCACGCAAGGCCTCATCAACAAAAAGGACATGAACTGAGCGCAACGAAGCTGCGGGAACGGAGCGCCAGTGGCGTCACCGGCCGTTCAGGGTGACTGGACAGGCGACGTGCAAGCCGGAGGCAGCATGCTGCTTGGTGGGGGCGTTGCTTACGGCCTCAAGCAGCTCATTCACGAAGAGCGGCCCGATCATAGCGATCGCAAGAGCTTCCCGTCGGCTCATACAGCCGAGGCTTTTGCCGCCGCAGCGACGCCCGAAAATCGGTACGGCTGGGAAGCGGGGCTTCCCGCGCTGGCGGTGGCCACGCTGGTGGGCGTCGCGCGCGTCGAAGCGCGCAAACACCATTGGTACGATGCCGTAGCGGGCGCGGCGATTGGCGCTGGAAGCGGTTTCCTGCTCACCTCGGCCAGGAACGGCACAGTGCGGCTCGTCCCCTGGGCGGACGCGGGCGGTGGGGGCCTGGCTCTCGCGGCGATCGGTCGCCATCAGATCAACAGACTCCCCATTGGCACCCGTGCTAGCGAATGTCCTGACCATGCCCTCTCAAAGGGACACAAAATGGGCCTATTCTCTCGCCCAGCGATGGCCGAAGCGCTCCGGCTTGCCGGGCGAAGGAGGGCATCCAGCTCAGCGCTGTGATCGCCGAGGAGGCGACAACCTAATCTTTTAGGATTAGAATGCGATTGAGGATCATAAGCATCCGGGACGAAGTGACCTTCCGTCGACTCGTGTATCTCATCAGTCCGATTCAATAACATTTGGAACACTTCCTAGGTTTTAATCGCGGAGAGGATGATGGAGATCTTAGAACGATTGGCGCGATCTGCAGACAAGGTGCAAATGCTGATCGATCATTTTGAGATAAGGGAAGTGATCGAGTCCTATGTTCATGCCTGCGATCGCGCCGACGTCGATGCGGTCATCGACGTCTACGCAGAGGAAAGTTGGGACGATCACGGTCACATGAAGGCGCGTGGACATGATTATGCTCGAACGGTCACGGACGCCTTGTTGACGAAATGGGATAGCTGCAACCACCTTCTTGGCCAATCCCGCATCAAGGTGTCGGGCGACACGGCCGGCGCGGAAACTTTGTTTTACGCGACGCAGACGCGGCACGAGGATGGCGTTGAGATGCTCGACCAGCAACTGGGTCGCTATATCGATCGGCTGGAACGGATAGACGGCCGATGGTCGTTCATTCATCGCCGCTGCATTCAGGAATGGATGTCGAGTCGGCCGCTTGGCGGAAGTATTGTCGATATCGCGGACTATTTGCGCGGTCAGCGGTCTGAAAGCGACCTGTCCTATGAGGTGCTCGGCCTCGGCAAGGGTTGTTCTCGAATAACGCGGTGAAACGTCAGCATGACGGGCGAGAAAACGATCGTCGATAAATCGAATCGCCGCTCACCACTGTAGAGATGCCCCTCGATGAGATCGCCGTCGCCGGCCGATGGCATTGTCCTGCCGTCCGATTAGCTATTGTATGGTGTCGTACCGCCCACGACCCAAGGGGGCCAAGCTGTTTGCAACCCGGTTCACAAGCTCCGAACGGTTTCTAGAGTTTGTCTTAGAGAACATCGACCGCAGATGAGTGCGCGCAGTGTTATGAGCTATCTTCAATTCATTCTCGATTGATTCCATTCTCATGCTATTTGCGAGACGGAACGCGATATTGGCCTCTGTTCTTGTGAAAGAGAATTTTTTCTGAAGGAAGGCCACATCGCAATCGTCCAGCGCCTCACTTAACTTTAGAAAAATGATCGCCAGTCTATCTACGCAGCCGGTAGAGTTCAGCTTTATCTCGCGTGAGCGGATGATGATATTCATGGAGCCGTTCGCTGATCGCAAATTCATGGCGTGGGAAAAAGCGGACCCATGGACGCTTAACGCCTCCCTGATGGATGAAAGCAGTTCGCTCCTATCCATGTCATTGGTGGCGTGTATCTGATCCCCTCTCGCCTTGAAGAAATCGCCGGCCTCTTCCAATCGTCTCGCGACGCTATTGAGCATGACCGGTGGCTGATCATGTCTCACTAGCACGACGCCAATGCCGAGTTGATCAAGAGCATCGACATGGAGATCTTTCTGCATCCGAATTTCAGCAAG
Organism: Rhizorhabdus sp. P4_G6; assembly: GCF_056401045.1. Lineage (NCBI taxonomy): Bacteria > Pseudomonadati > Pseudomonadota > Alphaproteobacteria > Sphingomonadales > Rhizorhabdaceae > Rhizorhabdus > Rhizorhabdus sp. P4_G6. Next base: position 154,211 of record NZ_JBFUKC010000003.1, on the reverse strand, counting down.
CTCACCACGCAAGGCTATGGCACGCCGAAAATGCCCTGCGACCATCCCGAGCAAGGTTTTGTCCCTTTCTGAAAAGGGCTTGGCGCTGGATCCACGACTGCAGTGCAGGGTGTATTCAGCCTGGTCCATGATGGCAACGAAGGCGCAAATGGTCCTGCCTATGTCGCAGCGGCGCAAATGCGCGACGATTTCTGGTCGCAACGACTGACTATGCCAGTCGATCACCCGGATCTCATTTTCGTGCACGCCCGCAACGGGCAGGAGGTCATAGGGGCTGAATTGATCCCAGGATGCGATCATCTCTTCCGACAGGTTCGGCGCAGCGATGTGCAGATAATTACGCGATGCACGACCCAATATCGTAGCCCGCAAGATAGCGGTGTCGACGTTCATCGCCTGACGCACCGCTTCTAACGCCTTTTCCCATCCCACGGGGCTCTTTATGCCATCATAGATAGCAGAGAGTAACAGATTCGATGTCTCGAACGCTTCAATGTCGGAGACCATCTCTCTTCCTCGGATTATATCTTCGTGAAGTTCATCAATTGCGCCGTACTATGTCAAGACGCTTCGAGTGAAGGTTTCGCTAAGCCGCCGGTCGCATAAGCCCGGGACTGGTGCTGCAACTCGCGACGTGGTCGCCAGCCCAGTCCAATGATGATGCGACCGTCGGAGCCCCTGGCGTTTCGAGTTCACTCAATCCGGCTCACGTATCCGTCGATCTCCTGGTCGTCGCTCGGCAGATCAGTCGCCCAGCTGGCGATATTGCTGGTTCTGAAGCGTCGTGTAGCCGCCCTCGACCGCGAGACAATGGCCGGTCACGAAACTCGCGCTGTCGCTGCACAGCCACAGAGCGGCGTTCGCGACCTCGTCGACGGTGCCGAAGCGGCGCATCGGACTGTCCGCCGAAAGCGCCGCGAGTTCCTCCGGCGTGGAGCCCGACCAGGCATCGGTCATGATCGCGCCGATCAGGATCGAATTCACGCGGATATTGTCCCCGACCGCTTCGGAAGCGGCGGCGCGCGAAATGGCGACCACACCCGCCTTCGCCGCGCAATAGGCGCTCATCCCGACGAGGCCGATGACCGCCGCCGCCGAAGCCATGTTGACGATCGCGCCGCCGCCCGAACCGCGGATCGCCGGGATCTGATGCTTGAGTCCGTGGAAGGTGGAACCGAGGTTGCGCGCGATCTCCAGTTCCCACGCCTCGGCCGAAAGGCTCTCCAGCATGACGTAGGCGCCTTCGCCCGCATTGTTGATCGCGTAATGGAGCGCTCCGTAGCGGTCGAGCGCTGCCGCCGTCAGCGCCGCCATATCCTCCGGCTTGGTGACGTCGGCGGACCGGAAAAAGGCCTTACCGCCTGCCGCTTCGACCAGGGCCACGGTTTCCGCGCCTTCCTTCTCGCGCCGGCCGGTGACGACGACGCTGGCGCCGGCGCGTCCGAACATCACCGCCGTCGCGCGGCCGATCCCGCTCGTCGAGCCGGTGACGAGCGCCACTTTGCCGCTGAAATCGAATGTAACCTGTCCCGTCATGTCAGCCCTTTCCCTCGACCACGATCTGTCGTGGCCGCTCGCCCGTCAGCAAGGTCCGCAGATTGAAGTGGACCAGTCCGTTGAGCGCGTTGCGCGCCTCGTGGGTCATGCCGCCCACGTGCGGGCTGAGCACGAGGTTCGGCACGTCCGTCCAGCGCGCCGGATCGGTCGGCTCGTTCATGAAGACATCGAGTCCCGCGCCGCCGAGGCGGCCGCTCTGGAGCGCGTCGATCAACGCATCCTCGTCGACCATGAAGCCGCGCGCGATGTTTACGAACAGCCCGTCCGGTCCGATCGCATCGATGACCCGCGCGTCGATCAGCTTGGCCGTATCCGCGCCGCTCCGCGCGCAAAGGACGAGGATATCGCACCATTGCGCGAGCGCGTGGAGGCTCTCATGCCGACGCCAAGGCACATCCTTCGGATTGGGGCCCCACCAGCCTATCTCGCGGCAGAGCGCGTTCAGCCCCTCGGCCACCGAATGCCCGATCGGGCCGAGTCCGACGATGCCGACCCGATCCGCGCGGAGCGAGCGGCGAAAGCCCGGCCAGCCCGCATGCCACGCGCCGCTGCGCACATGTTGATCGTTGCGTAAGATCTGGTGCCGCACGGCCATCGTCAGCCCCACCGCATAGCTTGCCACATCGCCGCTATGAGTGTCACCGCCCGAGGTGACCGTGATGCCCCGCGCGCGCGCTGCCTCGAGGTCGACACCCTCGATCCCCGCCGACGGCGACACCATCAGGGTCAGATTGGGCAGACGGTCCATCAATTCCACCGGCACATGATTGTGCCCCGCGAACATGATCGCGCGAATGCGCTCGCGCTCGCGCATCACTGCCGCCTCATCATCCAGCCGGACGATGATGAATTCGTCCGCGAGCGGCGCCAGCATGTCGACAGCGCGGGGTTCCGTCAGCAGGACCGCAGGTTTCCCGGTTCCAGACATGCATCCTCCCTCTCTTTTCCGCGGAATATTATGGGTGTGATCACGTACGGATATGTTCAAGCGGACGATTGGCGCGCATTTCGCGTCCGAAGGGATGTGGCCTCGGCGGCCCTGCATGATAGGCGATTCCCGACGAAACGGGCGAAGGGTGATGGGGATGGCGCGACGCGAAGTGGGCTGGGCGGCTGAGGATGGCAGCGGTCCGGCGATAGGGTCTCCCGGTTCGCCCGGCGGCGGCGCTGTTCTCGCCCGCTGGCTCTACGCTTTTGTGTTGGGCGCGATCGCCATGGCCCTCCTGTTCGGCGGTTTCCGTCTCGTCGCGCTCGGCGGAAGCCTTTATTATCTGCTCGCCGGATGTGCGCTGGCCTGTTCGGCAGGGCTGATCGCGGCGGGACGCCGAATGGGTCTCACCCTCTACTGGCTGTTGTCGATCGCGACCGCCGCGTGGGCGGTCGCGGAGGTGGGACTGGACGGATGGGCATTGCTGCCACGGATCGGCGCGTGGATCGGGCTGGGCATGGGGATGACCGTGCCGCTGTTCCGACGCAGCCTGAAGGGGGGCACGCTGGCGAAACGCGCCTGGCTGCTGCTGTTCGCTGCGGCACTGCTCGCGGGATATGCGGTTCATGCGGTACTGCCGATGCCGGTCGATCCTCGCTTTCAGGCAGGAACCGCGCCGTTTCCCGACGTGCGGGCGAGCGGTGCGGTATCGCAAGGAGGCGAGTGGCGGAGTTGGGGCCATGACGAGGCCGGCACCCGCTACAGTCCGCTGACCCAGATCACCCCCGCCAATGTCGGCGATCTGAAACCGGTGTGGTCGGCATCGATCGCCACCGGGCCGGCCGGCGATACCGGCGGGCTGGAGGTCACGCCACTCATCGTCGGCGACACCCTTTACGCCTGCAACGCCGCCGGAGAGATCTTCGCCCTCGATGCCGAAAACGGGCACGGCCGCTGGCGGGCGTCGATCGGCGATGGGCACGCGCGGACTTGCCGCGGCGTGGCCTATTTCGCCGCGCCGCGAGCCGTCGGCCCTTGCGCCAGGCGAATCATTGCGGCTGGCGGCGCGGCTCTCCTCGTGGCGCTGGATGCGGAGACCGGCCGGCGCTGCGCGGGTTTCGGCGACGGCGGAGAGGTGAATCTGCTCGCCGGCCTGAGTGCGGCGCCGAAGGGCTATTATCAGGTGACGTCGGCCCCCGCGATCGTCCGCGGTAGGATCGTGCTGGGCGGATGGGTTTCCGATGGCCAATATGTGGGGGAGCCATCGGGCGTGATCCGGGCCTTCGACGCGATCACGGGCAAGATGGCATGGGCCTGGGACATGGGCCGGCCGGATCGCAGCGGCCTGCCGCCGCCTGGCGAAACCTACACGCGCGGTACACCCAACAGCTGGGCGCCGATCAGTTCCGACGAAGCCTTGGGCCTCGTCTTCCTGCCGACAGGCAACGCCACGCCGGATTATTTCGGCGGCCATCGCCGGGCGATCGACGACCGGTATTCCAGCTCCGTCGTCGCGCTCGACATCGTCACCGGCAAACCGCGCTGGTCGTTCCAGACGACGCATCACGACCTGTGGGATTATGACGTGCCCGCACAGCCGATTGTCATCGACCTACCGGGAACGGGTGGCGCTATTCAAAAGGCGATCGTCCAGGTGACGAAGCGCGGCGAGATCTTCGTGATGGATCGCCTGACCGGGCAGCCGCTGCGGCGCGTCGAGGAGCGGCCCGTGCCGCAGGCGGGCGCGGTTCCGGAGGAACGGCTGGCCCGGACGCAACCCTTTTCGGTGGAGATGCCATCCTTTCGCGGCGCCGACCTGCGCGAAGCGGACATGTGGGGCCTGACACCCCTGGACCAACTATACTGCCGCATCCTCTATCGCGAATCTCGCTATGAGGGCACGATGACGCCGCCCGGCCTGGAACCGTGGCTCAATTCGCCCGGCACCATCGGGGGCATGGATTGGAGCGGAGCGGCGATCGACGTCCGGCGCGGCGTGATGATCGTCAACAGCAATGCGTTCATCTACCGCAATCGACTGGTCCGAAGGCTGGAGGCGGAGCGACGGGGTTTCAAGCCGCTGGGCGAAAATGGCGGCGGATCGGACGTCGAGGGCGGCGTGCCGCAGATCGGCACTCCTTATGGAGCGATCATCGGCCCGTTCCTCTCGCCGCTCGGCGTGCCCTGCCAGGCGCCCCCCTATGGCCGGCTCAGCGCGGTGGACCTAGTGTCGGGCAAGCTGATCTGGTCGCGGCCTCTCGGTGCGGCGAGCGGGAGCGGCCCGCTCGGCTACCATAGCCACATTCCCTTCACCCTCGGCACGCTCATGGTCGGCGGGCCGACCGTGACTGCATCCGGGCTGGTCTTTATCGCCGGCACGCAGGACAGCCGGTTGCGCGCGATCGACGTCAGCAGCGGGCGCGAGCTGTGGCATGCCATGCTGCCGCGCAACGCCTTCGCCGTTCCGACCGTCTATCGCGGGGCGCGGACGGGGCGGCAATATGTCGTCGTCGCGGCGGGCGGCCTCAAGGCCCTCGGCGGGAACGACAGGGCAGAACTCGTGGCCTACGCGCTCGGCGGGCACGATTCTCACCCGCCTCGTCGCGCTCAATAGGGAGGGGCGGCCGAGGAGGCGCGCGCGGGCTGGTGCATTATCTGCGCCCCGAATTCCAGGACTCCGGCTATCGCGCGCCGGTCGCGGCCACGCTCGACCTACTAGGGGAGGCATCGGCAGCACTAGTCAGCAACATCATTCCGTGGCCGTCGACCTTGACCGAGCAGCTCGGCGCGGTGCAGTCCATACTCGCGACCGCACCCGCGCCGCTTCGCGCAGGAGACATCGCCCGCAGCTTCAAGGGCAGGCGCGCCGCAACGGTCCGTCCGGTGGTCGATGCGCTGGCCGGCCTCGGCATGCCGTGATCAGGGCCAAGTCCGGTCGGACGGGCCGGCTCCCTTATCCTCCGAATGGACGAGGCAGTCGCCGGAAATTCGATTGATGATCCGGGTTGGGAGATTTAAATCGATGGCTCTACAACCTTTTCCCCGCATTTGTCCGACCTGCGAGGCCAGCTGCGGGCTGGTGATCGAAGCCGATCCCGTCAGCGGCGAAGTGGGCCGGGTGTCCGGCGATCCGGCCCACCCGTCGAGCAAGGGCTACGTCTGCCCGAAGTCGCAGGCGATCAAGGCGCTGCGCGACGATCCGGACCGGTTGACCAAGCCGCTGATCCGCGAAGGCGAGGGCTTCCGCGAGGCGAGCTGGGAGGAGGCGCTGGACTTTGCGGGCGCCGGGCTCAGGCGCGTCGTGGCTGAACATGGGCCGACCGCGCTGGGCATCTATCTGGGCAACCCCACGGCGCATGTCGCCGCGTTGCAGATGGTCGGCGGCTCGCTGCTCGGGGCCATGCCGGCGCAGCTCACCGGGGCGGCGGCGATCGACAACTTCGCGCGCAACATGGTCGATGCGTATCTCTATGGCGATATCGGCAACGTTCCCGTCCCCGATGTGGACCGCACCGATTTCTTCCTGATCTTCGGCGCAAACCCGCTGGTGTCGCATGGGAGCATGTTCGGTGCCCCCGGCATGCCCGGACGGCTCAAGGCGTTGAAGGCGCGCGGTGGACGGCTGGTGGTGGTCGATCCGCGCCGCACGCCCACCGCCGAGCTGGCCCACGATCACTTCGCCATCCGCCCGGGCACCGACGCGCTGCTGGCGCTGGCGATGATCGACACGCTGTTCCGCGAGGGGCTTGTGCGCTTCGGCCGCATGGACGGGCACGTCTCGGGACTCGAGGAGTTGCGCACCGTCGCGGCGAAGTTCACCGCCGAACGCGTTGCCCCCCTAACCGGCATCGCCGCGGAGCGCATAACGCAGCTCGCGCGCGACTTTGCCGCCGCCGGCAGTGCCGCCGCCTACAGCCGTGTCGGCATCAATACCCAGAGTTTCGGCACTCTCGGTGTCTGGGCGATAGACTGTCTGAACATCCTCACCGGCAACTGCGATGCCGAGGGCGGAGTGTTCTTCCCCGAGGGCAGCCTGCCGGTGTTCACGCACGATCCCTATGTTGGCGATCAGCCGCCTCATGGTCGCTGGCGCTCGCGCGTCTCGGGCGCGGCTGAGCTGGGCGGCACCATGCCCACCCATGCGATGTGGGAGGATATCGAGACGCCGGGCCCCGGCCGGATCCGCGGCATGACGATCATCGCCGGCAATCCCGTGCTGTCCAACCCGAATGCCGGCCGCGTCGCCGCCGCGCTGGACAGCCTGGACTTCCTCGTCGCGGTCGACATCTACCTCAACGAGACTACGCGCTTCGCCGACGTCATCCTGCCGCCCGGTGATCATCTGCGCCACAGCGAGTTCACGCTGATCTGGAACAACTGGATGGTCGAGGACGTGATCTCGTGGTCGCCGCGCATCCTGCCCCCCGATCCGGACGGCCGCACCGACTGGAGCATCATCAATGGTCTTGCCGCGCGCTTCGCCGGCGTCGACGAAGCCGCCTACGACCTGCGCTGCGCGGTGGAATATCTGTCAAGGCAGGCGCCGCAGCTGCCGCGCCTGCCCGCCGGGGCGGACATCGCCGAGCTGCTGGCCCGCGCCGACGGCGAGGACTGGCCCGAACGCATCTTCGATATCCTGTTGCGCGGCGGCAAGAACGGCGACGGCTTCGGCAGCCATCCTGGCGGCCTGTCGCTGGCGCGACTGCGCGAGAGCCCGGCCGGGATTTCCTTCGGGCCCATGTCGCCGGGACGCCTGCCCCGGGCGATCGCCACCCCGGACGGCAAGCTCGCGCTCGCGGCCGCTCCGTTCCTCGCGGACATTCCCCGGCTGGAGCAGGCGATCGACGAGGGCAAGTTCGCGCGCGGCACGCTGCGCCTGATCGGCCGTCGCGAGATGCGCTCCAATAATAGCTGGATGCACAATCTGCGGCCGCTGGTGAAGGGGCCGAAGCGCTGCACCGCGATGATCAACCCGGCCGATGCCACCCGACTCGGCATTGGCGAGGGCGACGAGGTGCGACTGCGCTCGCGCGTCGGCGAGATCACCCTGCCCGCGCGCATCACCAACGAGGTCGGGATCGGCACCGTCTGCGTGCCGCACGGCTGGAGCGAGGCGCAGGACGGTTCCCGGCTGACCCTTGCCCACAGCCTGCACGGCGCCAACTATAATCGCCTGAGCGACGACGCTGCCTTCGACGTGCCGAGCGGCTGCGCAAGCTTCAATGGCACGCCGATCGTCGTCGAGCGGGTGAACCCGGCCGCGGAGCTGCGTGGCGCGGCTTGAGTGCGCCTGCCATGGCGGGCGTCGAGCTTGAAAGGCTGGTCGCCCGGCAGGCGTCCGGGGGCGGGCGGTCGAGTTGGTTCACCGCATGTATGGCGCGTTTTCGCAGCTGGTCAACGCGGCGATGGCGGATGAGGCGGCCGCGATGTGCACCGCCGCCGCCGCCAGCTGTGTGAGTGATCGCGGGATGGGGGCGCCGCTCGTCGACCGCTGGACGGGCAAGCCGATCGATCCCGCCGACTATCGGAATCGCGGAGTGGAATATGTCGCGCACGCCACTGGCCGCAACGATTACTACCCCTCGCCGGAGATGCACGAGGATGCCGTCGTCGCGCTGCTCGGGGCGACGCGGCGGTTCTGACCGCAAGGCCAGCAAATGGAGACAACGCTACCCGTGGCCGGGAACAATGACCGCCCCGCCGAAGAGGGGGCGGTCATGCTGGATCAGACGTCCCACTCCAGAACGAGACGCGCCACGCAATTGACCAGACCGGCCGAATAGCGGGGCGGGTCAGATTCGCTGACGCGGAAATCCGGGATGGCCTTCAACCATTCCTCGATGAAAATCCTCATTTCAAGCAAGGCGAGCAGCTGCCCCGGGCACCGGTGGGGGCCGGCGCCGAAAGCGCTGTTTTCGCCCTCCTTGCGATGAAAGTCGATGTTGTAACCGTCGAGGAAGCGGCGATCATCGATCCCCGCCAGCAAGGTCGATGGGAAAACCTTGTCGCCCTCCTTGAAATGGATCCCCTTGTAATCGAAGTCCCGCGAAAGCGTGCGCGCATTGGTCGCGGGGGCAAAACGCCGTATCATCTCGTACACTGCAGCGGGGATGAGCGACGGATTTTCGATCAGCTCGCGGCGGCTTTCGGGGTTGCGCGCGAGATATTCGGCCATGAAGCCCATGCTGGATGCCACGGTGTCCAGTCCGCCAAATAGCACGACCGTGAGGACGCTGATGACGTCATTCTGCGAAAGCTGCTCGCCCTTGATCTTGGCGTGGACGACGGCGCTGATCAGGTCCGACCCGGGCTGGCCCCGGCGCTGCTCCGTGATCGGCACGATATATTCGATCATCTTGCGATAGGCTTCAGGAACCGCCTCCGGCCCGCCGCGCGTGACCTGCTCGGTCAATTCCAGGAGGTAGGGAGCGTCGTCCATGCTCAGGTCGGCCAGCTGCATGAAGATGGCGATCGGCAGCTTGAGGGCGAAATCCTGCATGAATTCGCAAGTGGCGGCCGACTTGAAGCCTTCGATCAGGCTTATTGCCAGATCGCGGGTAGATTGCTCCAGCTCATTGATCTTGCGGGGGGTGAAGAAGGGATTCACGATGATGCGATAGCCGAGGTGTTCCGGCGGATTCGCTTCCAGCGGCAGAACCCGAATCGGTTTCGCCCCGCCCGGCATGGATATGTCGTGCATCGAGAAGGGGTCATGGTTCCGTTGGACATAGTCGATGTCCTCGAACCGCATGGGCAGCCAATGTCCCCCGTGATACGGCGTCCAGACGAAATCCGGGCTCGTCTGCTGAAGCGTGCGCCATGCGCCGTGCACGTCGTGGTCTCGGCCAGGAGGGGCGAAGATATTGAAATCACGAACACATTCCGGCGGCACATTGTCGGGAACGGGCGCCTTGGTCGCCACAGCGGTCATGATATCCATCCTCCTCCTACATTCGCCCTATCATGCTCCGCTATGAACTTTCGCTGCGGAAGCCATTCGGAGTGACAGGGTTTGACGCGAGCCATGCGGGCACGATAAAGAAACATTTCTTAATCGGCAAGGGCAGAGCAGGATCGTGAAAGTCAGGTTTCGGAACGTAGACGGCGACGTCCGGGAGATCGATGCCAGCGAAGGCACCACGTTGAAGGACGCAGCGCTGCAATCCACGGTCGCCGGCATCATCGGCATGTGTGGCGGCTATGCGAATTGCGCGACCTGCCACGTCTATGTTGACAAGGAATGGATGGACAGGCTGCCGCAGATCGAAGAAGCCGAAGATATCATGCTGGAAGGTACGGTATGCGAGCGGACCCCGCTCAGCCGGCTTACCTGCCAGTTGGTGCTGACGCCTGACCTGGATGGCCTGACGGTGACCCTTCCTGAGCGTCAGATGTAATGCGAAACAGCCGCCGACCCAGAGACGGCCTTATGGGAAATGCAGTGGCACCCAGGAAAGCGGGCGCGCTGTCTCTGTTGGCTGCCGGTGAAAAGCTGTTCGGGCTGCACGGCATCGCTGGCGTGTCGATCAGGCAGGTCAATTTTGCCGCCGGAATGTCCAACAATTCCGCCGTGACTTATCACTTTGGCGACAAGGCCGGTCTCCTGACCGCAATTTGCATGTGGCGGATGCCCCAGCTTCTGGAAGCCGCGAATGCGGAATATGAAAAGATCGTAGCGGAAGACCAACTTGACGACGTCTCCAAGCTGATCGGCGCCCTGCTCCGGCCCTATCTTGCTATCAAGGATGAGGATGGCCGGCATCCCCATGCGGCGTTCATCAATCAGTTGTTGCGCTCCCGAGAGGCGCGCGCCATTCGCACTTCGCTTTACGACGATTCAGATCCCACTTTGCGAATATTGCAACGTCTGGAAGAACTTCATCCCAACGTCCCGAAAGTCTTGCTGCATTACCGCTTGCGCATTATGGGCATGGCATTCTTCGATGCACTGATCGAATGGGAACGTCAGGACCATGACCTGGAAGTGCTCCGTTTCACCCTGGACGAGCTGATTAATGAAATAGCCAACATGTCGGCAGCCGCCTGTTCGTCGGAATGAACAGCAATCACACGCAATATCTTGGAAATTCGGAGGAATTAACACATGAACGATGTTGTTGTGGTTACCGGCGTTCGTGGTCTCGGCCTTGCCTGCGCCCGCCGGCTTGGCGTTGGCAAGCAACTCCTGCTGGCGGACAACAACCCCGAGACCCTGGCCCGCACCGCGCAGGAATTCGAGGACGATGGCTACAAGGTGCTGTCCGCCGTGGTCAACGTCGCCGACCCAAATTCCGTGAATGAGCTAGCCGATCTTGTATCCAGAACCGGACGGCTCGCAACCTTGGTGCATACGGCGGGTGTCTCTCCGGGCATGGCGGATTGGGAGACGATCTTCAATGTGAACCTCGTCGGCACCATTCACGTCCTCAACGCTTTCAAGTCGCTGGCCGTACAGGGCACGGTGGCGTTCGTTACCGCCAGCAACGCTGCGTATTACGCTCCGGTCCCGTTGGATATCGAGGAAAAGCTGGCGCTTGCACCGATCGAGGAACTGAAGGCGGTGGTGCAGAGCGTGAGCGGCCACGACACCGGCATCGGGTCATACTGGCTTGCAAAGCGTTCCAATCAGCTCCGCGTGCAAGCGCAAGCCGCCGAGTGGGCTGCCCGGGGGGCGCGTTTGCTCTCGATCAGCCCGGGCATCATTTCGACGCCGATGATCCGTCATGAACGCAAGCAGGGAGCACCTATCGACCAGACCATCGCCAGCCAGCCGATTGCGCGCCTGGGCATCGCCGAGGATATTGCCGCCGCGGTTTGTTGGCTTGCCGGCCCCGAGGCATCCTACATCACCGGCACAGACCTGCTCGTCGATGGCGGCATGCAGGCTTCCCTGCGATGGTCGAAATTGTCGACCGAATATCTGGAAAATTTCAAGACGGATACGAACTCATAGGGTCCGGGCGAGATCCGAGCGCCTGTCGCTGCGCCCCTTCGTCCCGATCCGAATGCCCCCGCTGGTCCTGTCAAAGGGAATAGCCGGCTGGGTTTCGCGCTCGACAAGCCATTCCTCAATGTCTGGCTGTCATAGCCTTTGTCGGCGGCCAACTCGGCCGAAGGCGGCATCCTTCACATGCCGGACCTTTCGCCCTCAGGCCACCGCCACTCGGCAATTCATAGCCGCGGCTGCTGAGAGGAGAATGTCTCCGATATCTGTCGCCTCGCGTCGGATAACCTGACAGCGCCCTTCTGCCCTTTCGCCAATCGGCTTCCGGATGGTCGCGCCGTCACTCCGTTTCTGGTCCGCCGGCTCCCACCTGCGTCGCTGCGGCGCGGGGCGTCCCCAGCGTCGCGGCGAGCAGCCCCGCCACGGCACAGCCCAAGGCCAGCGCGACCAGCGCGGGATCATAACTGCCGAAGCGATCGAACACCTCGCCCGCCATGGCCGAGCCGACGCCGAGGCCTGCGCCGTAGGTTCCCATGATCAGTCCGAACAGGACGCCGTAGCGGCGCAGGCCGAAGTAATGGCTGGTGAGAAACGCGACCACGTCCACCTCCGCCCCCATGCCCAGGCCGATCGCCGCCGCCGCAACCACGGCCATGGTCATGCTGCCGTCGAAGGCCAGCATCAGCAGGCAGGCCACGATCAGCACCGCAAAGGCCAGGGCTGCCACAAATGGTGCGGGCAAGCGGTCAAACAGCAGGCCGGTCGTGATCCGGCCCGTGATCATCATCGGGCCAATGATCAGCGCGGCCGAGGCTGCCCGGGCCGGAACCATGCCCGCATCGATCAGCATCGACTGGAAATGGAGGAGAAAGGTGCCGACCGCTGCGGCCACCAGCAGCAGCGCGATCGCCAGTCGCCAGAAGGTCCCGGTCGAGAGCGCCTGCTTGAGCGACAGGCCCGGCAGGGATGCGGCGCCGGCGGCGGCAAGGCGTCCCGCCGCCCGCCCCCCGCCCTCGTCACGGAACAGCAGCAGGGTCGGCAAGAACATCAGCAGGCTGGCCGAGACCGCAAGCACCAGGAAGGTACCCCGCAGTCCGGCCCAGTCCAACAGCGAGAGGACAATCGTCGGCATCAGCGAGCTGACGACGCCCGAGCCGGACAGCGCAAGGGCGAGCGCAAGGCCCCGGCTCGCGCGGAAATGCCGTACCACGCCCATGGTCCAGACGACCGGCCCCGAGAAGTTGGAACAGACCGCATAGACCACGCAGGCCACGTACCAGCCCGCCAGCGCAGGGCCGGCCCAGGCGAAGGTGGCGTAGGACAGGCCGAACAGCGGAGCCCCGATCAGCGCCACCCGGCGCGGGCCGAAGCGGTCGGCGGCGGCCCCCGCCAGCAGGTTGGTGAGCGGCCCGGCCAAGGTGATGATCGTCACGCCCAGCGCCACCTCCGCCCGCGACCAGCCATAGGCGGCCGTGATCGTGCGCATCATCGTGGCGACCGCCGGATAGTTGATGGAGGCGACGGCGATCCCGATGGTGGCGCACAGCACCAATGGCCAGCCGCTGCGCCATTCCCGGCCTACAGCGCCGGCCGCTGCCTTGCCATGGTTCACCGGGGCTCTCCTGCGATCGTTGTGGACAATGTCGGGGCCGAACTCATGCGAGATCGATCCACCGCCCGGTCTGCCTGGACCGTTCCACCGCCTCGATCACCGCCATGTGCGCAACCCCGTCGTCGAACAGCGCCATGGCCGGATTGGCGTAGCCGCGGTCGCGAATCTTCGCCCCGAAGGCGGCGGACAGCGCGACCTGCTCGGGATAGCCGATGTCCGAGGCGTGCGACCGCTCATAGATCGTGTCTCCCATCGGGTGCAGCGGCGCGGGGGCCTCTGAGACCCGCGGACCAGTGCCGAGTAGCTGCTCGGCGAGATCGGTGGGCACTTCCGGTTCGTGGGCGCCGGTGCGGTCGATCAGCGACAGCGGCGCATAGCCGACCGTGGTGGAAGCGATCGTCGCGTCTGCTCCGGAGATGCGCAGCACGTCGAGAAAGCCGTGGTCGCGCGTGGTGCCCGACATCACGCCTTGGCAGCCGTTGGCCAGCGCAAAGGCGAAGGAATAGCCGTCGTCGGAATCCATGCCCCGGTCAGCCCCCACGTGGGTGCCGCCGGCCACCGCACCGAATTCGCCCAGCGCATAGCGGATGACGTCGATGCCGTGGGCATTGTAGTTACGCAGCCAGCCACCGCCCTCGGCCGCCGACCGCCACCAGGCCGGGATCTGCGGCACAGGCTCCGCACAAAGGCCGGCGTTGAACAGAGCCTGGACGTGCACCGGCTGCCCGATCCTGCCCTCGGCCACCAGCCGCCGCGTCAGGGCGTTGCGCGCAAACCAGCGGAACTCGTGGGAAATCGCATGGGCCAGGCCGGCTTCGTCAGCCGCGTCGCGCATTTCGCGCGCATGGCCAATGTCGATGGCGAGCGGCTTTTCACACAGCACGTGCTTGCCGGCCGCGATCGCCTTCATCGTGAACGGATGGTGCGTCACTGGCGGGGTGGCGACGATCACGGCGTCCACGTCGCTGTCGATAGCCTCCTCGAACGAAGTCAGCGCCTGAGGAATGCCGAAGTGGCGCGCCCGGGCGGCGGTCTGCTCGGGATTGCGTCCGACCAGCGACTGGATCGTGAACCCCGCGCCCCGCAGCGCCCTGACGTGGAGCGTGCAGCCGATGTTCGTCCCGATGATGGTCGCCTTCAATGGTCGGGTCATGGTCATTCCTCTTTGGTCGAATTCGTAGCGGGGCGGCCCGGGCCGCTCAGAGCCGGTCGAGCAGATCGCCGGTTGCGGCCATGCACCGCCCCAGCCGCGTCGGCGCATCCTTCCCCGCAGGATGCCCAGCGGCGGGCTCGCCCACCCCCGGCACCATGCGATGATGGACCGCTCCCTCGAAATAGGCGGCGAAGGGCCACTGCGGCCGCGAGGTCGGTGACGTGCCGCAAGGATGGTGGATGCCCCCCCAGATGTCCTGCAGCTCGCGCAGCCTAGTTATCCACGCGCCGTCCGGCTCCGCACCGAACACGGCGAGATTTTTCACAATGGCCGAGCCCATGCCGCTCCTCGAACCGGTGACGAGCGCACGGCGTCGGGCGATACCAAGACCATCCAAACCTCCCCACAGCTTTGATTTCGAACATACCTGTCAGCTGTGCTCGGGGCCGACGTCGTCTGATTGGCCTAGATGCAATGCCGTTCCTTTTGTGATTCTGATGGTTATGAGGATGTCGACCGGATCGCGGCCTTCCTGTCGCGGCGACACCGGACCAGGAGGTCGCGCACCTCGCCTTCCTCGTCAACAGTACGCAGCAAGGCTCGCCGCCGATCCGCACGACCATCTCGTCGAGGTGCAGAGAGGTGAGGGCTTCGCAGCCCTGCAGTGGTCGGCTGGAGGCACCGCCGAACTTACCATCCCAGCGCCGCACCGTCTCATAGCTGACCTCCGACGGCCGGCGACATGCGGCATTAGCCGACATGGGCATCTGCCAGCTTCCCGAATTCTATCCTCTGCCGCATATAAGCTCAGGAAAATTACGGCCCATACTCAGCGAGTTCCAGCCGGACGAAGATCCGATATGGGCTCTATCC
The DNA here is from genome assembly GCF_056401045.1 of Rhizorhabdus sp. P4_G6. Classification (NCBI taxonomy): domain Bacteria; kingdom Pseudomonadati; phylum Pseudomonadota; class Alphaproteobacteria; order Sphingomonadales; family Rhizorhabdaceae; genus Rhizorhabdus; species Rhizorhabdus sp. P4_G6. The sequence goes on along the minus strand of NZ_JBFUKC010000003.1, from coordinate 139,144 downwards.
ACAGCGCCGGCATCTGTTAACCCAAAAACAGCCGGCTGGTGAAGGTCCTGCGCGCGGGGTTGCCGATAACGATGGGCAGCCAGCGGAATAACGAGAACAAACCGTTCTGAGAACGACCCACTATGGGTGCACTATTATCGATCGGCTCCCACCGAGTGGATCGACATCTCATCGGCGTTCCGATCTTCCACGCCAATGTCCACCAACCGTCGAGGAACGGGGCCTCCCGTAGCCCAGTCCAGGAGTTCTGCGACATGCACGACCGGCAAAGCCATCCTGCTGCCGATTTGCAGTTCGCAACCGACATTTCCGGTAGCGACGACATCGGGTGCCAACGCGCGCAGCCGATCTGCTTTTCTGTCCCCCAGCTGCGCGGCGATATCGGGTTGTAGTATGTTGTAGGTTCCAGCCGAGCCGCAGCACAAATGGGCTTCGGTCGGTGTGCTGACATCGAATCCGACCTCGCGCAGCAGGCTGAGCGCGTGTTCGCCCGCCCGCTGGCCATGCTGGATCGAGCAGGCCGCGTGATAGGCAAGCTTCAGCGGCTTGACCCCGACCGCGGGCGGCAACCCGGTTGAGCGCAGTATCTCGCTGACATCCTTTGCCAGCAACGAAATACGGGCAGCCTTGGCGGCATAGGCAGCATCGTCGCGCAGCATGAAGCCATAGTCTTTGATCGTCGTCCCGCAGCCGGATGCGGTGATCACTATCGCATCAAGGGGGCCGTTCTCCAGTTCGCGCGTCCAGGCATCAACATTCCGCCGCGCCGCCGCCCGCCCGTCAGCGTCACGCCCCATGTGATGGACAAGCGCGCCACAACATCCTTCTCCCGATGCGAAGACTACATCGTAACCGGCGCGGTTCAGCAAGCGAACGGTCGCTGCGCGAATCTCGGGACGCAGCACCGGCTCCGCGCAGCCTTGCATCAGGGCGACCCGCCCGCGCCGCTCCCGCGCAGGCGCCGGAGTGGTTGAGGCGATTGCGGGCAGCCTCGCCGGGGCCATGGCCACCATCGCTGCGAGCGGCTTCAACTGCCCGACCCGACGCATTGCCGGCAAGAACGGCCGGCCAAGTCGTGCCAGCCGGATCGCCAGTCGGAACCGGCCGGGATACGGAAGTACCGCCGCCAACACAGCGCGATACAGGCGGTCCAGGAGCGGGCGACGATATCGTGCCTCAATATAGGCGCGGGCATGATCGACCAGGTGCATGTAATTCACGCCCGAGGGGCATGTCGTCATGCACGCGAGGCAGGACAGGCAGCGGTCAACATGCTTGACCACCTCCGGCGTCGGGACAGCCTCGGTCTCCAGCATGTTCTGGATCAGGTAGATGCGGCCGCGGGGACTATCGAGTTCGTCGCCAAGCAATACATAGGTCGGGCAAGTCGCTGTGCAGAAACCGCAATGCACACATTTACGGATCACGGCTTCGGCAACGGCCGTGGCCGGATCGGCAAGCTGTTCTGCGGTGAAGTCAGTGCGCATCGTTATCGTCCAGAAAGCGGCCGGTCTCGAATATCCCGGCGGGATCGAACGCTCGGCGAACACGGGCTTCGAGCGCGGCGACGCCTGGCATCCGAGGATGCTGCATCGGCAGCGTGTTGCGCAGGGCATCGGGCGCACGGACCAGCGTGGCATGACCGCCAACCGCCTCCGCGGCCTGCCGCACCAGCCCCGGATTGCCATCAAAGCCCAACCACACGAGGCCGCCGGCCCAGTCGAACAGCCAGCTGGCGCCGAGCGGAGCGAAGTGATCGACCAGTGCGGGACCACTCGATGGCGCCACATTGATTTTCCAAAGCACCGGCGCGTCGCGCAATGGCCGCACCTCGCGGATCGCCGTCCAACACACCGCCGCCTCATCCTCCGGCAAGGCGAAAAGGCGGCCGTGATCGCGCAGCAGTTCCGGCAGCGCAGCGCAGCGCGCGGCAACCGAGGGGGCGAAGCCCGGCACGCGGAACAGCGTCAGTGCCGTTGAATCCGGACCAACGGGAAGGTGGGCAGCCGCGCCGACTTCCGCCGAGCTGCCCATAGCGCAGGCCATTGCCCTTTGCGCCGCGTGATGATCGAGACCGGCAACGGCCATGGTCACGACCACAGGTGGCCGGGGCAGCACCTTCAGCGTCACTTCGGTGAGCGCCGCAAGGCGCCCCCAACTGCCGGCGACAAGTTTGGGCAGATCGTAGCCGGTGACGTTCTTGACCACCTTGGCGCCGCCCACGAAACGCTCACCGCGTCCTGAAACGGCTGTGAAGCCGAGCAGATGATCGCGTGCTCCGCCCGCGGTCAGCCGCCCGGAACCGCCGACGCCCGCCGCGATGACGCCGCCGATGGTCGCCTGCCCGGATGTTCCGCCAAGCACCGGGCCATGATCGAAAGGATCGAAGGCAAGCATCTGGTTCTGGTTGTCGACCAAGCGCTCGACCTCGGCGAGCGGTGTCCCCGCGCCGACCGTCAGGACCAGTTCGGGCGGATCATAATCGGCGATGCCGCTGAAGCTCCGCATGTCGACGATATCGGCCTGGCGATCCGCACCGAGCGAGGACTTGCTGCCGCCGCCGCGTAATTCGATCTTCCGGCCGCGCGCCGCCGCTTCGGCGAACAGCCCCGCAAGTTCATCGATTGTCGCTGGCTGCAGCATCAGAACCGCGGAAGCTCGGGGAACGGCAACTTGCCGCCATGGACATGCATTCGGCCGACCTCGGCGCACCGGTGGAGAGTGGGGAAGACCTTGCCGGGGTTGAGCAGCAGGTCGGGATCGAATGCACATTTGACGCGCTGCTGATGGTCGAGGTCGGTCTGGCTGAACATGATGGGCATGAGATCGCGTTTCTCGACGCCCACGCCGTGTTCGCCGGTCAGCACGCCACCCATCTCGACGCACAGGCGGAGAATGTCGTTGCCAAAATCTTCGGCACGTTGGATGTCGCCCGGCTTCTGCGCGTCGTAGAGGATCAGTGGGTGGAGATTGCCGTCCCCGGCGTGAAACACATTGGCCACCGCCAGGCTATGTTGTTCGGCCATGATCGATATGCGGCGCAGGACTTCGGGCAGGTGACGGCGGGGGATAGTGCCGTCCATGCAGTAATAATCCGGCGCGAGACGGCCGACGGCGGGGAACGCCGCCTTGCGGCCGGCCCAGAAAGCCAGGCGCTCTTGATCGTCGTGGGAGACGCGCAGCGAGACTGCGCCATGCGCGGTGGCGATGCGGGCAACTTCGTCGATCAGGTGATCGCATTCGGCGACGGGACCGTCCAACTCCACAATCAGCAGCGCGTCGACATCGAGTGGGTAGCCGACCTGCACAAAGGCTTCAGCGGCATGGATGGCGGGACGATCCATCATTTCCATGCCCGCTGGGATGATCCCGGCGGCGATGACATCAGCGACGCACTGCCCAGCACTCTCCACCGTCGCAAATCCGATCAGCAAGGCGCGCGCCGCCTGCGGACGGGGCAGGATGCGGACGGTTACTTCAGTAACAACTCCGAGCAGCCCCTCCGAACCGACAATGACCCCCAGCAGATCGAGCCCCGCCGGATCGAGATGGCGGCCACCAAGCCGAAGCACCTCGCCCTCCATGGTAACCAGCTCGACAGAGAGGACGTTGTTCGTGGTCAGTCCGTATTTGAGGCAATGCACACCGCCGGAATTTTCAGCTACGTTACCGCCGATCGTGCAGGCGATCTGGCTCGACGGATCGGGCGCATAATAAAAGCCCCTCCCCTCCACCGCGCGGGTGATGGCGAGATTCGTCACGCCGGGCTGGACGATGGCCAGCCGGTCTTCATAGCTGATGTCGATGATGCGGCTGAACTTCGACATGCCGAGCAGCACCGCATCGGCCAGCGGCAGCGCACCGCCCGACAATGATGTTCCCGCACCGCGCGGCACGACCTTGACGCCGTGGGCATGACACCAGCGAAGGATTGCCGAAACCTGTTCGACGGTCTCGGGCAGGACGACAACCATGGGCGGCTGACGGTAGATGGTGAGGCCGTCGCTTTCGTAGGGACGGAGTTCCGCCGCATCGTCGATCACGCCCTCGCCGGGCACGATCCTGCGAAGTGCGGCAATGATGTCGTCGCGCCGCGCGAGTGTTTCGACATCGGGGGTGGGCATTACGAGCGACACAGGAAGAAATCCACGAAGGAGGAGCCACGCACTAGACCATCTATTGGGCTGATGAAATCACCGGCAACTCGGAAAAGGCGGGAGCAAAGAACATTCCATGGCATTGAACGATCCATCTGGCCGCTCGACGCTCTAGCCGGGGTGAAGGGCTGTCCGCAAGTGGCTAGAAGATTGGGTATCTACCGCGTTCGACATGGTAGAATCATCTATGCGGGAGCGGCTGGATCAGCCGCTCCCGCAAGAAGTTGCGATCACGCCATCTGCACCGGCGTGGTGCGACGACAGCAGGAAATGCATCGAGAATGCAGCCCGAACCGGGGCGACTGACAGCCGCCCCGGCCGTCGATCAAGCTTCCGCTTTGCGAGCCCTGGGCTTACGAGTCTTCGGTGCTGGCGCAGGCGCCGGTGCCGCTATGACTGCGGCCGCCTTTTTTCGTGCCGCCGCCGGTTTCGCAGGGGCAGCCTTTGCAGCAGCGACAGCCTTTGCCGTGGCAGCCTTGGCAGGCGCAGCCTTTGCGACAGAGGCAGGCTTGGCCGCGGGGGCAGCCTTGGGCGCAGCCACGGTTTCCGGAACGGGTGCCGCTTTTCGTTTCTGGCCAAGACCGATCTTGAGTGCCAGTTCCTTACGCTGATTTGCGTAATTCGGTGCCACCATCGGGTAATCAGCCGGGAGATTCCACTTCGCCCGATACTCACCAGGTGTCATTTGATAATGGGTCATCAAATGACGCTTGAGCATCTTGAGCTTCTTGCCGTCTTCGAGGCAGACGATGTAGTCGGGCTTGACCGAAGCGCGAATAGACACCGCCGGCTCTTGCTTCACCTCAGGTTCGGGAACGGGCGCACCCAATCCGGACAAGGCGCCGTGAACGCTCTTTATAAGCGATGCCACATCGTTCGCTGCCACCGTGTTCGATGAAAGGTGAGCGGCCACGATCTCGGCGGTCAATTCAAGCAGGTTATCGTCAGACATCAAAAACTCCATTGGGAACGCCCGCCCTATAATGCGGTGCGCGGAAAAGCCAACTTCGACTGCACCTTTTCGCATCGAAAAATAGCGACCGCGTCGCCCGACCGATGAATTGCAGACACTCTACGCAAAGTTTTCCTACTACAAACAACTATATGTCGCCAGTCAATTTCGAGTTTGAGTTCGACGCCAATCGAAGCGACAGATCTCAGTCCCTATCGCTGCATCTGCATCATCTGCCTCATCGGCATCACGCGATGGTTGAGATGACCCATGATCCAGATCGACCCGCCCACCACCAGTACGACGACGAATAGCCCGAAGGCGAGCGCCAGGCTGTTGTTGGTGTGCTCTGGGCCGCTGGTGATGTGCAAGAAAAAAACCAGATGGACGCCAATCTGTGCCACCGCCAGAGCGATGAGCGCCGCGGGAATCGCCGGCTCCCAGACGATGTCATAGGCGGCTGTGGCGAAGCTCGCCGCCGTCAACGCAACTGCTAGCGCCAGTCCGGCAACATAGATGCCCAGGCCATGCGCTTCGCTTGGCCCGCCATGGCACTCGTCGCCCGGCGCAGCATCGTCATCGTTGTCGTCGAGGCCAGTGCCGGGAGGTTCTGTCACATGCCTGCTCCCAATAGATAGACGATCGTGAACAGCGCCACCCAGATGATGTCGAGCGCGTGCCAGAACAGATTGAAGCAGAGAAATCGCCGCATGATGCGCGGCCGGAATCCCTTGACCCAGATCTGCGCCATCATCGTAAGCAGCCACAGTCCGCCCAAGGTCACGTGCAGGCCGTGACAGCCAACCAGCGCGAAGAAGGCCGAAAGGAAGGCGCTGCGGTCGGGGCCGGCACCCTGCATCATCATCTCGACGAACTCGATCAGCTCGAGAGTGACGAAGGCGAGGCCGAGCAGACCGGTGACCAGCAGCCACAATTGGACCTGAAGCTGGTTGCGGCGCGTCGCGGCGACGTAGCTCAGGCCGCAGGTGAAGCTGCTCGCGAGCAGGCAGCCCGTCTGGATCGCCACGCGCTGTAGATCGAACAGGTCGCGCCCGCTGGGTCCGCCGGCGGTCGATCCGGCCAGCACCGCGTAGGCAGCGAAGAAGCCCGCGAACATGACGATGTCCGACAGCAGGAAGATCCAAAAACCAAAGCCGACGATGACGCGCTTGGGTGCAGGACCGCCCTCGCCATGGCCGCGCGCGCCGCCATCGCGATGAGCGTGCCGGTCATGGCCGATCCGGTACGGATCGCGCTGGCGATTCGCGGCCGAGATGCCGGAGGGCGTCGTCGCGGCGCTGCTCACGCCGGCTTCCCCTGCGCGGCCAGCCATTCCGCATTGCGCGCCGCGCGGCGGGCGCGGTCGACGCGCGCGACCTCCTCGGCCGGCACCTCATATTTGTCATGGTCGCGCCACGCGAAGACGGCGAAGGTCGCATAGGCGCCGACGAAGCCAAGTGCGACCATCCACCATATGTGCCAGATCAGTGCAAAGCCCATGAAACTGGTGAAGAAGGCGGTGACGAAACCAGTAGAACTGTTGCGCGGCATCTCGATCGACTCGTAGTCGGGCTCGTCCGGGAGGCGCTGCTCAGCAATTGCTGCCTGCTTTATGCTCCAATAAGCCTCCTCACCATGCACGTCGTGCAGTACCGGGAAGTTGAAGCTCGGCGGTGGCGACGGCGTCACCCATTCGAGGCTTCGTCCGTCCCATGGATCGCCGGTGACGTCGCGCAGCTGGTCGCGCATCCTGATGCTGACAACGAGTTGGACGATCTGCGACACCGCGCCGAGCGCGATGATGATCGTGCCCAATCCTGCCAACATCACCCACTTGTCCCACGCCGGATTGTCGATGTGCTGCAGTCTTCGCGTCATCCCCTCCAGACCCGCGGCATAAAGCGGCATGAAAGTAACGAAGAAACCGGTGATCGTCAGCCAGAATGCCGCCTTGCCCCAACCTTCGTGAAGACGGAAACCAAATGCCTTGGGGAACCAATATTCGTAGCCGGCAAAGGCGCCGAACAATACGCCACCGATGATGACATTGTGGAAATGCGCTACGAGGAACATCGAGTTGTGGAGCACGAAGTCGGCCGGCGGCACTGCTAGCAGCACACCGGTCATCCCGCCGATGACGAAGGTGACGACAAAACCCAGCGCCCACAGCATCGGCACCTGAAAGTGAACACGGCCGCCATACATGGTAAAAATCCAGTTATACACCTTCACGCCGGTCCCGACTGCAATGATCGACGTTGCTATCCCAAAGAAACCATTGACGTCGGCGTCGGCGCCCATGGTGAAGAAATGATGCGCCCAGACAAAGAAGGAGACGATGCAGATGAACATCGTCGCCATCACCATCGAGCGATAGCCGAACAGCGGCTTGCGAGAAAAAGTCGAGAATATCTCGGAGAAGATGCCGAAGGCCGGCAGGACAAGGATGTAGACTTCGGGATGGCCCCAGGCCCAGATCAGGTTCACGAACATCATGGGGTTGCCGCCCGCCTCGTTCGTGAAGAAGTGGAAGCCGGCATAACGATCGAGCGTCAGCATCGCGAGCGTCGCGGTGAGGATGGGGAAAGCCGCCACGATCAGCAGGCTGGACGCCATGCTGGTCCAGCAGAACATCGACATGCGCATGTAGGACATGCCGGGAGCACGCATCTTCAGGATGGTGGTAACGAGGTTGATACCGGTAATGAGCGTCCCCACACCGGCTATTTGCAGCGCCCAGAGATAATAATCGACACCGACACCCGGCGAATAAGCAAGCTCCGACAGGGGTGGATAAGGCAGCCAGCCGGTGCGCGCGAATTCGCCGACCACCAGGCTGATATTGACCAGTAAGGCGCCCGAAGCGGTCAACCAGAAGCCGACCGAGTTGAGCGTCGGGAAGGCAACGTCGCGCACGCCCAGCTGGAGTGGCACGATATAGTTCATCAGCCCGATGATGAACGGCATCGCACCGAAGAAGATCATGATCGTGCCGTGTGCCGAGAAGATCTGGTTATAATGTTCGGGCGGCAGGTAGCCGAGCGCCCCATGCGTCGCCAGCGACTGCTGCGATCGCATCATGATCGCGTCGGCAAACCCCCGCAACAACATCACCAGCGCGAGCAGGATATACATCACCCCGATGCGCTTATGGTCGACGCTGGTGATCCACTCGCGCCATAGATACGGCCACCAACCCCTTCGCCAAGCGTAGAACAGCACCGCGACAATGCCGCCGCCGGTCACCGAGGACGCCATCAGCGGGATGGGCTGGTCCAGCGGAACTGCGGACCAGTCGAGCTTCCCGAACCAGTTCATCCTACATCTCGCGGCGAAACATCATGGGGCATATCGGTGCGTCCGATGCCGGGACCCGGCGAAGGCGGGATCTTCTGCGTGGCGATCGCATCGAATAGCCCCGGCGCGACGGCGCGATAGGTGAAGGGCCGCCGCTCCACGCTGTGCCGCGCCAGCGCCGCATAGCTGCGCGCATCGAGCACAGGTCCCGCCGATCTCGTCCGGGCGACCCAGCCGACGAATCGATCGGCCGGGACGGCGCGGGTGACGAAATGCATGTCGGAGAAGCCATCGCCGCTATAGTGAGCGGACAGGCCATCATAGGTTCCGGGGCGGTCCGCTTGCAGGTGCAGCTGCGAGACCATGCCGTTCATCGCGTAGATCATGCTGCCGAGCTGCGGCACGAAGAAGGCGTTCATCACGCTGGCCGAGGTAAGCGAGAAGTGCACCGGCACGCCGGCGGGCACGACCAGCTCGTTGACACTGGCGACGCCCTGCGCGGGATAGATGAACAGCCATTTCCAGTCGAGCGAGACGACCTGCACCTCGATCGGCGTGTTGGCGGCAGGAAGCGGACGATAGGGATCGAGCTGATGGCTGCCGACCCAGATCACGCCCGCCAGGAACAGGATCACCAGGATGGGGATCGACCAAACGACGAGCTCGACACGGCCCGAATAAGCCCAGTCGGGCAGATAGCGTGCCTTCTTGTTGCCGGCCCTGAACCACCAGGCGAAGCCGAGCAGGGCAATGATCGTGGGGATCACGATGGCCAGCATGATCGCAAGACTGTTGAGCAGGATCGTCCGCTCAGCCGCGCCCACTGGTCCCTGCGGATCCATCACGCCGCCGCAGCCTGCCAGCGCGACCGGCGCGAGGATGGCCAGCAACTTCGCCCCGCCGCCAACAGTCATGGGCCGCCTCCATGCGGCGAACGCGGCCAGGCACGCCTTCGCGCCCGCCGACGAATCGATGCCAAGCCGGTCATTCGGGTCATATTGCGCGACGCAACCGGATGGAGGCTGTAATAGACCTCGGCAGCATATCCGGCTTCCCATGTGACGGAGGCTGAAGCGGACAGCACCGCTGGCAACTCGGCGGTCAACGTCGGAGCAGCGAATCCGATCCCATGAAATATCTTACGCAGCGCCGCAGGAATGGTCGCGCGCTACTGCTGCCGGCTAAGCCGGAAGGGTTCAGCCGGCGTCGGAGCCGCCCGGTTCGATGGCACCGGCGAAGCGCGTTGCGCGGGTCTGCGACGCAGGCTCGCGGCCGGCGCGCAACTGCGCCACCGCCGCCGCGGCGATCGGAGAGAGGCCCGCGTGCATATCTTCGCCCAACGCGAAGATATGCGCCTTCATGCGCGGATCCCAGAAGGCGAGGATATGATCTGCGGTGGCCGCCACCGCATTGTGATGCCCCAGCGCCTCGAAGTTGCGGGCGATCTGGTTGGCCATGTAGATCAGGCGACCATCGGCATCGCTTGTCATTCGGCCGCCTCGAGAGGTTCGATCCGCCGGCTGCGGCGGGCCTGTTCGGCGTAATGTTCCTGCCAGTCCGATGGACCATTGGAGAGGCCAACCTGGACAGCCGTCACCTTGTACTCGGGGCAATTTGTCGCCCAGTCCGAAAAGTCGGTGGTGATGACATTGGCCTGCGTCACCGGATGGTGGAAGGTGGTATAGACCACGCCCGGCGCGACCCGCTCGGTCACGGTGGCTCGCAATGTCGTCTCGCCAGCCCGGCTGCGCAGCGACACCCAGTCTCCGTCCTTGATCCCGCGGTTCTCGGCATCGGCCGGATGGATTTCGAGCAGATCCTCCGGATGCCAGGCGACGTTGTCGGTCCGCCGGGTCTGCGCACCCACATTATAGTGGCTGAGGATGCGCCCGGTGGTCAGCAGCAGCGGAAAGCGCGGGCCGGTCTTCTCGTCGGTCGCCACATAATCCGTAACGACGAACTTCCCCTTGCCGCGCGCGAAACCGTCGATGTGCATCATCGGCGTGCCGGCGGGCGCCTTGTCATTGGCCGGCCACTGCATCGAACCATGTTCGTCGAGTGCGGCATAGCTGACGCCGGCGAAGCTGGGCGTCAGCCGGGCGATCTCGTCCATGATCTCCGACGGATGGGCATAGGTCCAGTCGAGCCCCATCGCCTGCGCGACCAGCTGGACCACCTCCCAGTCGCCATATCCGTTCGACGGCGCCATCACCTTGCGGACGCGCTGGATGCGGCGCTCGGCATTGGTGAAGGTCCCGTCCTTCTCGAGAAAGGTCGAGCCCGGCAGGAAGATGTGCGCGTAGTTCGCGGTTTCGTTGAGGAACAGGTCCTGCACGACGACGCATTCCATCGCCGCGAGCCCCGCCGCGACGTGGGTGGTGTTCGGATCGGACTGGAGGATATCCTCGCCCTGGACGAACAACCCCTTGAACGCGCCCTCGGTGGCTGCATCAAGCATGTTGGGAATGCGCAGCCCGGGCTCGGCATCGAGCGTGACGCCCCAGACCTCTTCGAACAACGCGCGCGTACCGCTGTCGGAGACATGCCGATAGCCGGAAAACTCATGGGGGAAGCTGCCCATGTCACAGGCGCCCTGGACGTTGTTCTGGCCGCGCAGCGGGTTCACGCCGGTTCCTTCGCGACCGATATTGCCGGTTGCCATGGCAAGATTGGCGATCGCCATCACCGTCGACGATCCCTGACTATGCTCGGTAACGCCGAGACCATAATAGATCGCGGCGTTGCCGCCGGTCGCGTAGAGCCGGGCCGCAGCGCGAAGCTCGGCGGCGGGTACGTTGGTCAACGGCTCGGTGGCCTCGGGTGAGCGGTGCGGCTCGGATACGAACGCCGCCCAGTCCTGATACTCGTCCCAGTCGCAGCGCGTGCGGATGAAGGCTTCGTCGGCCAGCCCTTCCTCGACGATGACATGCGCCATCGCGGTCAGCACGGCGACATTGGTGCCGGGCTTGAGCGGAAGGTGATGATCGGCTTCGACATGCGGCGTGCGGACCAGGTCTATGCGGCGCGGATCGACCACGATCAGCCGCGCACCCTGGCGCAGCCGCCGCTTCATGCGGCTCGCGAACACCGGATGGCCGTCGGTTGGATTGGCACCGATCACCATCATGACGTCGGCATGCATCACGCTGTCGAAATCCTGCGTGCCCGCGGAGGTGCCGAAGGTCGTCTTCAGTCCATAGCCGGTCGGCGAGTGGCAGACACGTGCGCAGGTATCGACATTATTGTTGCCGAAGCCCTGGCGGATCAGCTTCTGGACGAGGAATGTTTCCTCGTTGGTGCAGCGGCTCGACGTAATTCCGCCAACCGACCGGACGCCATATTTCGCCTGGATGCGGCGAAACTCGGAGGCCGTGTAGGCGATCGCCTCGTCCCATTCGACCTCGCGCCAGGGCTGGTCGATCGAGCTGCGGATCATAGGCTTCAGGATACGCTCGCGATGCTTGGCATAACCCCAGGCGAAGCGGCCCTTGACGCAGCTATGGCCGCGATTGGCCTTGCCGTCCTTCCACGGCACCATCCGCACCAGCTCCTCGCCGCGCATTTCCGCACGGAAGGTGCAGCCGACTCCGCAATAGGCACAGGTGGTGACCACTGCGCGGTCGGGCGTGCCGATCTCGATCACGCTCTTCTCGTTGAGCGCCGCGGTCGGACAAGCCTGCACGCAGGCACCGCAGCTCACGCACTCCGAGGAGAGGAAGTCCTGCTTCTGGCTCGCGGCGATCTGCGAGCCGAAACCGCGCCCGTCAACGGTCAGCGCGAGCGTCCCCTGCACCTCGTCGCAGGCGCGGACGCAGCGCGAACAGACGATGCACTTGGTGCTGTCGAACGTGAAATAAGGATTGGACTCGTCCTTGGCGGCCGCGAGGTGGTTCTCGCCCTCATACCCATAGCGCACGTCACGCAGGCCGACCGCCCCCGCCATGTCCTGCAATTCGCAATCGCCATTGGCCGAACAGGTCAGGCAATCGAGCGGGTGATCGGAGATGTAGAGTTCCATCACCCCCTTGCGCAGCTCCTTGAGCCGTTCGCTCTGGGTGCGTACCACCATGCCGGGCACGACCGGCGTGGTGCAGGAGGCCGGATAGCCGGCACGGCCATCGATCTCGACCAGGCACAGCCGGCACGAACCAAAGGATTCGAGCGTGTCGGTCGCGCAAAGCTTCGGGATCGAGGTGCCCATCAGCGCTGCGGCGCGCATGATCGAGGTGCCTTCCGGTACCTGCACCGGCTGGTCGTCGATCATCAGCGACACCATCGGGCCAGCGGCCGGTGCCGGACGCGTGCCCAGGTCGATTTCGCCAATCCACGCCATGGGCCTACTCCGCCGCCTGGGTCAGCGCCGGTGCGCCGCCGAAATCCTCGGGAAAATAATCGAGCGCACTCAGCACCGGATAGGGTGTAAAACCACCCAGCGCGCAGAGCGATCCGTATTTCATCGTGTCGCACAGTTCGCGCAGCACGACGATCTCCTGCTCTACCGTCCGGGCTCCCGGCTTGGCATTGCGCATCTGCGGCAGCGCCTCCACCGCGCCGCCATGCCGGCCGCCCGCGATGATGCGATCGATCGTCTCCACCCCGCGGGTCGATCCGATCCGGCAGGGCGTGCATTTTCCGCAGCTCTCGACCGCACAGAACTCCATGGCGAAGCGCGCCATGCCCGCCATGTCGACGCTGTCGTCGAACACGGTGATCCCGGCATGGCCGATCAGCCCGCCGGCCGCCGCAAAGGCCTCATAGTCAAACGGCAGGTGGAACATCGACGGCGGGAAATAGGCGCCCAGCGGGCCACCCACCTGAACCGCGCGCACAGGCCGCCCGGTCGCAGTGCCCCCGCCGATCTCGTCGACCAGCTCCCCCAGGGTGATGCCGAAACCGATCTCGAACAACCCGCCATGCCTGACGTTGCCCGCCAGCTGCACCGGCATTGTTCCCCGCGAGCGGCCGAAGCCAACCGCCGCATAGGCTTCCGGGCCATGGGCCAGGATGAAGGGAACCGCAGCCAGGCTGAGCACATTGTTGATCACGGTAGGCTGGCCGAACAGCCCCGATATCGCGGGCAGCGGCGGCTTGGCGCGAACCTGGCCGCGCTTGCCCTCGATCGAGTCGAGCAGCGCGGTCTCCTCGCCGCAGACATAGGCTCCCGCGCCGACACGGACCTCCAGCGTGAACGGCGCGACCTCAGCCTCCGAACGCAGGATCGCCTGCTGCATCGTCTTGATCGCATGGGGGTATTCGGAGCGGATATAGATATAACCGTGGTCCGCGCCGACAGCCTGGGCAGCAATGGCCATGCCTTCGATCAGGCTATAGGGATCGCCTTCCATCAGCATGCGATCGGCGAAGGTGCCGCTGTCGCCCTCATCGGCATTGCACACGATGAACTTCTCATCGGCGCGGGCGTCGAGCACGGTCTGCCACTTGATCCCGGTCGGGAAACCAGCACCGCCGCGCCCGCGCAGACCCGACTGCTTGACCGCGTCGACTATGGCCTGGGGTTCCATCGCCCGCGCCGCCCCCAGCCCTTGCCAGCCGCCGGTCCGCGCGTAGGCGGCAAGATCGAGCGGATCGTTCAGGCCGCAGCGGGCAAAGGTGAAGCGCTGCTGTTTCGCGAAGAATGGCAGCGCCTCAACCGACCCCAGTCGGTTGGGATGGTCGCCTGCCAACACCGCCGCGACATCCTCGAGAGCGACCGGCCCATAGCCGATCCGGCCCTCTTCACTGTCGATCTCGACCAGCGGCTCGATAGCGAACAGGCCACGGCTGCCGGTACGGACCACCTCACAGCCCGCCGCGGAGAAAGCATCGGCCAGCGCGTCGGCGCCGAGCGCGACCGATGCCATATCCTTGCTGATGTAGACCCGGGTCATGCCGCCACCCGCGCCGCGATCCGCTCGATCGCAGCCTGGCCGTCGATCCGCGCCATCGGCTCGCCATCGATCAGCACGTTGGGCCCAATCGCGCACAGGCCGAGGCAATAGACCGGCTCGAGCGTCACCTGTCCATCGGCGCGAGTTTCACCCATCGCGACGCCGAGCCGTTCTGCCAGCGCCTGCTCCGTTGCAGCCCCGCCACGCGCCTGGCAGCTTTCGGCCCGACAACATTTCACGACGTGCCGACCGGCCGGGACACGGCGGAAATCATGATAGAAGGTCACTACGCCGTGGACCTCGGCTCGGCTCAGGTTCAGCGCGGCCGCGACCGCGGCGACCGCAGCATCGTCGATCCACCCCAGCTCGCGCTGCAGGTCGTGCAACAGCGGCAGCAAGGCGCCCCGCCTCGATCCCTGCGCCGCGGACAGCCGCGCGACGACGTCTTCGATAGCTTCCTGTTTCGCAATGATCATGCTGCTGCCTTGATACGACCGCAAGCATCGGTCAAATCACTAATTCGGATGATTGATAGATATAGTCTATCATGCGGCCATGCCGGGGATCCTGATGCGCCCGACCGCGGACAGTGCGACGCTGGCCAGTGGGCCGATCGGCGCGCGGTTGGGGATGATGAAGCCTATCCGGCTGGCCGGAATCGGCTCCTCGAACGGCAATATCTGCGCCCAGCTGAGGCCGGGCAGAAGCGCGAGATAGCTGTCGGGGACGATTGTCGCGAAACCGCCGGACTGGACCATTGCGAGCAGGGCGACATAGCTGTCAGCCGTCGCGCGGGGATTGAGCGCAAGCCCCCGCTCGGCGAGCCTCGCGTCCAGGATCCGCCGGTTCTGCATGCCCTGGTGCAACAGGCACAGGTCCGCCGTGGAAGCCTCTTGCCAGCCGACGCTGTCGCGGCCGGCGAAAGCTCCGCCGAGCCGGGAAAGGAAGATATAGCGTTCGGAATAGAGCGGCGCAGTGAGCATGTCGGCGGGTGGCTCATGGTCGAGATAGGTAAGCCCGGCATCGAGCTCGAAACCGCCCAGCGCCCGCTCGATCTCGCGCGACGTCATCGAGCGAACCGACAGAGTCAGCCCCGGATGCTGATCCAGCAGCGCGTGCGCGATATGGCCGACGGCCGGCATGGCCGCCGGAATCGCACCCAGCCTGAACTCGCCCTGGATCGGGCCGGTCATCGCCGCCATCGCATCCGCCATGCCGTCGAACACCGCGACCAGCTGCTGCGCCCACGGCAACATCGCCTGGCCCTCGGCGGACAATCCCATATAGCGTCGGTCACGCAGGACCAGGCGGTGTCCGAACTGCTCTTCCAGGGCGACGATGCCCGCCGACAGCGTCGGCTGGGTGACACCGCAGGCCTGGGCCGCGCGGGCGAAATGCTGCTCGCGCGCCAGCGTCGTGAAATATCGTAGCAAGCGCAGCTGCATGGCCGAAGATCATGACAAGATAGGCGTAATCTATCAAGGCCGCGGCAGTGGGATGAACCCAGATGGGAATCCGGGGATAGAGCGCTCTTCCGGGAGCGCGCATCGGCCGCGCCTCCCGCTAGGCACCGGTGAAGTTCGGCTTGCGCTTCTCGTTGAACGCCGCGACGGCTTCACGCTGGTCGGCGGTGCTGTGCGCGAGCGCCTGGAAGCTCGCCGCCATCTCCAGATGCTCGGCAAGCCGACTGTCCCGCCCGTGCATCAGCAGTCTCTTGGTCATGCGGAGCGCGTGCGGCGGGTTGACCGCGATCCGCGCCGCCAGGGCCCGCGCTTCATCCATAAGATCCGCGTCCGCGACGACGCGGGAGACGAGTCCGCACTCCAGCGCTTCGCGGGCGCTGAGCCGATCGCCGGTAAAGGCCATCTCGGCAGCCTTGGAATGGCCGACAATCCTGGGCAGCAACCAGGCCCCGCCATCGCCCGGAACCAGCGCCAGCTTGACGAAGCTCTCGGCGAAGACCGCACTCTCGCCGGCGATGCGGATGTCGCACATGCACGCCAGATCGCAGCCGGCGCCGATCGCGGCCCCGTTGACCGCGGCGATGATCGGCACTTCGACAGCCTGGAAAGCCAGTGGTATGCGTTGGATTCCGCGCTTGTAAGCGGCGGGCGTATCCGCCGGCGCGCCGCCGCCCAGTCCGCCGGGCTGCCCGAGCTCCCGCAGGTTGCCGCCAGAGCTGAACCCCTTCCCCGCCCCGGTCAGGATCGCGACACGGATCGAGAAATCCTCGTTGAGCCGGGCCAGCGCGCCCTCGATCGCCTCGACCATCGCGATGTCGGAGATGGGATTGTACAACTCGGGGTTGTTGAGCGTGAGCGTGGCGATGCCGTCATCCACGTCGAAGCAAAGCAGATCGGGCAATTCAACTCTCCTCATGGTGACAGGCGCCGCCGGCGATCCCGCCCGGCAGGATCGCCGCGCATGGGGCCGACGTCCATCCTGTCGGCAACAACGCCGCCGGGCAATGGCGGGCATGACGGGCCGATCTTCCCCTATCGGCCCGCCATCCCTATCTTGGCGGACCATGCCACCCGATCACGCCTCCGCCAGCAACGCCAACCCCGAGCATGGCCTCGCCACGCTCCGGCGCTTCCTGCCCTATCTCTGGCCCAAGGGGGAGCCGGCGCTGCGCGCCCGCGTGCTGATCGCGATGGTGCTGGTGCTGTCGTCGAAGGCGGTCGTGCTGCTGATGCCGTTCGCCTACAAGGCGGCGATCGACCGGATGGCGCCGGGGCTGGAGCCGGGCGTCGCGATCGCGGTCGCGCTGGTGGTCGCCTATGCCGGGGCGCGCTTCGGCGGCGTGCTGTTCGACAATCTGCGAAACGCGATCTTCGAGCTGGTCGGCCAGGATGCCGCCCGCCGGCTGTCGCTCGAAGTGTTCTGGCAACTGCACCGCCTGTCGCTGCGCTTCCATCTCGAGCGCCGCACCGGCGCGCTCACCAAGATCGTCGAACGCGGCACCAAGAGCATCGACACGATGCTCTATTTCCTGCTGTTCAACATCGGCCCCACCCTGTTCGAGCTGACCGCCGTCTGCCTGATCTTCCTGGTGAAGTTCGGCCCGGGGCTGGTCGCCGCGACGGTGGTCGCGATTGCCGGCTATATCGTCTTCACCCGCAGGGTCACCGAATGGCGATCGAAGATGCGCCGCGAGATGGTCGAGCAAGACACCCGCGCCGCCGCGCGCGCGGTCGATGCGCTGCTCAACTATGAGACGGTCAAATATTTCAACGCCGAGAAGCGCGAGGCCGACAATTACGGCGTCGCCATCGCCGCCTATGCGAAGGCCGCGACAAAGAATGAAGGCTCGCTGGCGGCGCTCAACATCGGCCAGTCGCTGATCACCAACCTTATGATGGCGGGGGCGATGGGCTATAGCGTCTATGGCTGGAGCAGGGGCTGGTTCTCGCCGGGCGACGTGGTGTTCGTCAACACGATGCTGAGCCAGCTGTTCCGCCCGCTCGACATGCTCGGCATGGTCTATCGCGAGATCCGCCAGGGCCTGATCGACATGGAGGCGATCTTCCGGCTGATCGACACGCCCGCCGAGGTGGTCGACGCGCCCGACGCGGTGCCACTGAAGATCGACGGCGGCATGGTCCGCTTCGAGGACGTCCACTTCGCCTATGATCCCGAGCGCGAGATATTGAAGGGCATCGACCTGGCGATCCGCCCCGGCGGCACGCTGGCGGTGGTCGGCCCGTCGGGCGCGGGCAAGTCGACGCTCGCGCGGATCCTCTACCGCTTCTACGACATCAGCAGCGGCCGGGTGACGATCGACGGCCAGGACATCGCGAAGGTGACGCAGGCCTCGCTGCGCCAGGCGATCGGCATCGTCCCGCAGGACACGGTGCTGTTCAACGACACGATCGGCTATAATATCGGCTATGGCCGCGACGGCGCCAGCCAGGCGGAGATCGAGGAAGCCGCGCGCGGCGCCGCGATCCACGATTTCATCCTGTCGCTGCCGCAGGGCTACAACACCCGCGTCGGCGAGCGCGGGCTCAAGCTGTCGGGCGGCGAGAAGCAGCGCGTGGCGATCGCCCGCACCCTGCTGAAGAACCCGCCGCTGCTGATCCTCGACGAGGCGACCAGCGCGCTGGACAGCCGCACCGAAGCCGACATCCAGACCACCCTGCGCGGCGTCGAGCAGGGCCGCACCACCATCGTCATCGCCCACCGCCTGTCGACCGTCGCGCACGCCGACGAGATATTGGTGCTGGAAGCCGGCCGCATCGTCGAGCGCGGCGGCCACGCCGAACTGCTGGCGCGCGACGGCCTCTATGCCGAGATGTGGATGCGCCAGGCGAGCGAAGCCGAGGAGCGCGAGGCGGCGTAGAGGCTGGGGGCGGCGCGCGCCGGGGGCGTCTTTTGCGCTGTTTGCGCTCGAATTCCCGGGTGCATGGGGTTGTTCGCTCGTTTTTTTATATTTTCGCTTTGGAGGGGTTCCGGCGCGCACCTGGAGATGGTGCGCCGGATGTGAAAATGCGTCGAGGCGCTCCTCGTCCCCCAGCCGCGCCAGGGGCTGGCCCGTCCGGAGCACGTCCCTCGCAACAGCGAAGCGCCTCCGCGCGATCGGCGGTGTGCTGGTCATCTCGTTCATCGTCGAAGGGTAGCAAGGGCGGGCCTACAATCATAGAACATAATGGGAACATGTAGCGTGGGGGGGGCATTTCCTCCCCGATCGAGCCCGCGAGACAGCATCATTCCGCTTGTGACGGGGATCTGGCCAAATTTCGGCGTGCGTGAAAGGCCTCCTTTTGGGCAAGTCCGGAACGGCCGGTTCCGGCCCACAACGCAGAGTTCGCTGCCGTTCGCTGGGCTCGGCACCTCCGGCTGGTGTCGACCACACCCGTTCGTTTGCATTTGACGGCGCGAACGTCGCAATCTGACGAAAGCGGTCATTCGGGTTGCGCGAGGCCGTCCGACGAGATCCGCCGACATCTTGGACCTTCGGCGGCCTCCCCAAGCTGCCCAAAAACGGTCGTTCGTTCACGATATCCGCTGCGGCGCGAAGCGGCGCTCAGATTGGCTCTACGCTATCGACGCGCCGGAGGCGCCAGGCGCCTGCTGGCCGAGCCGGCAATGCCCGCCTTTTAATCCACCTTCGTCTCGCGATCATCTTCGTGCGCTGACGGCAGGGAAGCGGTCGAGTGTCGGCAGATCCATACGGATCGATATAGGCGGCGGGTGCGGTAATGCAGGGCCTAGTCGTCGGAGAGAAGGGGCGCAGTCGAGCCTGGTCCCGCGCCAAGGATAATGACGACGCGCACCAGAAAATAATCGCGATCGCGCGATGGTTGTTGCATGTGCGACTGCAGGTCCTGCAACCGGCTTAGATACTGAATTTCTTCGTCTTCCTGACGATGGAGGCGCCAGATGAACGAGCTGTTGCGGAAAAGGCTGAGCAGGTTGCGGATGTCACCGTCCTGCTCGAAAATATCCCACAGCGCCTTATGACATTGATTGAACAGCAGCCGGTCGCGCTCGTTATGCGCAAAATGATATGCGTTGATCAGGCGGCTCTTGTCCTGGTCGCTGATCCGTGTGCCCGTTTTCCTCAAGCCGGTCAGCAGCGCGATCGCCCGGGCCTCGTTGTAATAATCCTGCTCCCTACTGGCCGACGCGATGACCTCGCGATAAAGCGTGGCTGCCTGGTCCTCATCACCGGCGAGCTTGGCGTCGCCTGCCAGCGTGATGACGACGTTATGCGCTGCCACATGCGCCTTGCGCTGCTTGCAGCGCCTCAGCAATTTTTTGAGCTTCGCCTGCCGTTTCGTTGGGTCATCGATCTGGCCGGCGAGGATCGCTTCGGCTTGCAGTGCGCGATGCGATTGCGGATCGATGGCGATGCAGGCCCGTGCCGCGGCGGCCGCAGGCACCGGTTCGTCCAGCGTGCTGTACCCCAGGGCGATATTGAGCTTGACGCTTTGGTTCTGGGTCTTGCTGAGCTGGCTCGTGTCGAGCTGTTCGAACGCGTCACAGGCTTCCCGCGTCTTATTGATCATCCGCAGCGACCGGGCGCGTTCGTGCTCGAGAATGGTGCGTTGCCGCTGATATCCATAGGGTGGAAAAAGCGGGAGGACATCGTCGCACAGTGATGCGGCGCTGCGGTGATGGCTGCCCGTGATCAGGCATTCGGCGAAGGCCGATGCTAGGCGGATCGCGGCCTCCAGTTCGAGGGCGTCGCCATCGGTGGCGGCACGCCGGAACAGCCTGACGATGAGCATATTGGCATTGGCGATGGCGTGCGTGTCGCAATGTGACCGATAGGCTTGACGGACAGCCGGCGACCCCGCGATTTCGCCCGATTTCCAATCGTGCCCGAAGAAATGCTCAATGATCTTGCGGTTGAGCGAGCGAGTCTCTTCGTCTGGCATACGTTCGAGCACATATTCCCGAACCGGACGCGGGATGACGAGGGTCCGGGCCGGGCCGGTGGCACCACTCTGTCCGAGCAGAGTCAACTGGTTGCTGTCGGCGAGCGCCCGCCCGGTCAGCGCCAATGCGTGCGCCGGCCGGAATGGGCGGGGCCCATGCAGCCGGGCGATGCTACTCAACTGGTCACCGCGCGGGAGGAGCGACAGAGCTTTCAGCAGTTCGAAGGCACGCAGGTCGGCAGGATCGTCGGGATCCTCGATCTGGCCGACGGCGGCGACCAGGGCCGGAGGCGCGGTCGCCGCCAGGCCGCGATCGCCAAAATCGCTATTGGCGCTCAGCACATCCTCAATCGAGGTTACGTCGAGCTCGCGAAGGGCTTCGTCGAGCCGGCTGGGCACGCCGTCGGTGTGGCGAAACAGGCCGCTGACGTTCTCAATCTTGGCGACAGTTTCGTCATCGGGGCGGGCGTCGCGCAGGTAGGTCGCGACGTCTGCCTCGTCGAGCGCGCGCAGATGGACCAGGCCGCGTCGCCGTCCGGCGGCGGGGGGACGTTGCGCGCGCAGCACGACGCGCGCATTGGCGGCAAAGTCGGTCAGGATGGTGGCGATCGCCTCGATGTCGCTCTCGATCGACGGCCGGCCGGTATCGGTGGCGAGATCCACGGGGATATCATTCAAAATGACGAAGCAGGGACCGGCGGCGGCTATATTGCCGCACAGCGCTTCGAAGCTCGCGCCGAACCTGGCCTTACTGTCCTCGAAGAACTGTTCGCGGGTTCGGAACTCGCTGAGGTCGAAGCGATAGATGCGAGCATCGACCTCGTTGAGTTCGGCAAGCGTCGCACCGAGGAATCCGTCCTCGCCCATGCCCCAATCGGCAACGATCCACACAATGCGATCGTCCGCCAAGGCGTGGCACGCCTGGCGGAGGTCGACGCGGCGGACATTGCGATGCGCTGGCTCGGGCCGGACATGGTAGCGGATTGTTTCAAGGTCCGCCGCGATCTGGTCCGGGGTGCTCGCCAGGCTGATTTCGCTCGGTCCGATTACGCCCGGTGGCGCGGGATGCCCGGCCCTTCTCGCATAGGAATGAACAAGATATTGGTCGTCGATCAGTCCGAGGTCGACATCGGCGGCAAGCTTGGGGCTGCCGTCCTTGAGAGTGATAAGCTTGCGCGGCCGCATCGTAAACAGGCGGCGCTGGCCCTCGTCGCTCAGCGTGTTTACCGTGTAACCTTGGATTCGGTCGGTGCGGCCATCGGATAGCTTCTCCAGACCGAACAGCGACGAGGCCTGCACCTGGCGACGCGGGGCGCCGCCGCCCTGCACGGTCGAGCGCATGTCATGATCATGCATATGGCCGAAGAGATGCAGGTCGAAGCGGCCGTTGACCTCGATCTGACCGTTCCAATCCGCCAGGGCGTCGGCGTGGAGCCAGTCGCGCGGGTGGTGAGTCAACAGCAGATTGGCGCTGTTGGACGCGGTCCACCGATCGGGGTCATTGCCGGTGACAGCCAGCAGCTGGCGCGGCTCGACCGCCAGGCGTCCTTGGGACCGGGCGCCGAGCTGCAGCCAGGCGGAATTGAGCCCCACGATGCCGATGGTGGCATCGCCCACCGGCAGTCGGTAGGCGGCGTCGCCAGGCATCCAACCATCGGCTTCAGGGGTGGCATGCAGGCCGTTCGCGACCGCGCGATCACGCCAGAGCCGGTAGGACTGGAAGCGGCCAGCCAGGAAGGTTTCATAGTCCTTGCCCTTGCCGGCGAGCAGGTCGCCGCGGAGCTCGGGCTCGTCCCAATATTGACCGAGCGCCAGCGTCTCAGCCGCACGGGCCGCCGGCCGAACCAGATCGTGATTGCCCGGGATGGTAACGAGGGTAGGACGGAAGCCCAACTGGTCAAACCATTCCCACATTTCTGCGAGAATGGCGTCGAGCTCGACGAACTCCTCAGTGGCGGCCTGCTGGGTCAGGTCGCCGGTGAACAGCACCGCGTCCCAGGCTCCAGCCTGGTCGAATTGCCGGGCAATATCATCGTGCCACGACGCCTTGAAGCTTGGCCACAGCCAGTTTTGCCCGTCGACGCCGACATGGAGGTCGCTGATGTGCAGCCATCGGAAGATCGTTTCGGCCATGCTTCCACTTCAGC
Organism: Rhizorhabdus sp. P4_G6; assembly: GCF_056401045.1. Classification (NCBI taxonomy): domain Bacteria; kingdom Pseudomonadati; phylum Pseudomonadota; class Alphaproteobacteria; order Sphingomonadales; family Rhizorhabdaceae; genus Rhizorhabdus; species Rhizorhabdus sp. P4_G6. Next base: position 116,320 of record NZ_JBFUKC010000003.1, on the reverse strand, counting down.
ATGTTTGCCTGCCAACACAAGCCCCGTCATGGCCCTATCCACTTATAATGGATCGGACGTGTCAAATGCTGCCTCAGGCCATTGCACGTGCCGACGTCCGCTTTAGCCTATGAATTGCCAGAAGCGGACTGTCAGCAACGTCCCCTAACCCAGCCCGTTCTTAGCCTCGCAAACCAACGTCGGCTTTCGGTCGCAGCTGCCGTTCGCCAGCAGACCTGCGAACGGCCGCTTTGTCCCACCGCCGGCCGATCGCCCGCGCCGCTGGTCGACCCGCAGGCGCGGGGCCGTCCTGCAGTCGACTTCATCTTCATCCCTTCGGGCTTCGTGATCTGGCTCAAATATGGGCAGACGCCAACCGCTAATCGGAATCAGGCGGTTGTTGCCGCCTGATTCACTTTGACGATGGTCAGCTTGCGTTCGTTGCCGTCGCGGTCCGGCCACAGGATCGACTGACCCTGGCTCAATCCGATCAGCCCGGCCCCGATCGGCGTCAGGATCGAAATCCGCCCATTGGCGATGTCGGCATCGCGGGGGAAGACGAGCTGCACGGCGCGGACGGTGTCGCTCGCCTCGTCCTTGAACTCGACGAACGCATTCATCGTTACGACGCCTGCGGGAAGCGCCTCCGCACTCGAAATCTGCGCCCGGGAAACCTCCTCAAGCAGCAATTGGCCGATGTGGGGCAGACGTTTGCCGACGCTGATCGCGAGGTCGCCGAGCGCGTCGGCTTCCTCGTCGATCATATGGATGGGAGGCCGGGCCGTTGCGCGGACGTTCTTCATGGCCGTTGCTTTCTGCTGCGATCCGTCCGGGACGGCCCCTGCTTATCGGGCGTGTTTTTCACCTGCGACCTACCTTTCTCGTAGACTGCCCGGAGCAGCGCACGGACGCGCGGGAAGAGGACGCGGTCGAGCGGGCGCAAGAGATGCTCCGAGGCGAAGAAGCGGAAGCCGCCCTTGCAGCGCACCGCAAGGCCGACGACGCGGCCGTCCATCTCGACGACGAAACTGGATGACATGGGAATCTCCATGAGAAGCGCGCGGCCGGACCACTGCGCCCCACCGCGGGCCGAAGCGGACCGATCAGACGGCTGCGGCCTGCAATGTCGTCCAATAGCGATCGACGCATCGCGCCAGGGACGCCTCGGATATGTCCGGTCCCAGCACATCTCTTAGGATCGCGGTCAGACCGTCTCCGAAGCGGCCCGCGTGGCGCCGGACCTCGCGATAATCGAGCCTCGGCGGCTCAGCTTTCAAGCCATCGAGCAGGGCTTCGAAGAGCCGGTGAGAGGCGAATTTGTCCTCGTCGGTCGCAGCGCCCTGATGGGTGCCGGCGAGATGTTGGGCCATCACGGCTTCGATGGTTTCACGGCGGTTTATCAGGACAGCGATTATGTCCTGCGACAGCATATCGCGGTGCATGCATTTTCTCCTGGCAGCACATCGCCCTCGATCGGCGGGCCGATCGGAGCGCTTGATCATCGGATATTAGGAGACTGCCTCGGGCGCCCGTGCGCGTGTTTAGCGGCTGCGGAGCCCCGAGGGGCGCAGGCGCGTCATGAGGCTACCCCCATGAGCCGAAAAGCGGAGAAAGGCATTTCGGAAAACCATATCAGGGATATAGGCCAGCATCGCGGGGAAACAAGGCGCGGCGGGGCGCTGACTGGACCCCACCAGTGGGGTACCTTTGCGCAAGTCTTTGCTCGCCTTTATCGTCATTCCCGCGAAGGCGGGAATCCACTTGGCGGCTTGGTCAAGCCTCTCTTGGTTCGGAGGTCGTTTGCCGGTGGATTCCCGCCTTCAGCCCTTGGCTGAAGTTTATCCTGAGCGCCTGCCTTGCAGGCAGTCGAAGGGCGGGAATGACGATTTTGAAGTGGTGGCGCACCTACGCAAAGGTCCCGCGATCGCTGGGTGGCGCATGTTGGGGCAAAGGGGAGCGGTTTGCAGGTCCGGGATGAACTTCGTCCGCTGACATCGGCGCGCGGGATCGCGGCGTGGTATGTCGTGCTCTATCATATCCGGGACAGCGCGGCCGGGCGGCTGCCCGCGCCGCTGGTCGAGGTGCTGGCGCGGGGTTATCTGGCGGTCGACTTCTTCTTCATCCTGTCGGGCTTCGTGATCTGGCTCAACTATGGGCAGATGCTGCGCGAGCAGCGCTGGCGGGCGGTGCCGCATTTCCTGTGGCGGCGGATCGCGCGGATCTATCCGCTCCACCTGCTGATCCTGCTGGCGGCGGTTGGCCTGGCGCTGCTGTGCCTCGGCACCGGGCGGGGCATGCCGCTCGGCTTCGCGTGGGAGACGCTGCCCTTCCACCTGCTGCTGCTGCAAAATTGGGGGCTGATCGACGGGCTGGGCTGGAACGTCCCGGCCTGGTCGATCAGCTGCGAACTCGGCGCCTATCTGCTGTTTCCGCTGCTGGTGCTGCGGATCGACTGGCGGCGGCTGCCGGGCGTCGCGCTGCTGGCGATCCTCGCGCTGCTGATGCTGGCGCTGTTCGGACTGTTCCACGCCTCGGGCAAGGCGCTGCTCGGCAACGACATCCCCGATCTCGGCCTGCCCCGCTGCCTGCTCGAATTCGCGATGGGGACGATCGTGGCGGCGCTGTGGCTGCGCTGGCGGGAGGCGCCGCGGCGGCCGCGGCTGGTCGCGGGACTCTGCGTGATCGGCGGGCTGCTGGGTTTCGCCGCGGGGGCGCCGGAGCCGCTCGCCCTGCCGTTCGTCTTCGTCAGCCTGCTGCTGCTGCTCGCGCTCGGCGCGGACGGGCCCAACCCGCTCAGGGTCCGGGTGGTCCACTGGCTGGGCGAGATCAGCTATGCGACCTACCTCGCCCATGCGCTGCTGTTCCTGCTGTTCAAGATGGCGTTCGTCCGCGATCCCAGCGACGTGCCGCTGCCGCTGCTCGGCCTGTTCCTGCTGCTGGTGCTCGGGGTTTCGGCGATGCTCTATCATGGCTTCGAGCTGCCGGCGCAGCGATGGATGAACCGGCGGGGGCCGAGGCGGCCGGTTTCCTAGAGTCTGTTTGGTTTACGCTGAGCAAGATACCGCTCATCCTGAGGAGCTACTGAGCTTGGCGAAGTTGCGTCTCGAAGGACGTCCTTCGATGCGGTCTTCGCCAAGCTCAGCCCTTACTCTGGATGAGCGGATCAATCTCATCGCCACTTGTTCGACACCCTCGACACCACCCGATCTTCGGCTAGAAGCGCCGGATGCCCACCCCCCTGGAAGCCCTTCAGCGAACCTTCGGCTATGCGCAGTTCCGGGGGCGCCAGCAGGACGTGATCGATCGCGTCATGGCCGGGCGGAACACGCTGGCGGTGATGCCCACCGGGGCGGGCAAGTCGCTGACCTACCAGATCCCGGCCTTGTGCCGCGAGGGGACCGGGCTGGTCGTGTCGCCGCTGATCGCGCTGATGCACGATCAGGTGCGCTCGGCGGAGGCGGCCGGCATCCGCGCCGCCGCGCTCACCTCGGCCGACGACAATCGCGACGAGACGATCGACCGGCTGCGCGGCGGCGAGCTCGACCTGCTCTATGTCGCCCCGGAGCGGGTTTCGAGCGAGGGCTTCCGCCGGCTGATCAGCCAGGTGCCGCTGGCCCTGATCGCGATCGACGAGGCGCATTGCGTCTCCGAATGGGGGCATGACTTCCGCCCCGACTACCGCCTGCTGCGCGGCCTGCTCGACACCCGCCCCGATGTGCCGCGCCTGGCGCTGACCGCGACCGCCGACAGCCACACCCGCGACGACATATTGGCGCAGCTCGGCATCGAGCGCGACGGCCTGATCCTCGCCGGCTTCGACCGCGCCAACCTGCGCTACGGCATCAGCCCACGCGATGGCGTCGGCCGGCAGCTCGCCCAGCTGCTCGACGACAATCCCGGCCCCGGCATCATCTACGCCCCCACCCGCGACGCGACCGAGAAGCTCGCGGCGCAGCTCGGCGGCGGCGGCCGGCCGACCCGCGCCTATCATGCGGGGCTCGATCCGCGCGTGCGGGCCGCCAACCAGAAGGCGTTCGTCGCGTCCGAGGACATGGTGATGGTCGCCACCGTCGCGTTCGGGATGGGGATCGACAAGCCCGATGTCCGCTTCGTCGCCCATGCCGGCCTGCCCAAGTCGATCGAGGCCTATTATCAGGAGACCGGCCGCGCCGGGCGCGACGGCGATCCGGCGGTGACCCAGCTGTTCTGGGGCGCCGAGGACTTCGCCCGCGCGCGGCGCCGGATCGAGACCGATGTCGAGGAGAGCCGCCGTTCGGGCGAGCGCCAGCGGCTCAACGCGATGGCGATGCTGGTCGAGGCGCCGGGCTGCCGCCGCGCGATCCTGCTCCGGCATTTCGGCGAGAGCCCGCCGCCCGCCTGCGGCAATTGCGACAACTGCCTCAGCCCGCCGACCGGCGTCGACGCCAGCGTCGTCGCGCAGAAGCTGCTCTCCGCCGCCTTCCGCACCGAGATGCGCTACGGCGTCACCCATCTGGCCGACGTGCTGGCGGGGCGCGAGACCGACAAGATACTGGGCCTCGGCCATCACCGCCTGTCGGTGTTCGGCATCGCCGACGAGGCCGAGCAGAAGCTGATCAAGCCGGTGGCGCGGGCGCTGCTCGCGCGCGACGCGCTGCGCGCCGACGATTATGGCGGCCTGTCCTTCGGCCCGGCGGCGAAGTCGATCCTGAAGGGCGAGGAGCCGCTGCAGCTGGTCCTGCCGCCCGAACGGCAGCGCCGCCGCAAGGCCCGCGACGGCAAGCCGGACTATCCGCACGATCCGCTGTTCGAGGTGCTGAGGAGCCTGCGCCGCGATCTGGCCAAGGCCCAGGGGGTGCCGCCCTATGTCGTCTTCACCGACGTCACCCTGCGTGAAATGGCGGCGGCCAAGCCCGATTCGCTGGGTGGCCTCGCCCAGGTTTCGGGGGTAGGGGCAAAGAAACTGGAAACCTATGGCGACGCGTTCCTCGCCGCCATTCGCGATTATCGAGGCTGAGGAGAGACCCCATGTTCCGCAAGATCGACGACAGCATATCGGTAGCGGCGCAGATCGGTCCCGACGATGTCGCCACGGCGGCCGCGCAGGGCTTCACCATGATCATCAACAACCGGCCCGAGCAGGAAGAGCCGGGCCAGCCGAGCGGCGACGTGATCCGCGAGGCCGCGCGCGCGGCCGGGCTCGCCTATGTCGCGATCCCGATCACGCCGGGCGGCTTCGCGCCCAGCCAGATCGCGGCGATGCGCGACGCGCTCGCCAAGGCCGAGGGCCCGGTGCTCGCCTTCTGCCGCTCGGGCACCCGCTCCACCTTCTGCTGGGCGCTCGCGCGGGGCGCCGATGGCGACGATGCCGACCGGCTGGCGCAGAAGGCTGCCGAGGCCGGCTATGATATTTCCCCGATCAAGCCGCTGCTGAACCGGCAGGCCTGACGCTCGCCGCCCTTCCCGGGCAGCGGCCTTGAAAGTCGGGGGGCGTAGCGGCTAACCCATCGTCATGAGCGATCACCCCGAACAGCAATATCTCGATGCCATGGCGCGCGCCTGGTATGGCGGCGACGAGCGGACCGACCGCACCGGCGTCGGAACCCGGGCGCTATTCGGCGTGACGATGCGGTTCGACCTGTCGGACGGCACGGTGCCGCTGATCACCACCAAGCGGATATTCTGGAAGAGCGCGATCAAGGAGCTGATCTGGTTCCTGTCGGGCGACACCAATATCCGCCCGCTGGTCGGCCAGAACGTCCATATCTGGACCGACTGGCCGCTCGACAAATATCGCCGGGAAACCGGCGAGGCGATCGACCGCGATGTCTTCGAGCAGCGAATCGTCGAGGATCCGGACTTCGCGGCCCGATGGGGCGATCTCGGCCCGGTCTATGGCAAGCAATGGGTCGATTGGCCGCGCTACACGCCGGTCGGCGACGGGCTGTTCCGGCGCGAGGAGAAGGGCGTCAACCAGATCGCCGACCTCGTCGAGATGATCCGCAGCAACCCCGCCTCGCGCCGGCTGATCTTCACCGGCTGGAACGTGCCCGAGCTCGCCGGAATGGCATTGCCGCCCTGCCACATGACCTATCAATATCATGTGGCCAACGGCCGGCTGTCGGGCATCCTGTACCAGCGCTCGTGCGATCTCGGCCTCGGCTTCCCGTTCAACATCTTCGAGGCGGCGGTGCTGATCCGGATGCTGGCGCAGCAGACCGATCTCGAGCCCGGCGAGCTGGTGTGGATGGGCGCCGACACCCATGTCTATTCGAACCACGGCCATCTGGTCGAGGAACAGCTCTCGCGCCAGCCGCGCGCCTTCCCCACGCTGCGTTTCGCGCGCAAGCCGTCGAGCATGTTCGCCTATGCGCCCGAGGATTTCGAGATCGAGGGCTATGATCCCCACCCGCACATCAAGGCCGAGGTGGCGGTGTGAAACCCGAGATCGTCTTCGTCCTGGCGCGCGCCCGGAACGGCGTGATCGGGCGCGACGGCAACCTTCCCTGGCGCCTGCCCGCAGACCTCAAGCATTTCAAGGCGCTGACGCAGGGCGCACCGATGCTGATGGGGCGCAAGACCTTCGAAAGCCTGCCCGGCCTGCTGCCCGGCCGGCGGCACATCGTCCTGACGCGCGATACGGGATGGCGGGCGGAAGGCGCGGAGGTCTTCCATGATGTGGCGGAGGCGATTGCCGCAGCCGAAAACGATCGGCTGTCGGTGGTCGGCGGGGCCGAGATCTATGCGCTGCTGCTGCCCCACGCCGATCGTATCGAGCTGACCGAGATCGACGCCGCGCCCGACGGCGACGCCATCGTGCCCGCCTTCGATCCGGCCGCCTGGCGCGAGGCCGCGCGCGAGGATCACCCGGCCGCCGACGGCCGCCCCGGCTATAGTTTCATCACTTTGCACCGCCGCTGATTGCGCCGTCCCCCGCGACTACCTATAGGCGCGGCATGGAGCGGCTGACATGCGACCGCCCGGTTCCCGAGCATCTGCGTGGGGGCGTGGTGGCGCTGGGGAATTTCGACGGCTTCCACAGGGGGCATCAGGCGGTTGTCGGCGCGGCAATCGCCAACGGCCGCGCGACCGGCCGGCCGGTGCTCGTCGCCAGCTTCGATCCGCACCCCGTCCGCTATTTCCGGCCCGATACGCCGCCCTTCCGGCTGACCACGCTGGAGCAGCGCGCGGACCTGTTCGCGAAGGCCGGCGCCGACGCGATGCTGGTATTCACCTTCAACGCCGCGCTCGCCAATGTTTCGGCCGCCGATTTCATCTCCGAATGGCTGATCGGCCGCACGGGCGCCGCGCATGTCGTGACCGGCCAGGACTTCACCTTCGGCAAGGCTCGCTCCGGCGATGTCGCGCTGCTCGCCGAACTCGGCCCGCCGCAAGGCCTGACGGCCGAGGCGATCGGCCCCGTCACGGACGACGGAGGACCGATCTCGTCGAGCCGCATTCGCCAGGCGCTGGTGGGTGGCGATCCGATCGAAGCGGCGCGGCTGCTCACCCGCCCCTATCGGATCCAGGGCCTGGTCCAGCATGGCGACAAGCTCGGCCGGACGATCGGCTATCCCACCGCAAACATCGCGCTGGACCGCTATCTCCGGCCCAAATATGGCGTCTACGCCGTGCGCGGCCTCCTGCCCGACGGGCGGGTGCTGAACGGCGCGGCCAATCTGGGCATCCGACCGACCTTCGAACCGCCGAAGGAACTGCTCGAAACGCATTTCTTCGATTTCTCGGAAAGCCTGTACGATCAGTGCATCGAGATCGAGATGATCGCCTATCTCCGGCCCGAGGCGAAGTTCGACGGCCTCGATCCGCTGATGGCGCAGATGGACAAGGATTGCGCCGAGGCGAAGCGGATACTTGCCGCGTACAGCCCGGTCGCGTAGGGCCTGCCCGACCCATTTACGCCGCTCATCCTGAGGAGCCATTGAGCGAAGGCGAAATGGCGTCTCGAAGGATCCTTCGAGACGGGCCCTCGCCAGGCTCGGCCCCTCCTCAGGATGAGCGGGTTTGAGATAGTTTTGATGACCGACAGCTCGACGCCCGATTACCGCGCCACCGTCTTCCTGCCGAAGACCGATTTCCCGATGAAGGCCGGCCTCGCCCAGAAGGAACCGGCGATCCTCGCGAAATGGGCGGCGGACGACCTGTACGGCCAGCTCCGCGCCGCGCGCGCCGGCAAGCCGCGCTTCCTCCTCCACGACGGCCCGCCCTACGCCAATGGCGACATCCATATGGGCCATGCGATGAACAAGGTGCTCAAGGACATCATCGTCCGCAGCCAGTCGCTGACCGGCAAGGACGCGCCCTATGTTCCCGGCTGGGACTGTCACGGCCTGCCGATCGAGTGGAAGGTCGAGGAAGCCTATCGCGCCAAGAAGCTCAACAAGGACGAGGTCGACCCCGTCCAGTTCCGCGCCGAATGCCGCGCCTATGCCGAGAAATGGGTCGGCGTGCAGCGCGAGCAGTTCAAGCGGCTGGGCGTCCAGGGCGACTGGGACGATCCCTATCTGACGATGAACTACGCGTCCGAGGCGGCGATCGTCGGCGAGCTGCTCAAGTTCGCCGAGAGCGGCCAGCTCTATCGCGGCGCCAAGCCGGTGATGTGGTCGCCGGTCGAGAAGACCGCGCTGGCCGAGGCCGAGGTCGAATATGAGGACATCGTCTCGACGCAGATCGATGTGGCGTTCGAGATCGTCGAGAGCCCGATCGCCGAGTTGGTCGGCGCTTATGCGGTGATCTGGACGACGACGCCTTGGACGATTCCGGTGAACCAGGCTTTGGCCTATGGGCCGGAGGTTGAGTATGTGCTCGTCAATATCGGATTTGACGATGACTCATCGAAGAAGGTGCTTTTGAGCCCCGATCTTTGGAAGTCATTCCTCGCACGCACGACGGGCAGCCGCTTTGGTAGATCCACGGTTGACGATATGGCGATCAACAACTCCGACGAACTTTGGCGCGGTAAAGGTTCCGACCTCGCCGGCACCATCGCCCGCCACCCGATGCACAAGCTCGGCGGCTTCTTCGCCAAACCCCGCCCGTTCCTCGCCGGCGATTTCGTCACCACCGACGCGGGCACCGGGCTCGTCCATATGGCGCCGGATCATGGCGAGGACGATTTCTTCCTGTGCAAGGCGCACGGCATCGATCCGGTGTTCGCGGTCGAGGGGGACGGCAGGTATCGCGCCGACTGGGCGTGGCTCGGCGGCCAGGGCTCGGTGATCGCGCCGAAGCTCAACGCGCCCGATGGCCCGATCTGCAGCGACCTGCGCGAGGCCGGCGGTCTGCTCGCGGCGAGCGCCGACTTCAAGCACAGCTATCCGCACAGCTGGCGCTCCAAGGCCAAGGTGATCTTCCGCTGCACGCCGCAATGGTTCATCCCGATGGACCGGCCGATCGAGGACGGCATCGCCCCGCGCTGCGCCGAGGAGGAAGCGATCCTCAAGGCGCAGGGCAATGGCGCGACGCTGCGCGACGTCGCGCTCGACGCGATCGAGCAGACCCGCTGGGTGCCCGAGAAGGCGCGCAACCGCATCCACGCGATGGTCGCCGGCCGCCCCGACTGGGTCATCAGCCGCCAGCGCGCCTGGGGTGTGCCGATCGCGCTCTATGTCAACGCCAAGTCGGGTGATTATCTGCGCGATCCGGCCGTCAATGCGCGCATCGTCGCCGCGTTCGAGGCGGGCGGTGCCGACGCCTGGTTCACTGCGAACCACCAGGATCTGCTCGGCCCCGACTACAGCGCCGCCGACTATGAGCCGGTCAACGACATCCTCGACGTGTGGTTCGATTCCGGTTCGACCCACGCCTTCACCGTCGAGGCGCGCTATGGCGTCGGCACCCGCGCCGATCTCTATCTCGAAGGATCGGACCAGCATCGCGGCTGGTTCCAGTCGTCGCTGCTCGAAAGCTGCGGCACCCGCCGCCGCGCGCCCTATGACGCAGTGCTCACCCATGGCTTCGCGCTCGACGGCCAGGGCCGCAAGATGTCGAAGAGCCAGGGCAATGTCGTCGATCCGCTCAAGATCATCAACGAGAGCGGCGCCGACATCCTGCGCCTGTGGGTCGCCTCGACCGACTATTTCGAGGATGTCCGCATCGGCAAGGAGATCCTCGCCGGCACTTCCGACGCCTATCGCAAGCTGCGCAACAGCTTCCGCTACCTGCTCGGCGCGCTCGAGGGCTTCAGCGATGCCGAGAAGCTCCCGGTCGGCGAAATGCCCGAGATGGAGCTCTACATACTCCATCTGCTCGCGAGCCTCGATGCCGAACTCAGGGATGCGACGGGCGCGTTCGAGCTGAACCGCTATGCCCGCGCGCTGGTCGATTTCGCGAACAACGACCTGTCCGCCTTTTTCTTCGATATCCGCAAGGACTCGCTCTATTGCGACGCCCCGGACGATCTCAAGCGCCGCGCCTATCGCACCGTGCTCGACATCCTGTTCCATGCGCTGGTCCGCTATGCCGCGCCGATCCTCTGCTTCACCGCCGAGGAGGTGTGGACCACGCGCTTTCCGGACGCCGAATCGGTCCACCTGCTCACCTGGCCCGAGGTCGACGCCGGCTGGGCCAATGACGACCTTCGGATGCGCTGGGAATTGCTGCGCCGCTACCGGACGAAGCTGACCGGCGAGATCGAGCCGCTGCGCCGCGAGAAGATCATCGGATCGAGCCTCGAGGTCGACGTGACCGCCATCAGCTACGCGCCCGGTGAAACCGCGCTGCTGCGCACGGCCGACATGGCCGAGATCGGTATCGTCGCCAGGGTGGAGGTCTGCGACGGGGACGCCGCCGCCGCCGACCTGGCCAATGGTGCCGATCCGATCGCGTTCGAAGTGCAGAAAACCGAATATGAGAAATGCGGCCGCTGCTGGCGACACCTGCCCGAGGTGAAGAGCGAAGGTACGTTGTGCAGTCGCTGCGAGACGGTGGTGCATGGCTGAGCTCGCCCGCATCACCCATCGCCCGCTCGGCTTCGGCATAGCCGCCGCGATCTTCGTCATCGATCAGTTGTCCAAATGGCTGATCATGACGCCGCTCGCCTTGCCGGAGCGTGGGCTGGTGACGCTCACCAGCTTCTTCGATCTGCGCTGGGTCGAGAATTACGGCGTGTCGATGGGATTCCTGATCGCCGCTTCCAACAAGGAGCGCTGGATCCTGGTGGCGATGACCGCGCTGATCGCAGCCGCCATCAGTCTATGGATCTGCCGCGAGAAAGCGCGGCCGGAGGTCGCGGCGCTCGGCCTTGTCCTCGGCGGTGCGGCGGGAAATATCACCGATCGGGCGCGGCTCGGCTATGTCGCCGACTTCCTCGATCTGCATATCGGGAACTGGCATCCCTTTTTGGTCTTCAATGTCGCGGACGCCGCGATTACCATTGGTGTATTGCTTCTGGTGGCGCGCGCCCTTCTGGTGCGCGAACCCAAGGCTCCTGCGGAGAATGTCGATGCGGTCTAAGTTGCTTCTCGGTTCGGCGCTCGTCGCCATGGCGCTGCTCGCCGGGTGCAGCAGCCGGGGCGATCGCCCTGGCGTGATGGCCGGCCGCACCACCCTGGACGCCTTCGCCGTGTCCAAGCGCGCGCCGCTCACCATCCCGCCCGATTTCGTGCTGGTGCCGCCCAAGCCCGGCGCGCCCCGCCCGCAGGAGGCCGATTCGAGCCAGCAGGCATTGTCGGCGATGTTCTCCGGCACCCAGCCGGCCAAGAGCCAGACCGAGAAGGATATCATCGGCCTGACCAGGACGGTGCCCGAGCCGGGCATCCGCTCGTCGGTCGCCGACACCCGCGACAACCTGGTCGACAAGGGCCCCGCCACCCGCACCATCCTCGCCGCCGCCGCGACGAACGGCGCGAACGCCAGCGTCTCCCTCGGCAACTGAGGGGGACGCGCCTTCGCCTTTCTCACCCCTCCCCTTCAGGCGAGGGGCAGGGGTGCGGGCTCCGCATCTCATCGAGACCGACGTTGGAGTGGAGGACAGCCCCCACCCCAACCCCTCCCCTGAAGGGGAAGGGATAACAGCATGCTTGACCTGATCCGTCGCCGCCTGCTCACCGCCTTGCCGACGCTGGCGGCGGTTGTGATCCTCTCCTTCCTGCTGATGCGTGTCGCGCCGGGCGGTCCGTTCGACGGCGAGCGCCCGCTCGATCCCGAAACGCGCGCCGCGCTGATGGCCAGCTACGGGCTCGATCGGCCGCTGCCCGAACAGATCGGCCGCTATCTCTGGCGGCTGTTGCATGGCGATTTCGGTCCCTCGCTGGTTTATCGCGACTTCACCGTCACCGATCTCATCGCCCGCGGGCTGCCGATCTCGCTCACCCTGGGCGGCCTGGCACTGCTGCTGGCGCTGCTGCTCGGGCTCGGCGCGGGCTTGAGCGCAGCGGCGAAAGCGGGCGGCCCCGTCGACCGGACCCTGATGCTCGTAGCGACCCTGCTCACCGCCCTGCCGAGCTTCGTCACAGGCCCGTTGCTGGCCCTGCTGCTCGGTCTGTGGGCCGGATGGCTTCCCGTCTCCGGCTGGGGCGATGGCGACGCGGCGCACCTTATCCTGCCGGTGATCGCGCTTGCCCTGCCGGCCGCGGGCGCCATTGCGAAGCTGGCCCGCGCCGGGCTCGCCGAAGTGCTGGGCCAGGACCATATCCGCATGGCACGGGCGCGCGGCCTGGGCGGAGGACGCGTGCTGATCGTCCATGCGCTGCGGCCGGCGCTGGTTCCGGTCGCCTCCTATCTGGGGCCTGCCGCCGCCGGGCTGCTGACGGGTGCCGTCGTAATCGAGACGGTCTTCGCGTTGCCGGGGCTCGGCCGCTATTTCGTGCAGGGCGCGCTCAACCGCGATTATCCGCTCGTGCTCGGGGTGGTCACGCTCTACGCGGCGCTGATCATCCTGTTCAACCTGCTCGCCGACCTCGCTTATGGCTGGCTCGACCCGCGGGCGCGGCGGTGAACGGGCTGGGATCAACCCCAAACGCTCATCCTGAGGAGGGACTGAGCCAAGGCGAAGGCCCGTCTCGAAGGACGGCTGGCTCCTTCGAGACGCCACTTCGGCAAGCTCAGTGGCTCCCCAGGATGCGCGGTGGTGGATTAGGGCGATGAGGACGGCGCTCACGATCCTCGCAATCATCGCCATCGCCGCGGCGCTTGGCCCGCTGGCGCTCGACTGGCGATATGACATGATCGACTGGAACGCGGTGCGCGCCGCACCGCTGACCGCAGGCCACCCGATGGGCACCGACAGCGTGGGCCGTGACCTGCTCGCGCGCACCCTGGTCGGCACCCGCGTGACGCTGGGCGTGGCGGCCGCGGCGGCGCTGGTCTCGCTGATCGTGGGCGTCACATGGGGCGCCATCGCCGGCTGGTCCGGCGGGAAGATGGACGAGGCGATGATGCGCGTGGTCGACGCCCTCTACGCGCTGCCGTTCATGTTCGTCGTCATCCTGCTGATGGTGGTATTCGGCCGATCCATCCTGCTGGTGTTCCTCGGCATCGGCGCGGTCGAGTGGCTGACCATGGCGCGGGTGGTGCGTGGGCAGATGCTCGCGCTCAAGCAGCGCCCGTTCATCACCGCCGCCGAGGCCGCGGGCGTCCCGCCGGCCGCGATCGTGCTGCGCCACATGCTGCCCAATATCGCCGGGGTCGCCATCGCCTACCTGCTGCTGACCATCCCCCAGGTGGTGATGATCGAGAGCTTCCTCAGCTTCCTCGGCCTGGGCGTGCAGGAGCCGATGACATCGCTCGGCATCCTGATCAAGGACGGGGCGGATGACATGGACATCGCCCCGCACGCGCTGCTGCTGCCCGGCATCGTTCTCGTGGCAATCCTGCTGTGCCTGACCCGCATCGGTGAGACGCTGCGCGACCGGTTCGCGCTATGAGCCTGCTCGTGGCCGAAGGCCTGCGTATCGCCATCGCCGGCCGGCCGATCGTGCATGATATCGGCTTCCGCATCGAGGCCGGCCGGTCGCTCGCGCTGGTCGGCGCCTCGGGATCGGGCAAGAGCCAGACCTGCCTCGCGCCGTTCGGTCTCTCGCCTGCGGTGGTCGAAGGCTCGTTCCGACTGGCCGGCGAGGAGCTGGTCGGCGCCGATGAGGGGCGGCTGCGGATCATCCGCGGACGGGATGTCGGCTTCGTGTTCCAGCAGCCGCTGACCGCGCTGACCCCCCACCTGACGATCGGCGCCCAGCTGCGCGAGGCCTGGACCCAGGCAGGCGCACGCCGCCCTTCCCGCGCGGAGATGGTGGCGGCCCTCGAACGGGTCGGCCTCGACCGGGCGGCCGAGCGGCTCGATCAATATCCGCACCGCCTGTCTGGCGGCCAGCGGCAGCGCGCGCTGATCGCGATGGCCATTGCCCATCGCCCTAAGCTGCTCGTCGCCGACGAGCCGACGACCGCGCTGGACGCGATGCTGCGCGCCGAGATCATGGCGCTGCTCCGGCGGCTATGTTCGGAACAGGGCATGGCATTGCTGCTGGTCAGCCATGATCTCGCCGCCGTCGCCGATCACGCCGATCAGGTGGCGGTGCTGCACGACGGGCAGATCGTCGAGACCGGCCCGGCGCCGATGCTGCTGCGCAATCCCGCCAGCGACTATGCGCGCGCGTTGATCGCGGCGAGCCCCAGGCTCGACGGCCCGCCGCCGCCGCTCGGGCCGATCGGCGCGCCGCTGGTCGAGGCGCGCGGTGTCGCGGTGTCGTTCGCGCGGCCGGGCTGGCGGCGCGGCCGGTTCCAGGCGGTGGCGGGCGCCGATCTTGCTATCGCCGAAGGCGAAGCGCTGGCGATCGTCGGCGGATCGGGATCGGGCAAGTCGACCCTGGCGCGCGCCATTGCCCGGCTCGGCCCGATCGACCGCGGCGACGTGGATTGGCGCGGCCAGCCGCTGCCGCCACGCCACGCGATGCGGCCTAGCGACCGCGCCGGCCTCCAGCCGGTCTTCCAGGATCCGGTCGCCAGCCTCGATCCACTTTGGCGGGTCGCCGACATCGTCGCCGAGCCGCTCCGCCGGCTTCGGCCGGAGCTGGACAGGGCCGCGGTGGCCAGGCGGGTCGCCGCCGTGCTCGGCGAGGTGGGGCTCGATCCCGCGCTGGGGGACCGCCGGCCTGGCGGCCTGTCCGGCGGCCAGGCACAGCGGGTGGCGATCGCCCGCGCGCTCGGCCCCGATCCCGCCCTGCTGCTGCTCGACGAAGCCACCTCCGCACTCGATGTGCTGGTCGCAGGCACGATCCTCGACCTGCTCGCCGAGCTTCAACGCAGCCGCGGTCTCGCGGTGCTGATGATTACCCACGATCTCGCCGTGGCAAGGAGGCTGTGCCACCGGATCGCGGTCATGGATGCCGGCGTAATCATCGAGGAAGGCCCGACCGAGCGACTGATTGCCGCGCCTTGCCATCCGGTGACATGGAAGCTGGTCGCCGCCAGCCGCTGACGCACGGGTTTTCCCTCGCAAGAGCATGGCCGGACGACAAAAAGGGGCCGCGGCATGCCGCGACCCCTTCCCTGTTACGCGTGACGCGCGATCTTAGAAGGCGTAGGTCACCGAGCCGACGACGCCAGCCTTGGCGACGTTGCGGAACGCCGGAGCATTGCCCACGAACTCGCCCTTCTTGGCGTCGGTATCGACATAGGACACGGCGAACGTCGCGTTGCGCCAGGTGTAGGCGGCGCCGAGGTTCCAATCGACATAGTCCTTCAGGCCAGCGGTCAGGAAGCTGCGGCCCTTCGAATAGCCGACGTGGCTGGTCAGCGAGAATCCGGTGTCCGGGATCGCGCCCGAAGCTTCGGCATACAGATAGAGGTTGTCGTCCTTGGTGCCGCCCAGGATCGGCGATGCGATCGCCTTCTGCTTGGGAGCATAGGCGACGCCGCCCTTCAGGGTTGCCGGGCCGACGGTGTACTTGATCGAGGCGTAGGGCTCGAAGAAGTCGGTGTTCACGCCCTTCGAAGCCGAAGGATAGACGTAGTAGAGCACGCCGCCATCGAGCGTGAAGCCTTCGACGGTGGTGGAGTAGCCTGCGATCAGATCGAGCTCGGCGTCGGCGCCCGCCGCGACATAATCATCGATCGACGAGGTCCAGAAGCTGCCGTAGAAACCCGAGCTGTGGGTCAGCGTGGCGCTCGCCTGGGCAGCGAAGCGCTTGCCCGACTGCGAGATGCCGCGGAAACGATAGTCGCTGACGATGGCAGCACTGCCGGTCAGCGTGAAATCCTTGACGTCGTCCTGCGCCAGGGCAGGTGCGGCGGAAGCGACCAACGCAAGGGCCGAAAGACCGATCATGGAAGCGCGCATAGGTATTCCCCTTATATAAAACTTCGATCCGTTCCCCTGCTCGTCCGCGCCAGACTTCTTTGAACCCTCGAAAGAGGGACGAGCCGACTGCTGCACGAAGCGGTGCGTTTGTGCAGCAGCATCTTGCGTTGCACAACGCTTATCCGGTGAGACGCCCCATCTTGGGTCAATAGTGTTGCCATACCGCAACACTGATATTTCCGATTTGTGACGGTGCGTGGCGCGCGAACGGGTGCAGCCGGGATTGACCGAATATTAAGCAATATCCACTAGTGATTGCTGTCTATTTCAGCTTGTTGCCAGGTGTCTCCCATGCTCGATCGCCGCATCTCCACCGAGAACGCCGTGCCTGCGGCCGCTGAAGACATTCTCGCGCCGGTCCATCTGGCGCTCGGACTCCTCAACGACATGGCGGTTGCAAGGCGTGATGATGACGCGCCGCAATACGGAAATAGCGCGGATTGTAGGGCAGCGCTCGCCGCGCGTTACACTGCCGCGAACTCGATCACGCGTCGGCGTTTCGACGCCATTCTGCGCGAGGCGGAAACGACCGGCATGGCGGGTCTGGGACTGATCCTCGGCCGGGCAGGCCCGGCCGACGCAGCGACTGCCGCGGCCGCCCGTTTTTTAGGCAATTCGCTCGGATCAGCGCTCCGCCGGCTCGAAATGCTGGTTTCCACGCCGGCCATCTGAGCAGCAGCGGAATGTCACTCTGCCGGGCTCAGCGGAAAAATCGATCGCCCGGTCAGCTTCGTTCAGAATCGCTTCATCCTCGCGCAGCGTCGAATCGCGCCAGCCCCCGCGCGAGATCCGCGATGAGATCCGCGGGGTCCTCGAGGCCGATGTGGAACCGCACGACCGGGCCTTCGGCGTCCCATCGGGTGGCGGTCCGGAGCCCGACGGGATCGACAGGCAGCGCGAGGCTTTCATAGCCGCCCCAGGAGAAACCGATTCCGAACAAGGCGAGCCCGTCGATCATCGCCGCCCGGGCCGCATCGTCCCCGCCATCGAGCACGATGCTGAACAGCCCGGCTGCGCCCGAAAAGTCGCGCTGCCACAGATCATGGCCGGGACAGCCCGGCAAGGCGGGGTGCAGCACCCGCGCGACCTGCGGCTGCTGTTCGAGCCAGCGGGCGATGGCGAGTGCCCCGTCCTGGTGCTGGCGCAGCCGGACGCCGAGTGTGCGAAGGCCCCGCGCAGCCAGATAGGCGTCGTCGGGGCTGACGCACTGGCCCAGCGACAGGCTGGCACGGCGAAGCGCCTGGAAATGGCCCGGGCCGGCGGTGGCCGATCCCATCATCACGTCCGAATGGCCAACGATATATTTGGTGCAGGCCAGGATGCTGATGTCGACGCCATGCGCAATGGCCGGGAAGAACAGCGGCGTCGCCCATGTATTGTCGAGCACGGTCGTGACGCCGCGGGCGCGGGCAGCGGCGCTGATCGCCGGCACGTCCTGCACCTCGAAAGTGAGGCTGCCCGGGCTTTCCAGGAAGATCGCCCGGGTCCGGTCCTCGATAAGGGCGGATATGCCGCCACCCATCATCGGATCATAATATCGGGTGGTTACGCCCATCCGTTTGAGCAGGCCGTTGCAGATCGCGCGGGTCGGCTCATAGGCGCTGTCCACCATCAGCAGATCGTCGCCCGGCGACAGCAGCGACAGCAGCACCGAGGTGACTGCAGCCACGCCGGACGGATAGAGCATCGTCCCTTCCGCGCCAGGTTCCAGTTCGGTCAGCGCATCGGCGAGCGCCCACTGTGTCGGGGTGCCGCGCCGGCCATAATATAGGCCATCATTCGGCCTGCGGACCGCGGCGCGCAGATCGGCCACGCTGTCGAACAAGATCGTGGAGGCGCGCCAGACCGGGGGATTGACGATCCCCCGGCCGGCGGATGACGCGTGGCGCCCGGCTGTCACCAGCCGGGTACCAGGCTTCAGGCTGCTGCGCTCGTCGTCTTGCACGCGGCACCGATCTCCTTTTCGGTGTCCGGGCGCAAGCCCCACTCGCTCCACGACCCGTCATAGAGCGCAATATCCTCGCGCCCGAGCAGTGCCGCGCCGAACAGCAGCACCGAGGCGGTTATGCCGGAACCGCAGGTCGTGACGAGCGGCTTGGCCGGGTCCACGCCGGCGGCCTCGAAGGCGGCGCGGATCTCGTCCTTGCTCTTGAAGGTACCATCGGCATTGAGAAGCTGGTCGTAGGGCAGATTCCGCGACCCCGGGATATGGCCCGATGCGAGACCGCGCGGATCGGCTTCCTCGCCGGTGAAGCGCGCCGCCGAACGGGCGTCGACAACCTCCTCGGCGCCGCTCGCGACATTGGCCTTCATCTGGTCGATATCGCGCACGGCGGCCGGATCGCGCCACACTGTGAAGTGACGGTGGCGCAGCTTGACCTTGCCCTGTTCGAGCGGACGCCCCTCGGCGACCCATTTATGCAGGCCGCCGTCGAGAATCGCCACCTGGTTCGCGCCGAACATGCGGAACATATACCAGGCACGCGCCGCCGTCCGGTGCGGGCTGTTGTCGTACAGGACGATGCGGCTGCCGTCGCCAAGGCCCAGCGACTGCATCCGGCTCGCGAACTTCTCCGCCGGGGGCAGCATGCCCGGCAAGTCCGAGTTGTCGTCCTTGAGATTGCCTAGATCGAGGAAGATCGCACCAGGGACGTGACCGGCCTCATATTCGGCGAGAGGATCGCGCGCCGGATCCAGCGCGAAATAGGTCGCATCGACGACGCGCAGATCGTTGGCGCCAAGTTCGCCTTCGAGCCACTCCGTCGAAACCAGCATTTCCATAATTACCTCCTCTAAAGGGCACAGTGCATCATCCGGCCACAGCGGCAGCGAATCAATACCCGGGGAGGTGATCTTTTATTATAGCAACGGCATCAAGATAGCAAGTATGTTCCATCGATATTGTTCAAATTGTAATTTTGGTACGCGTTGGCACGGTGCGCCCAAGTCGTCTAAGAGCGCATCATGTCCACCATCCATCTTGGCAAGACCAGCAGCCTGCCCGCCTCTCCCGAACTGGCAGTGCTCGACTATGTTCCCAACCCGCGTGCCGCCGCGCTGTACCTGATACGCTTCGCCGCGCCCGAGTTCACCTCGCTCTGCCCGGTGACCGGCCAGCCGGATTTCGCGCATCTGGTTATCGACTATGCGCCGGGCGAGACCATCGTCGAATCGAAATCGCTCAAGCTGTTTCTCGGCGCCTTTCGCAACCATGCCGCCTTCCATGAGGATTGCACAGTGGGTATCGGCGAGCGTCTATTTGCGGAGATGCAGCCCAAGTGGCTCCGCATCGGCGGCTACTGGTATCCGCGCGGCGGCATCCCGATCGACGTCTTCTGGCAATCGGGTGCACCGCCCGCGGGGCTGTGGGTACCCGACCAGGGCGTGCCCGGCTATCGCGGCCGAGGCTAGATGGACCAGGGCGCCACCGGCTCGCCCGGGCACGGCATCGGCTTTGGCGAGGCACTGCGCGTCTGGGCCCGGATCGCACTCCTCAGCTTCGGCGGGCCGGCAGGCCAGATCGCGGTGATGCATCGCATTCTCGTCGACGAAAAGAAATGGATCGGCGAAGCGCGCTTCCTTCACGCGCTCAACTTCTGCATGATGCTCCCCGGCCCCGAGGCGCAGCAGCTCGCCATCTATATCGGCTGGCTGCTCCATCGAATCAAAGGCGGGCTGGCGGCGGGCGTGTTGTTCGTGCTGCCCGGCATGATCGCGATCATGGCGCTGTCCTGGCTCTATGTGCTCGCGGTCGCCGCGCCACCGGTCGCGGCGTTGTTGTTCGGAATCAAGGCCGCGGTGGTCGCGATCGTCTTCCAGGCGGTGGTGCGGATCGGGCGGCGCTCTCTCCGCAACCGCGCCGCCATGGCGGTGGCGTTCTTCGCCTTCCTCGGCCTTTTCCTGCTCCACCTGCCCTTCCCGCTGGTGATCCTCGCCGCCGGGCTGGCCGGCTGGGTGTCGGGATGGAGGCATCTCACCCTCTTCACCCCTGGATCGAGTCACCCCGGCTCGACCGGGTCGCTCAGCGATGCCGACAGTGCGCTCGGCACGGAAATGCCCGACCATTCCCGCCAGAGCTTCGGCCGGCTCGCAGGCGTTGCGGCGACGCTCCTCGCCGCATGGTTGATTCCGGTCGCACTGCTGCTGCTCCATGCGCCTGCCGACAGCGCGCTCGCGCCGATCGCAACCTTCTTCTCCAGGATGGCGATGCTTACCTTCGGCGGCGCCTATGCGGTGCTCGCATGGGTGGGCCAGGCGGCGGTGGAACAATATCACTGGATAACGCCCGGCGAGATGCTCGATGGGCTGGGGCTTGCGGAAAGCACGCCAGGGCCGCTGATCATCGTCACCCAATATGTCGGGTTCCTCGCCGCCTATCGCCACCCCGGCGGGCTCGATCCGCTGCTGGCGGGCACGCTCGGCGGCTTGCTGACCACCTGGGTGACGTTCGTGCCCTGCTTCCTGTGGATATTCGTCGGCGCACCTTTCGTCGAACGGCTCCGCGGCAACCGCGCGCTGGCCTCGGCGCTGGCGGCGATCGGCGCGGCGGTGGTCGGCGTGATCCTCAATCTCGCCTGCTGGTTCGCGCTGCATTATTGGTTCGGGGCAGTCGGGCAATTGCGCCTCGGGCCGCTGCACCTGGCGCGGCCCGAGCTTGCGACGGTCGACTGGGCGGCCGCGGCGCTGTCCGGTGCGGCGGTCGTCACGATGCTGCGGTTCCGGGTCGGGGTGTTCGGGCTGCTCGGCGGCTCCGCGCTGGGCGGGCTTGCGATGCGATATGTGCTCTGATCACCGCGCCCGGATAAACGCCCGCACGTCCGTGCTCAGCTTGTGCAGATCGTCGGGCCGCACATACATCATGTGACCCGCGTCGTAATAATGAAACTGGATCCGGGCCGGATCGAAGCCCGGCCGGCTCATCGAATATTCGGCGGCGAAGAAGGGTGTCGCGAAATCATACCAGCCCTGGGCCACGAACACCCGCAGGCCGCTATTCTCGCGCATCGCCCGGCCCAGATAGGGCGCGACATTGACATAGACCTCGCCGTCCCGACCCTTCTGGTCGGCGAGCTTCCAGTCCCAGTCGCCGACGCCGGCGATCGTCACATATTGGCGGTCGATCTTGAGCTTCAGGTCCTCGCGAAGATAACTGTTGATCGCCGCGGTATAGGCGCCGTCGATCGCGTAGAAGCTGGGATCATTATCGGGCTCCTCGCCGGCACGGTCGTAATCGGCTCCGGTGTAGCGGGTGTCGAGGCGGCCGATGGTCAACCCCTTGTCGCGTAGCAGCTCCTTGTAGAAGCGGCCTGGGCTGACGCGCAGATTGGCGTTGTCGACGAACTGCTCGGACAGGCCGCTCAGCCTCGCGAGCTCCGCGCGCACCGACGCGCGCTCCTCCGCGCCCAGCTGGTTGCCTTTGAGCAACGCCGCGGCATACGGGCCGATCGCGAAGGCGCGGGCCTGGGCCGCGACCTCCGCGGCGGTGGCGGGCGGATTGGCGATCTTATGGTGAAACCAGGCGGTCGTCGCCATCGACGGCAGGTTGAGGATATAGGGCATCTCATTGCCCTGCGCCTGTGCTGTCGCGCCGAAATCGAGAACCGTCGAGATCAGGATGATGCCGTCGAGCGCGACGTCGTTATACTGGCCCTCGAGTTCGCTCACCAAGGCGACCGAGCGGGTCGTGCCATAGCTCTCGCCGCCGATATATTTGGGCGAGTTCCAGCGGCCATTGTCGCTCAGCCATATGCGGATGAACTCGGCAACCGACTTGGCGTCGGCAGACACGCCCCAATAATCCTTGGCTTCCTTCTTGCCGATTGCATGGGCGAAGCCGGTGCCGACCGGATCGATGAAGACGATATCGGCGACATCGAGCAGGCTGTCGGGATTGTCGACCAGCGGATAGGGTGGCGCGCCATCGTCGCGTGCCTCGGGGATCACGACCCGCTTCGGCCCGAACGCACCCATGTGCAGCCAGAGCGACGCCGATCCGGGGCCGCCATTATACAGGAAGATGATCGGCCGGGTCCTGGGATCGCCGCCGTTCTTTACATAGGCGGTCGAAAAGATCGCAGCGAGCGGCTTGCCGTCCTTGTCTTTCAGATAGGTCTCGCCGGTCGTTGCCGTGTAGGCGATCGACTGGCCGCCGAAGCTGCCCTTGTGCCTGGTCACCGCGACGATCGGCGGTGGCACCGGACTGTCGGGCGCTTCGGCCTTCTTGTCGTCGGCGGCATGAGCGGAGATCGGCAGGATGACCATCGCGAGGGCAGCGAGGCGGGTGGTGATGCGCATCGGGATCCCTTTTTTATCGGGGATCAGGCTAGCGCAACAGCTGACACGAGTGAAAGCCCATCTTCTTCGTCACATCAGCTTGATCTCGCGCAAGCGCTGCAACAGGAACTCGTTTGCCGTGATCGGTTCCGGAAACTGGTCCGGCCGGTCCGGCGTGATCGTCTGCGGCAGCGTCTCGATCAGGTAGTCCGGCCGGAAATGCAGGAAGAACGGCATCGAATAGCGTGCGACGCCGCGTCGTTCGGGCGGCGGGTTCATCACCCTGTGGCTGGTCGAAGGCAGCCGCCCGTTAGTCAGCCGCTGGAGCATGTCGCCGATGTTCACCACCAGCTCGCCTGGCGCGATGTCCACAGACAGCCAGCGGCCATCCCTGTCGAGGAGCTGCAGCCCACCCTCCTCCGCGCCGAGCAGCAGCGTGATCGCATTGATATCCTCATGCGCGCCGGCGCGGATGCCGGACGCGTTGGCGCCGATCGGCGGATAGTGGAGCAGGCGCAGCACCGAATTGCCGTCCTCGACCTTGTCGTCGAAGAAGCCGGGCGCGAGGCCAAGGTAGCGCGCGATCGCCGACAGGATGCGCAGCCCCGCCCTGTCGAAGACGCCGAACAGCGCCAGATAGGTGTCGCGGAACGCCTCCAGCTCGTTCGGCCAGATATTGGCGGGCATGACCTCCTCGAAGCGGTGGCCGGGCGGCAGTTCGCGACCGATATGCCAGAACTCCTTCAGATCGGGATGGGTGGCGTCCCTGGCAGTCTCGACCTTGAACGGCGTATAGCCGCGCGCGCCGCCCTGCCCCGGAATATGGTAGCTGCGTTTCACCTCCTCCGGCAGCGCGAAGAACAGCTTGGCCGTCTCCTCGGCGCGAGCGATCAGCTCTGCAGGAATGCCGTGATCGGCCACGACCGCGAAACCGAATCGCTCGAAAGACCGGCCGATCGCCTGAGCGAAGGCGCCGGGATCAGTGTCCGCGGTGGCCAGGGACAGGCTGGGAATAGCGGGCAGTTCTGCGGCATCGGTCATGGGCGAGGATATAGGACTCCCGCCAGACCGGCGGAAGCGGGCCGTTGGACAGATGCCCAACTCTCTTCGTCACCCGGCGGAGGCCGGAATCTCAGGAGAGGCGCGCAGCCTAAACTCCGTCCCTGACGACCGGGACCCCGGCCTTCAGCCTTTGGCTGAAGTTCATCCTCCGCGCCTGCCTTGCAGGCAGTCGAAGGGCCGGGGTGACGGAAAGAAGCCGGGCCGCTCCTCATAGCCCGAGTCATCCACAGTTTTCTCGGTCAGCCCCTTGAACCGTGCCACCGATCCGCCAAGACGGCAGCGTGACCGCACGAATCGACATCGGCACCAGCAGCCCCGGACAATCGGTATTTTTCGACGTCGAGGAGCTGCTCGCCACCCGCCTGCTCGTCCAGGGCAATTCGGGGTCTGGAAAGTCGCATCTGCTGCGCCGGCTGCTCGAGGAATCGGCCGATGTCGTCCAGCAGGTGGTGATCGACCCGGAGGGCGACTTCGTGACCCTGGCCGATCGTTTCGGTCATGTTGCGATCCAGGCCGGGGACCATAGCGAAATCGAAATCGCCCGCCTCGCCGCCCGGATCCGCGAGCATCGCGTGTCGGTTGTGCTGGCGCTCGACGAACTCGAGATCGAGGCGCAGATGCGCTGCGCCGCGACCTTCCTGGCGGCGCTGTTCGATGCTCCGCGCGATCATTGGTATCCGGCGCTGGTGGTGGTCGACGAGGCGCAGCTGTTTGCGCCCGCAGTCGCCGGCGAGGTATCGGACGAGGCCCGCCGCGCCTCGCTGGGAGCGATGACGAACCTCATGTGCCGCGGCCGCAAGCGCGGGCTTGCCGGGGTGATCGCCACCCAGCGGCTTGCCAAGCTCGCCAAGAATGTCGCCGCCGAAGCGTCGAACTTCATGATGGGGCGGACCTTCCTGGACATCGACATGGCCCGCGCCGCCGACCTGCTGGGCATGGAGCGCCGCCAGGCCGAGCAGATCCGCGACCTGCCGCGCGGGCAGTTCCTTGCCCTGGGCCCCGCCGTGTCCCGCCGGCCCGTTGCGGTGACCGTCGGGGCGGTCGCCACCTCGGCGCGCAGCGGCAGTCCCAAGCTGGTGCCGCTCCCGACCGCCGCGGCCGGCCGAGAGGAGCTGCAGGGCCTGCTGTTCGCGCCCGGCGACGATCGGCCCGCCCCTCCTCCGCCCGCGCCCCGGACACCCGCACCGACCAGCGACGATCTGCTCCGCGCGATCAGCCGCGGCGGTCCTACGCTGACGCCGACAGCGGCGCCGGTGAACACGCCGGCGCTGGCCGACGAGGAACGCGAGGCGGTGATCGACGAGGTGCTGCGCGAGATCGTCGACGATCCGGACGCGACCTACCGCGCGCCCGTGATCCTGTTCCAGGATTTCGGCGTGCGCTGCCGGATGCATCGGCTGGCCGACAGCGGGCTCGATCTGGCCGGCTTCCGCCGCCGGCTGGCGATGGCGCGCGCGGGGCTGTTCGGTGAACTGGACGAAGGCTGGCTCGACGCCATGGCGCTCGGCGCATCATTGCCCGACGATATGCTCGCGCCGTTCCTGCTGGTGGCCCGCGCCGCCCGCGACGCGCTCGAAGCGCCCAGCGATGCAGCGCTTGCGCAGGTCTATGGCACCCATTCGCAAGGGCGGGTCCGCCGACTGATCGCCTATATGGAGGAGCAGGGCATCTTCGTGCTGCGCACCGACCTGTCGGGCAAGCGCTCGATCACGATCCCCCGACTGGGCTGGACGACGGCAGCGGCACTGCCCGAAGCCGCGGAGTAGCTGCGCGCCGCCGTCAGCTGCCGACGGACGCCATCGGCGCCTGCCGCGCGCTGTTCGAACGGGTGGAAGGACCGATGGCTTCAGCCCCTCGCCATGATCCTACCGGCGTCAGCCGGCCAGTCATTCAGTCGGTCAGACCGTCGATCCAGCCTGCCCGACCGCAATCTGGCGCCCCTCGTCCGACGCGCGCTCCATGGCGGCGATCACCCGATGCGTCCGCACGGCATCGTCGAAGTCCGGCGCGGTTCGGGTTCCGTGCTGCAGGTCGGCGGCGATCATCGCATAGAGGCAGCCGACGTTGCGCGGGATCGGGTGCTCGGGCAGCGTGAGTCCAGCCGGCATAAGCGGCTCGATCCGCTCGGGCGTACCGCCATCGCGCAGCAGCGTCACCGCAAGCCCGGTCATCTGGAGATTGCCCATCTCGCCGGTTACGGTGATCGCGCCCTCGGTGCCGCTGATCTCCCAGACGAACCCGTTCGCCCGGCTCGGCCCCGGTCGGTAATGAAGCGAGACCAGCGCGCCGCTGTCGAGCCGTCCCTGGAGCAGCACCTCGTCGGGCGCGTCCCTCGTCATGGTCTCGCCGGTCTCCGCAACCCGCACGCTCGTCTGCCGGGTCGCCAGGATTGCCGAGACCGTGGCGAAGTCCCCCAGTACCGAGCGCAGCGCCGCCAGCGCGTGCCCGACCGGGATGGTCAGCATGTTCGCTCCGTTCCGCCGATCGAGCATATAGGCATAGATCTGTGCGATCTCGTCGGACGCGACACCCCCGCCATAGGCGGTGATGCTCGTCGAGCGGACCGCGCCGATCCGCCCCTCGGCGATGATCTGCCGCACCCGCGCGATCTCCGGTGCGGCCACCGCCTGGGTGCCGATGACCGCGAGCACTCCCCGCTCTCGCGCCTGTTTGGCGAGCGCCTCGGCCTCCGCCAGCCCGTTGCCGAGCGGCCATTCGCACAGCACGTGCTTGCCCGCCGCAATCGCCTTGCTGACGATGTCGAAATGATACGGGACCTTGACCGTCACGGCCACCATGTCCACCGCGTCCGACGCGACCATCTCGTCCACGCTGGCGAAGGCGCGGGGGATGCCGCAATCGCGGGCCGCGGCCTCTGCGCTGGCGAGAGTGGTGTTGGCGACCGCCGCGATCTCGAACTCATGCTCCAGCGCGCGCAGCGCCGAAATGTGCGCCACCGCCGCCCAGCTCCGCCCCGGCTGCACCCCTACGAAACCGATCCGAAGCCGCCGTCCGTCCGTCATCGCTGCTTTCATCCCACGACCTGCCGTCAGCCAGGGGCCTTCGGCACGAACCGCGCCATGCCGGTCCTTCCGGCAAGTTGATACCACCCGGGCGATCGCATTGCACCCGCACGAGGCTCCTGGCCTCGTCCGAGCGGACGGGGCGAGTGACCGCGCGAGCGCGAATATAGGCTCGCCGCAAGGCCAATGCCGCGATGCCGGCGCAAACGCAGAGGATCGTCAAATGAGCGCTGGCTATCGCCGGGTCGTCACCGGACTGGACGAGCAGGGACGCTCGAGCGTCATCTTCGACGACCGCCTCTCCGCCCCGGACGGCGGAACAGTCATCGCCTGGAGTACCGCGCTGCCGGTCAGCAACGAGGGCACTACCGACACGGGCAACGTTCCGCCCAGCATGGATCTGCTGCGCGGCGGAACAGGATTCTCGATCGCCAGGATGGAGCCCGGCTCGAGCTTTCCGATGCATGCCTCGAACACGATCGACTACATGTTCTTTCTCAGCGGCCGCATCACCCTGATCCTCGAGACGGGCGAGGTAGAGCTGGGAGCGGGCGATCTGGTAGTCGATCGCGGGATCCTCCACGGCTGGCGCGTCGAAGGGGCCGAGCCGGTGACCTTCGTCTGCGTGAACGTCGGCGCGGAACCTGTCGGCGCGGGCGCAACGATCTGACCTGCCTGCCTCGTCCGGCAAGCGCAGTGGGCCCAGACTCGATCCCGTTCAGATTGAACCGGATCGAGTCTAGATTTTGTCCGTTTTCCGTGATTTCCGAGCCGGCAGATGATCCCATCTGCCTCGAAATCTAGAGCGTCCCGCCTTTAATATGAACCGCTCATCCTGAGTAGGGGCTGAGCTTGCCGAAGCCCCGTATCGAAGGACGTCCTTCGATACGCCATTTCGACTTCGCTCAATGCCTACTCAGGATGAGCGGGAAGTGCTTCAGATTAAGAGCACGCGGCTCTAGCCAAGCGAGGCCGGTTTCCTACGATGCCAATCCGTTGCTTGCTGGAACGCGTGCACCACAGGTAGCCGCACCTCGTCTTCCATTCTCCGGCCGACGACCTGTATGCCGATCGGCATGCCCTGTGCGGTCTTGCCGGCGGGGGAAGGTCAGGCTCGGCTCCCCGGTCAGGTTGAATGCGCCCTGATAGCGGGCCTGTTCGACATAGGCGTCGCTCATGTTTCCGCCGCCCGCCATGGCCCCGCAACCGGTCACGCCTTTTCCTCATTACGCTCTAATCGGCGAAAATCCCCGGCAGCAGCCGAAGCACCGCTTCGATCCCTTCGCCGGCCCAGCCCACCTCGCGCGCCAGTTCGGCGGCATGGCCCAGGTCCTTGGCAGCCAGCGCCCGGGCATGGACCCGCGTGGTCAGCCCGGCCCCGGCACGCCCGGCCAGATAGGCGGCAACCAGTTCGTTCATGTTGCCGTTTCCGATCAACACGCGGCGCAGCGCCTCGGCATCAATGCCCGCCGCCTCGGCCAGCCCCAGCCCCTCGCTGGCGGCCATTGCGAAGCCATAGCTGATCACGTTGTTGCAGATCTTGAGGATGATCCCCGTGCCCAGCGGCCCGGCATGGATCACGTCGCAGGAAAACGTCGCGGCCAGCACCCGCGCCCGTGCGAACGCGTCGGCGCTGCCGCCGATCATCGTCACCAGCCGGCCCTCGGCGGCGCGCACCGCCCCACCGGTCACCCCGGCATCGAGCAGCGCCACTCCGCGCTCCGCGGCCACCGCATGCAGCCGACGGATCGTGTCGAGCCCCACCGTGCTGTGGACAAGGATGCACCCGCCCGCCGCCATGCCGGCAAGCAGGCCCTCCGGTCCGGCCACCACCGCCTCGACCTCGGCATCATCGCGGACGCACACGCCGACGATCCGCGCCCGCCGGCCGAGCTCGGCACTGCTCCCAGCCAGCTCGGCATGGCCGGCCAGCGCCGTCATCGCTGCCGGCACGGCGTCGAATATGATCGCCCCCGGCGCCTGGCTGGCCATCCGTCGCGCCATCGGCCCGCCGATGTTGCCGAGGCCCACGAAGCCCAGGGTCTCGCCCGCGGCGGCCATCCGGTTCAGTCGGTCACGCCAGCCGCGCGAATCGAGTCTTCGGCAACGCCGGGCAGGTCGCTGCCCAGCGGATGGCCGACATAGTGGACCAGCAGCAGCGGGATTTCACGCGCCTGCGCGGCAGTGAACTCGCCATTGCGCAGCGCCGAGGTCAGATGGATGCCGAATTTCTCCTGCTTGCCCACTGCGGCCAGCACGCCCAGCACCAGCAACCGCTTGTCGCGCATCGAGAGCTCCGGCAGCGTCCAGATCTCCGCGAACAGCTGGCTCATCGTCATCCACTGATAGTCGCTCCAGCCGGCGATGCCGCCGATATCGATGCCGCTCAGCACCTGCCGCGCCATCGCCCGTCCGGCTTCGGCGCGCGCGGTGAGGGAATCGTGGTCATTGATCGACATGGAGCTGTCTCCCGATGGTGGTTGTTGGCGCGGCGTTGGGCGGGCGCCGGCGCACTAAAGCGCTTCCGGCAGCGGCGCGCAACATTGATTCGGCTCGGAAATGCAGGCGGGAAACAGAACCGGCTTCCGGACGAGCCTGTTGCCGATCCCGTCGCGCCGCTGCCCAGCTATAGCAGGGCGACGAGTCCCCGCTCGCCGTCCAGGCGCACCATGGCTCCGTTGGCGTCAGCGCGTGTCGGCCTCGGCGAGGACGCGGACCTCGCCCGTGCCGCCGTCGACCCGCACGATCATCCCGTCGCGCAGCTGGCGGGTACCGTCGCGGGTGTTGATCGCGCAGGGAATACCGAGTTCGCGCGCGATGATCGCGCCGTGGCTCATCGGGCCGCCGATGTCGATCACCAGCGCCCCGGCCATCACGAAAAACGGCCCCCAGCTGGGATCAGTGGTGCTGGTGACGAGGATCTCGCCCGGTTCCATCTCCTCGGCGGCGATATGGTCGATGACCACCCGGACCGGGCCCTCCGCGATCCCGGCGGATACGCCAATGCCGCGCACGATTTCGACCGAGCCCATCCGTGTCTCCGACGCGATCGGCTCGGGGTTGCCGGTCCACGAGCCGGGAATGTCCAGCTGCGCATAACGGGCGTGAATCGCCTTGCGCTCGTCCACCACATCGCGGAAATCGCGCGGCGGACCGTCGATGCATTCGTCGACTGTGAGGAAAAACACGTCGTCCGCGGCATCGATGCAGCCCAGACGCTGCAGGTCGCGGCCCCGCGCGCGGGCCGCCGCCCGGCCCACGTCGATGGCGACGCGGTAGGACGCCTTGCCCAGTTCTCGGACCCGCATCGCCCGGGACAGGTCCGCGAAATGCGCGCGCGCTTCCTCGCGCCGGCCTTCCGGGAGCGCTGCGATGATCCGGGCCTCGGCCTCGCGGCGCTGCGCCACCCGCATATGTTCGCTGGCCAGCGGCGAGGCGGATTCGTCCATCTTGCGGTAGTTCTCGACGAGCGCCCGGATCGCCCCGGGACTCTCGCGCCAGGAGGCGGTCGAGATGTCGTCCCCGGAGGTCTCCTGGAAGCCGAGTTCGGCCAGGTAGTCTTCCAGTGTCCGCTGCCCGCGGCTGACCGCCCACAGGCCCGCCATCGCGCGGGTGTCGAAGGTATCGCCGATCCCGGTCGTCAGGCTCGAGGCGAGCTCGGGCAGGCCGGCATCCTGCGCGAGCGCGGTCGCGCGGGAAAAATGCTGCTGACTCAGCGAGGAATTCGCCGAATGATTGGTCTGGACCCGCACGTAGCGCGCAAACGCATCGCGGTACGTGGCGACCGGATCCTTGCCTTCCACCAGCCCTTGCGGCCCGACAAGCTCGCGCCAGAAGACCATGATCTCGTCGAACTCGCGAACGACGATGTCGGCGACGCCGTGGCAATAGGCCAGGAACTTCTCCCGGTCGTAGAAGCGCTCCCCCTCCAACTGCGGCGACGCGTCGAAATCCTCGGAAAACAGGTCCCGGGCATGATCGGCGCTGTGATCGCCCGGCATGAGCTTCACGTCGGTGCTCATCGCATCCATGTTGATCGCGCAGCGGCCGAAGAAGAGCCGGATGTATCCGGTATCACGCGAGCCCGGGAGCGGCTCGCCCGGCGCGATCAGCCCGAAGTTCTCGAAAATCGGCCGCCAGGAGAGGTTGGCCCCTTCCCCGAAGAACGCCCAGCTCAATGGCTTGGCGACGTTCGGAAAGGATTCGGAGACGTTGACGCGCGACCAGCGCACCCCCGGCTCGCTGATGGCATGGATTTCGTTGGCGGGTTCGAACTGCATGGCGGTTCCAGTCGGCTGTTTCCGGGACGGTCAGGCGGCCGGCGCGCGGGCCGCGGACTGCCAGCGGTTCAGGTCGTCATCCCCGAACAGCCGCCCTCGCTCGACGATGCCGAAACCGGTTCCGCCATCGGGCAGATCCATGCGGACCATCGCGACGTTCGACAGGTAGCGCTCGGGCACCAGCGGCAGCATCAGGTTCCAGATGGTCGTCGCGACATAGCGGCGGCCGTCGACCGTATAGGCGATCTTGCGATAGGCATTGTCCCAGTCCTCGCCCTCGAGCACCTCGTAGTGCGGGGTCGGCCCGCGTCGCCCGACGCCGTCCTCGACGGTATAAGAAAAGCCGGTCTGCCGGTCGCCGTGATCCATCAGCAGCCCGTCGTAATAGGTCCGCATGTCCGCGGAGACGAACGCCATGTAGCGCACGCACTTCATCTGCATGAAGTTTCGCGGCCCCCAGCTGTGATCCCGATAGGCGAGCGCATCGACCCGGGCCTCGGCATCGCCGATCCGGATGGTTCCGGTAAAGCGCCCGCCCTGGTCATAGTGCGCCCCGCCCGGTGCACTGGTCGATTCGTCGTGGATCACCCCCCAGTGGACGGACGGGATCGTCGCGCTCCATTCGAGGTCGATCGAGAACGCCAGCGGCGCGGCGCGGCTCGCCGGGAGGCCCATCACCCCACCGACCGCCTCGATCGGCCAGCCCTGCCCCTGACCCGTGATGGTCCAGAGCCGGTCCGGCTCCCAGCACGCCAGCTGGAACTCCGGGTAGGCCAGCGTTCCGTTGATCGGGTGGACCACGCCATAGCTGCAGGATTGCCCGCCGATCTTCGCGCCGAACCGGAATTCGACGATGTCCTCGTTCGGCCGGTGCTTGACGTGGATGAGAAACCCGGCGTCGGCGGCCTCGTCGAAGCCGAAGAAGCACATGTTCTCCATCCAGTTTTTCTGCGGGTCGCATTCCTGAAGGTGCAGTCCCTCATCTGCCGCGTCGATCATGCGTTCTCCTTTGAACGCGGCGCCAGCCGCGAATGCGCATCGCTGAGCAGCGCGATGGGATCTCCACCCGATCGCCCGGCAATCTCGCCCGCCCAGCCGATCAGCCGTTCGGCGCAGCGCGGCAATGCGGCCGCGGTTGCGGTGACCTGGCCGCGGAATATGTGCCCGCTCGTTCCGTCAATGGTCAGCTCGTCGCCCTCGCAAAGAATCTGGCCAGCGATGCGGACCGTCGCGCCGTCGAACGACAAGGCGGTCGTGCCGACCACGGCCGGCTTGCACCATTCGCGCGCGACGATGGCGGCGTGGCTGACCAGGCCGCCCGTGGCGGTCAATATCCCTTCCGCCGCGTCCATTCCCGGAATGTCGTCGGGCGAGGTTTCGGGCCGCACGAGGATGACGGCTACGCCCTGGTCAGCCGCATCGAGCGCGGCGTTGACGCTGAAGCAAGCCTTGCCCGATGCGACACCCGGGGATGCGCCCAGCCCCGTAGCCAAGGGTTCGGCTACGGTTGACGCGTCGCGTTCGGCGAGCAGCGCCGCAATGGTCTCCGGCGCGATCCGCGCTACCGCATCACGCCGGGAGAAGCTCATGGCCGGATCGTCGGCCAGATCGGTTGCTATGCGCACCGCCGCGAGCGGACTGCGCTTGCCGCGGCGATACTGCAGTGCCCAGAGCACCCCGGCTTCCACCGTGAACTCGATGTCGCACATGTCCTGAACATGCCCCTCCAGGGTGGCGGCGACCCGACGGAGATCCGCCCAGAGATCGGGGCGCGCTGCGGCGAGGACGCTGAGCGGCTCGGTCTGGTGTCCACCGGCAACGACATCCTCGCCCTGCGCATCCTGAAGCCAGTCCCCCATCGGCTCCGGTTCGCCTGTCGAGGGGTGGCGCGTGAACAGGACGCCCGTTCCGGAAAAGCCGGGCGCGGTGCCGAACACCATCGCCTGCACCGTGACCGCGGTGCCCAGATCGTCCGATATCGCGGCACGCGTGCGATAGGTGCGCGCGCGCGCGCTATCCCACGATGAGAAGACTGCGGCGATTGCGCCGCGCAGTTGATCGAACGGATCGGGCGGCAAGGAGGCGCCGACGATCTCGGCATAGGTGGTGCGCAAGCGATCGTAAGCGCGCGATGCGCGATCCGGCGACACCATGTCTGCCAGCCCCGCCACAGACGCGTCGTCGAGACCAAGGTTCAGTATCGTGTCCATCATGCCCGGCATCGACGCCGCAGCACCGGAGCGAACGCTGACGACCAGCGGGCGCTCGCGCCCACCGAATGTGCGACCGAGCTCCCTCCCCAACTCGCCAAGCTGCTCGGCGAGCTCTTCGTCGAGGAAGGCGATCGATCCCGATGACCGCCACCTGGCGAATGCCTCTGTCGTGATGACGAACGCGGGGGGCACGCCGATGCCCAGACGCCGCATCTCGAACAGGCCTGCCCCCTTGCCGCCCAGCAGCGCGCGGGCAACGGCAGTATCCGCGGGGATCGCGTCGCCCATGCCGAAGACGTAGCGCCCCATCAATCTCCCCGCCCGGCGGCGGCCTCGGCGGCGCGGGTCCTGCCGGTGAGGCCGATCAGGTCCTCGTGCAGTTCAAACCAGACCGTGTGGTAGCTGTCGATCATCGGCCGCGCCATCATGGCCTTGTCCCCCGCACGGAGAGCCGCGAGCGCATCGGCAAAGCGCGGGGCACAGCCCGCCAGCCGCGGCGCAACCGCCACGATCGCGTCGAGCAGCGGCGTCAGCTCTTGATGGATCGTGCCGAGGCGCTCGACCAGCGCGTCGTCATAGGCGTCATCGCCGTGGTCGTTGGGCACCTCGCCATCGGCAGTCTGACGCACCTGCCAGTCGCGCATCAGCGCCTTGAACGCGGCGTTCAACGTGCAGAAGCGCTCGTAGAGCGCATCAATCGCCGGTCCATCGACCGCGCCGGCTTCCGCCGCAATGCCTTCAGCCACTCCGGCGCGGCCTTGTGGCGTCAGCGCAAAGCCCCGCGGCAGCTCTCGCACGTCGCCTGCGGCCAAGGCAGCGTCGATGCGCGCCCGGCTGTCGCCAGTGCGCAGCGCATCGTGCACCGCTTGCTCGCCTGCCAAACCCTTGAGCGAAAGCACCCTCAAGAGCCCAAGGTCGGTCACCGCCATCATCCGCTCCACCGCGCTCTGCATCTAAAAAGTGCAGTAACTGCATTTATCTCTACACCGTTCCGTGCCATCCGCCAAACGGAATTGCATGGGGACGGACGGCGTGTGCTAGTCGTGCCGCGCGCGGACCTGGTCCGCGTCGAAAATAGGCGATTTCGAGAGGAATGATGGACGCGAAGGGCGCGGGCCTCAGGGCACGCAAGAACCAGGCGAGACGCAGGCGGATTGCCGAGGAGAGCCTGCGACTCTACGTCGGCCAAGGCTACGAGAACACGACCCTGGCGGCCATCGCGGCGGCTTCCGGGATTTCGCCGCGCACGCTCTACCTGCATTTCCGGACGAAGGAGGACACCCTCAAATATTGGCAGGAAGGCTTCGTCAACGATCTGCCGGGGATCATGAGCAGCGAGGCGGCAGACCAGGGGCCATTGCAGGCGGCGCGAAACAGTCTGCTTCGGCTCAGCGCAGAACAGGACCTGCGCCAGGCCGCAACGGTGGATGCCCTGCTCGAATCCAATGTCACGCTCGCCGCACACAAGCAGGCGATGTTCCTCAGGCTGGAGCAGACGATGTTCGGCTGCCTGTGTCGGATGTGGCCGGCGATTTTGAACGAAGAACTGAAGACGACCGCCATGGTCGCAGTGGGCGCGTTGCGCCTCGCCATGCAGACCTGGCGTGATGAGGGGGCCCGGCTCCCCATCTACGGCTACCTGATAGTGGAATTCGCTCGATTGGAAACGATATTGCAGGCAACAGATGCGGGAGCGGGCCGCACCCCATGCGGATGAGCGGCGATAGCGCTCAGACGGAGGCGGGACTTCCGCCGCTGCGCTAAGGCCGCGGCAGCGCGAAGGCGACGATGTAGTTGCCCGGCTTGGTCCCGTAATAGGCGTGCCCGCCCGCCGCGATGACGATGAACTGTCGCCGCGAACGGGGCGACCAGAAGGTCATCGGCGTCGCCTGGCCGCCCGCTGGCAGGCGGGCCTTCCAGCGCAGCGTGCCGTCGCGCACGTCGATCGCGCGGATCGCGCGTTCCTGGGTTGCGGCGATGAAGGCCAGGCCTCCGCGCGTCACGATCGATCCGCCGACGTTCGGCACGCCCATCGTGATCGGCAGCATCGAGGCGAGGCCACGGGGGCCGCTGTCCTGCGCGGTGCCCAGCGGACGCGACCAGACGACCCTGCGGGTCCGCAGATCGACCGCGGAGATCAGGCCGAAGGGCGGTTCGTTGCACGGAGCTCCGAGCGGTGACAGGAAGGGTGTGGCCGTCACCGCGAACGGGGTGCCCATCTGCGGCACGGCGCCTGCCGATTCGCCGCGCAGGCTGGCCTTGCTGAGCCCCATCGCGTCGGCCTGCCGGCGCGGAATGAGCCGATTGACGTTGCCAATGCGATTGGAGTTCACGATCATCAGATCGCGATCGCGATCGACCGACACGCCGCCCCAGTCGATGCCGCCCATGAAGCCGGGTTCGGTGAGCGACGGATCGAGGCCCGGCAGATTCATCCGGCCTTCGTAGCGCAGTTTGCGAAACTGGATGCGGCACCACAGCTGATCGAGCGGAGTGAGCCCCCACATGTCGCGCTCGCGCCACAGCGCGCCGCTGAAGGAGGGCATGCCCAGAGAGAACGGCTGGGTCTTCGAGGGACGCTCGCCGGGGGCCGCGCCGCTCTGCGACACCGGTTTCTCTTCGACCGGGGCGAGCGGACGCCCGGTGGCCCGGTCGAGCAGGAAAATCTCGCCGCGCTTGGTGGGCTGGAGCAGCGCATGTTCGACGCCATTGGCACGGCGTATGTCGACCAGGGTCGGCTGGGCGGCGACGTCGTAGTCCCACAGGTCGTGGTGCACCGTCTGGAAGGACCAGCGCACCTCCCCGCTGTCGACGTCGAGCGCGATCACCGAGCTGGAGTAGGCATCGTCGAAGGGACGCCGCTGCGCGCCGTAATAATCAGGCGTGGCGTTGCCGGTCGGCACATAGACGAGGCCGAGCGCCGGATCGGCGCTCATCGGGGCCCAGCTGTTGGGCGTCGCCTCGGTATAGTGCTGCCCGGCCTGCGGCTCGCCGTGCTCGTGCGGGCGTCCCATGTCGAAGGCCCAGGCCAGCTTGCCGGTCACCGCGTCGAACGCCCGGATGACGCCGGACGGCTCGCCCCAGTACTGGCCGTCGGTTACGGCGCCGCCCAGGATGATCTTGCCGCGCACGATCGTGGGCGCCGAGGTCACCGCATAGTAGCCCCGCTTCACCGCGCCCATTCCCGCCGTGAGATCGGCCGCGCCACCGACGCCGAACCCCCCGCAGGGCCGGCCGGTCAGCGCATCCAGCGCGATCAGCCGCGCGTCGCTGGTGTTGGTGAAGATGCGCTTGGCGCAAGGGCCAGCGGCATTCGGCACCGCATAATAGGCGACCCCGCGGCAGACCATGTGCGAGCTGATCGCGCGATCGACGCCGGCTTCGTATCGCCAGCGCAGACGGCCGGTCTCCGGATCGACGGCGAGGACATCGTTCGCGCCGGTGCACAGATACAGCGTATCGTCGACCATCAGCGGCGTCGTCTGCAGCCAAGCCACCACCTTGGCAGGGCGCGTGCCGGCTTCGATCGTCCAGGCGACCTGCAGATCCTTCACATTGCCGGCGTTGATCTGGGCCAGCTCGCTGAAGCGGCTGCCCGCCGGGTCGTTTCCGTAGTTGTGCCACTCTCCGGCAGGCGCGGCGTTCGCGATCTGCGCCGCCGGCAGCGGCGGCGGCGTGGCGACGGGGCCGCCTGTCTGATAGAGCGGATCGGGCAGCTCGCCCGGCCCGATCGCGTGCATCATGGCGCCGAGCAACGCGGCGACGGCAAGCGCTGCCGCACAGCGCAGGGCGGTGCGGAACGCCGGGCGGCGCTCTGCCGACGGCCCCCGTGAAACCCCGGGCAGCAGGAACCCGAGCCCGAGTACCGCCGGAGCGAATAGCCGGGCGGCGAGCGCCCAGCCATCGAAGCCCGCCTCCCATATCGCCCAGGGGACCGTGACGACCAGCAGCGCGGCGTAGAGGAGCGCGCCGCGGCGGTCGCCTCGCCAGGTCAGCACGCCCGAGGCCAGCGTCGCCAGGCCGGCCAGGGCATAATAGGGCGAGCCGCCGAGAAAGAGCAGATAGGCGCCGCCCAGGCAAAGCGGCAGGGCCACGACCATGAGGCACGCGGCGAAAATCCGGCGAACGATCGGACGGGCGACGCCACGCGATACTGCTGTCGGTGCCACTGCCGCCATAGCCATACCCCCCTGCAGCCCATCGTGCGAGCCTTTGGCGACCCCTCTCATGGATGGTGCAAACGCGCAAGCACCGGCGGGGCAGGTGCAAAGCTGGCATGCATGAACCCAAGCTCCTCGCGCAGCCCGTGTAAATAGCGGAACCAAATTGATTTTTCACGCCTTGCGAGCGACGATGCGTTCGCGCGCCGCTTTGATCCCTGAATGAACGGGGCCGGCGACGATGATGCGACATTCTCCAGCGCTGGCGCCGCCTCATGCGCGAAGCGGTTGGCGGCGAACTTGCTGTGCCTGATGCTGATTTCCTCGAAGCGGTCCGCGCCCCAGATGTTGCGGTTCATGCACACCGCCCGGAGATGCAAGGAGGCCATGCCGAGTGTCTTCGAGCCCACCTCGCTGTTCCGGGCGTAGAAACCGCGGAAGAAGAGATCGGGGTCGCCGTTTGGGCGGCGCCCGGCCTCGATCGGGTGGAGGTCGTCGACGAGGAACAGGAAGACGTCGCGATCGCTCGCATAGAGCGTCGATGCGCAGCAAATCGTCCCTGCCCCTATTATCCGGGTTGTCCTTCGGCAGCCGCGAGGTCGTGCAACATGGCAGTCAATTCGTCAGGCGCCGAGTAGAATGGCGAATGATCCGTCTCGAGCACATAGGTGTCGCAAGGCTGACGGCTCACCATGTATCGCTGCAGCTCAGGCAGGACGGACTGATCTCTCTCGCAGTATATGTAGTTGCGAGGAACCGTTCCATACCGTGACTCGGAAAGATTGACCGGAGCAGCCCGCATGCTTGTCGGTTCGGGCGTTAGACGCGTGAATGCAGCTTCGGCCTGATCTGGAGGCGTCATGCCGTAGAAGGCCGCGAGCGCCGCCTCGCGTCCGTGCAGGATCATCGTGTTGCCGTCCCCAGATACGCTTATCGCCGCCGCGATGCCCGAGCCATGGCCGCTCTCCGGGCGCTCGAAAATATCGCCCATTGATTCACCCGGTATCGGCATCATCGCGGCCAGATAGACGAGCCGTCGCACCGCGCCCGGTGCGATCTCTGCAGCCCGGCTAACGACGATACCGCCGCGACTGTGCCCCACCAGGATCGCCGGCTCATCCCGAGCACTGGCCATGCCCGCGATGAACATCCCCCATTCGTCGAGCGTGGCGACGTGACCCGAGGCGGCATCGGCTCCCATGCCAGGCAAATCCGGCGCGTTCACCTCGTGGCCGAGAGCTTGCAGCCGGGGCACGATCTCTTCCCAGCACCAGCCGCCGTGCCAAGCGCCATGAACGAGAATGAAACGCGCCATACCGATCTCCTGATTGCCGAATCGACGTGCAGTGCTGCCGCCTCAGGCCGCCTGTTGACAGAGGTCCGGTAGCCCCTTGGTGCTGATCCGATACAGCAGGCGACGCTTCCCATCCTCGTCAGAATATTCGATCGGGGTCGCACTGTGCAGCACCTGGAAATTGTCCCACAGAAAGACGTCGCCGGCCTCGATCTTGTAGCTGGTGACAAACTCCGGACGAGTAATGTGGCGGCGAAGCTTGTCGATGAGCTCGCGTCCTTCCTCGCGTTCCAGGCCGACCGCACCGAAGGCCGTGCCGGAGGTGAAGATCGCCTTCGTGCCCGTCACCGGATGGCGCAGCACGAGCGGGTGCTGCTGAACGCCCTGCATGGCGATCTGGTCGGCGACAATAGGGATCTTCTCGCCCGGCAGTTCGGGTGATCCGCCAAGGCAATGCTGAGCGGTCAGCCCGTCGATACGCTGCCTGGTCTCTTCGTCCAAAGCGTCATAGGCAAAGCGCGCGCTGGCGATCAATGTCTCGCCGCCAACCTCGGGCGCTTCAACGCCGTACAGCATCGTGACGCTCGCCGGCTCCTTTTCGTAAGTGCTGTCGGCATGCCAATGCATTGCGCCGTCGCGGTAGCGCGCGGGCGTCGACGCGGCGTTGTTAACGCGGATCAGCTCAGGATGTTCGTTCTGGGTATGCGACTTGATCATGAAAGACAGCGGGCGGCCCCATTTGTAGCCGAAGCGTACATAGTCTTCATCAGTAAGGCGCTGGTTCCGAATGACGAGAATTTGGTTCTCATGCAGCAAGCCGATCAGCGAGCGAATGGTCGTATCCGACATATCGCAGCTAAGATCGATACCTTCGACCGCGACGCCGAACGGCCCAGGAAGCTGCTTGATCTCCATATCCCTCTCCCTCGATTGCGTCCTGTGGATAAGGGGCGTGGAGATTAAATCAAAGGATTTAATTGAATCAGCGCGCTTGTGATGGAATGAAGGGTTATGAACGAAAAAAGAGGTAGCGCCGCACGCCGATCCCTGTGTCTTGCCGCGGAGGTGCTGGTCGCCGAACATGGGCTCGAGGCGGTCACGCTTCGCCGGGTCGCGCAAATTGCCGGCCAGCGCAACGTGGCGGCGGTCACCTATCATTTCGGTACCATCCAACAGCTCCTGCGCGCCACGGTCGAGATGCGCTTACAAGAAGCTGAAGCTATCCGGGGCCAAGCGATCGACAAATGCTCCAACCCGGATGGAATCGACGCCTTCATCGCCTGGCTTTGGGTAACAAGGCCCGCCCTCGATGCGGCGGACGAACTGGCACCCTATGCGCATGTCCGTTTCCTGCTGCACATGCGGCTGGCAGGCTTGCTTAGCGATCCGTTCGACTCCTCCGTCGACCGCTCCGGCACGCCCGCGCTGGAATTCTGGCTGGAGTGCATCCGGATCAGCTTGTCTCATCTGCCTCCGCACATCGCCCAGGCACGCGTGGGGCTATGTGGGCTTATGTTCTGGAACGCGATCGCGATACATATGGACAGCCTGCCGGGTCATCCGAAAAGCGATTCGTTAAAGGAAATACTGCTCGACGTTGAGGCATCTGTTCGGCTCATCCTCGACAGGCCTCATGAAGCTGCCGCATAAGCGGAGTGAGAGTAAGGGCCGTGATAGCGGACGCTGCTCTGTCGAGCCTGGCATTTAACGCCCTCCATGCCGTGAATGCTTTTGGCCACCGGAAATTGATCGGGGTCGCCTGATCCTAAGATCTTTTGGGCCGATTTTTCGGGGGCGGCCTGCGAGTTTCTGCACAGCCTGGGGGGCGGAGCCGCCCGCAGAAAGGGTCTGCCGCGACATTGGCGCGGCGGCAGGGGAATGCTTTCCCCTCCCGTTCTTGCAGATTTCGGTGTGATGTGTGCCAAACCGAGGCCGACGCGCCCCAACCTATCCGTGGTGGTGAGGTGGTGGCTGGCACCAATCAACAAACACTTAGCGGCTGTGGGTAACAGCATAAGTGGTTGATATGTAATGAAGAAACTGGAGCGGGCGAAGGGATTCGAACCCTCGACCCCAACCTTGGCAAGGTTGTGCTCTACCCCTGAGCTACGCCCGCTCTGGCGCCGTCCGCAGGGCCTGCCTGCGGTCGAGGCGCGGCTATTAGCGTGGGGGTGTTTCCTCCGCAAGCCTGATTCGCATAAAATATCGGGGACTTGGCATCGGGCGGCAGCCTCCCACATAAGGGGGCAGACCAAAGGCCTGCAGGAGAATCATTGGTGGCGACGTTGGGGATGAGCGCGGCGGAACGGGAAGCGATCGAAGCGTTCAAGCGGGACGTGGTCGAACCGTCGATGACCTCGCTGGTAATCCTTGATTTCTGGGCCGAATGGTGCGGGCCGTGCAAGGCGCTCGCACCGATGCTCGACAAGGTGGCGCAGGATTATGCCGACAAGGGCGTAATCCTCGTCAAGATCAACGTCGACGAGCAGAAGATGATCGCGGCGCAGTTTCGCGTCCAGTCGATCCCGACCGTCTATGCGCTGTTCCAGGGGCAGCTTGTCGCCGACCTGACGCCGGCGCGCACCGAGAGCCAGCTCACCCAGATGCTCGACCAGATATTGCGCCAGGTGCCGGTCCAGGGCGCGGCCGGCAGGCTGCAAGAGGATATCGCGCCGCTCATCGCGATGGGCGAGGAGGTGCTCGAGGCTGGCGATGTTGAGCGCGCGCTGTCGGTGTTCAACCAGTTGATCGAGATGGCACCGGAGGATTCCGGCGTGATTTCAGGCCTTGCTCGCACGATGGTCAAGGCCGGCGATCTCGACGAGGCCGATGCGCTGCTTGCGACGGTGCCGGCCGACAAGACCAAGGACGCGCCGATCGCACGCGCCCTGGCCGCCGTGGCGCTCGCCCGCGAGGCGCAGCCGGTCGACGATCTCGGCCCGCTGCGAGCGCGGGTCGCAGCCGATCCGGACGACCACGAGGCCCGTTTCGACCTGGCGGGCGGGCTGATGGCGGCCAACGATCGCGATGGCGCCGCGGATCAGCTGCTCGAAATCATAGCCCGGGATCGCGACTGGAACGAGGGTGCCGCACGCGCCCGACTGCTCAAGCTGATGGAGGTGGTTGGCCTCGAGGATGGATGGGTGCGCGACCAGCGCCGCCGGCTCTCGGCTATCCTGTTCACCTGATCATGGCGCAGCTGGTGGGGCAACGCCTGTCGATCTTTCCGCTGGCAGGCGCCCTGCTGTTTCCACGCAGCCAGTTGCCGCTCCATATCTTCGAACCCCGCTATCGGGCGCTGGTGTCCGACGCGCTGGCGCGCGACCGGCGCATCGCGATGATCCAGCCGCGCGGACCGGGCGAGCCCCCACCATTGTTCGATGTGGGCTGCATCGGCCATATCCGCGAGGTTGAACGGCTCGACGACGGCCGTTTCAACTTGGTGCTCGACGGAATCAGCCGCTTCCGCGTGCTGCGCGAACTCGAAGTCTCGACTCCGTTTCGGCAAGTCGAGGCCGACCTTTCGGGTTTTGCCGATGCCGGGGCTCCCGACCCATTGCCCAGCATCGTCCGTGCCGAAATCGAGCGAGAGGCGCGGCGCTTCGCCGACAGCCGCGGGGTCGCGGTCGACTGGACCGCGGTCAGCCGGCTCGATGACGAGACACTGGTCAACGCCATCGCGGCGATCGCGCCATTCGACGCGGCGGCCAAGCAGGCGCTGCTCGAATCCGCAACCCTTGCCGACCGTGCCGATCTGCTCGCTCAGTTCCTCGGCTTCTTCCGTCGCGGGGACGACGAACCCGCGACGCTCCAATGACCCTCGATCCGGAACTGCTCGCTGTGCTGGTATGTCCGGTGACCCGGACGCCGCTACGCTATGACGAAGCGGCGGGTGAGCTGGTGTCCGAAGCAGCGGGTCTGGCCTTCCCGGTGCGCGAGGGCGTGCCGGTCATGCTGGTCGAAGAGGCTCGGAAGATTCGGAAATAGACCTTCCCTCCCCGCAAAGACGCGCAATCCCTAGATCGCCAGTCCCTGCAGCAACCTTGGCAACGCGCCGGTCTCGCCGCGCGCCTCGGACATGAACCGCCCCTTCAATGGCCCCAGGCGCTGCACCGCGCCCAGGCCGATCCGCCGCACCGTCCTTGCCGTGCGTCCGGGAATGCCGAACAGCCGGGTCAGGCCGTCGGTCGAGGCGGCGACCATGAAGCTGTCGAGGCTGCGCCAGCGCTGATAGCGCGCGAGCAGCTGGGCGTCGCCCGGATCGAGGCCAAGGCGCATGCCCTCGACCAGAACTTCGGTCAGAGCCGCGACATCGCGATAGCCGAGATTGACGCCCTGCCCGGCGATCGGGTGGATCCCGTGCGCAGCGTCGCCGACCAGCGCAAAGCGCGTGTCGGTAATCCGCGCGGCATGATGGAAGCCGAGTGGAAAGGAGCTGCGTGGAGAGATCATCCTCACCTGCCCCAATATGCCGCCCATCCGCTTTTCGGCCTCGGCCTGATAGGCGCGGTCGGGCAGGCCGAGCATCGCGGGTGCCTGCTTCTTGTCGACGGTCCACACCAGCGCCGAACGGTGCTCGCCCTCCTGCCCGTCGATCAGCGGCAGGATCGCAAACGGCCCGGCCGGGTAGAATATCTCATGGGCGACCCCGCCATGCGGTTTTTCGTGCGCGATCGACGCGATCATCGCGACATGCTCGTAGCTCCAGCGGGCGACGCTGATCCCGGCCGCTTCCCTGCTGGGCGACTGGCGGCCCTCGGCACCGATGAGCAGCGAACCGGTGACGACCTGCCCATCGGCGAGCGTCACGCGAACCCCGTCGAGATCGCGCTGGACGTCGACAGGGCGCGATGGCCGCAACAATGTCAGACCCTCGGTCGCTCGCGCGGCGCTATCGAGCGCACGCCGCAGGTCGCGATTCTCGAACATATGGCCCAACGCGCCGTCGTCGGCCGATGGTTCGAACATCAACGCCTCGGGACTCAGCCCGTCCTGCACCTTGATCGACTGGATCGGACAGCCCTTGCCTTCCAGCAGGGCGCCCACGCCGATCGCCTGCAGCATCCGCCAGGGTGCGCTCGCGACAGCCGAGGCACGGCCGTCGAAACCGGCGTCGAGCGTCCGGTCGGGATCGGCCGGATCGATGACGGCCGCGCTGATCTGGTGACGGGCGAGCGCGATGCCGAGCGTAAGGCCGACCAGCCCACCGCCGAGGATGATGACGTCTTGGCGTTCCATTTGGCCGTCTTAGAGCCTGATCGTTTGAGGTGGAAGCGCTATGCGCTTCCCACCGAAAGCGTGAATCAGGCTCTCGTCGATGGTTTGGACCTTGATCACGCGGGCGCTACGCCCAAGCTATGCTCTTCGGTATCAGGACCACGGCGTCCTATTCGTGCGGTCTCAGCATCTCGTTGAGTTTTTCGACAACTTCCGCCATCGGTTCGGTGACCGTGACGCTGCGGCCTTCGCCGAAGCGGATGCGGGTTCCCTCGGTCACCGAGGATATGAAGGTGATCTGCGACGCATTGACCGCGGTTTCGACCCTGTCGGTACCGACGAACATGACGAGCATTGGCTTCCTCTCCCTCTGCTGAGCGATGACGATAGCGTGCTGGCCAGCCGCGGCCAGCAAATAATCGATGCCGACGCTTAAGCCTCAGCTCAGCGGTGTCCGGCATCGACGGGCGGTGTGCAGCCCGCGCAGAAATCCCCGCCTGGCGTAGCCCGCGTCGATGGCGCTGTTCAGCCGGCGCTGCGCCGGTGCGGCACCGGTTATCTCCCGCACCAGGCCGCGAAATGGGATAAGCGAGTTGACCACCGTCTGCCCGCCTGCTTCGGCAAGCTTGCCGGCGCGGTTTTCCTTCTTGGCCGGCCCTGCGGCGAAATCGGGGCCGAGCGCTTCGCTGAGCTCGGCGAAAGCGGCGGAGATCTGTCGGCACGTCTTGATGCCGTTGAGGCTGTAGGGGTCCTCGCGCGCCGCGAGCAGGACCGGAGGGAAATTGGTGCGCACCACGCCGACATCCTTCACCGGTTGGGACGCGATCCGCCCGGCGCTGTCCCGAACCGACCTCATCCGTTCGCCTTCCGCGGGCTTCGTCTGGTTGCCGTCGACGATCGCGCCAGGCTGCGCCGCTCCCAGCGTCAGCACGGCAGGCAGGATCAAAAGGCCAATCTTCTTCATGCTTCCCTCTTCGCAACCAGGACCATCGCCGATATCATCAACTATTCCCGCCGCGTAGCGCCAAGCGGGCGCCTGCACGCGCCGAGACGTATAAACGCGCCATCATGGATTAGCGCTGCATCGGCGGTACCATCTATCTATGGAGCTGCCAGTTACCCCCCCAGATATCTG
Organism: Rhizorhabdus sp. P4_G6; assembly: GCF_056401045.1. NCBI lineage: Bacteria > Pseudomonadati > Pseudomonadota > Alphaproteobacteria > Sphingomonadales > Rhizorhabdaceae > Rhizorhabdus > Rhizorhabdus sp. P4_G6. The sequence goes on along the minus strand of NZ_JBFUKC010000003.1, from coordinate 71,393 downwards.
GTATGCCCATGATGTCGCCAGGTCGCTTCTCCCCCGTAGCGGCCTGGCGATTGGCTGTTGAGGCGGCGAATTCGTGCCGATGAAGGCTCATCCGCTGCGCCATGAGGCCATCGCCTTGTAATATTCGCTGCGTTTTTCGTCGAGGATGCAGGCAAGCCGTTCTGCCTCGCGCTCATGCCTGCGCTCCAGATTCCGGCGGCGGCGCGCCAAGTCTGCTTCCTCCCGGGCAAGCTGCTCCATGGTTTCGTCGCGAGCGGCCTTCGCCTTTTCCAGCGCCTGTTCGGCGCGATCCAGTTCTGCGCGGCTCGGGCGCGGGAGGACGGGTGTCGCGGCAGGGGTGGGCCGGGCTCTGCGGCGTGGCCGGCTCGTTTCCGTGAGTGCGGCGAGATGTTCACCGACCGAGCCGCGCACCTTCTTTATCACCTCGCCGGGCTTCGCCAGCGGTTCCGCGGTCAGGGCGGCGTCGCTGACCTGTTCGGCCGCGCCGGTCGCGAACAGATTATGGTCGCTGCCCCAGGCTGCGAGCGCCGCCTTCTGGCTGGGCGCGGCCACATAGGCGTCGTGGAAGCCGATCGTCGTCCTGAAGACCTTGAGCTTCTTTGCTGCCATCACCAGCTCCGCCGCTTCTCGCCCTGTGCCTGTAGCCCGAACGGCTCAGCTCTGGGGTGGAACGCACCGGGCCATGCTAAGTTTACACGGCATGCCTCGTCGTCCGCGCGACGGATGCGCGGAGAGAAGATCATGGTTGACGATGTCAGCGATCCCGAGTGGACCCAGGCCGATCTGGAATTGGTGCAGCAGCTCGACACCGCCGGCGCGCCGGTGTCGGAGATCGCCCGTCGTCTCGGACGTCGCGAGCAGGCGATCCAGGATCACCTGCCGATCGTGAGGGCTCGGCACGGCACGCCGCCGATACCGCGCGGCAGCGATGACGACGAGCAGGCCTGGTTCGGCCCCGACGAGGAAGGCGATGTTCCGCCGCCGTCGGAAGGGCAGCAGGACCAGATCGCCGCCTGGGTCCACGATGATCCCGATCGCCAATGATGCGCATGCCGGGGCGGGGCGACCCGCCCCGGCGCTTCAGGCGCTGGCAAGCGCCCGGCTGTCGTGCTGCCACGCGGCGATCTGGTCCTTCACCGCCAGCTTCATCTTCTTGAGGCGCGCGAGTTCGATTTGGCTGGGCTGGAGCTTGCGGGCTTCGTTCGCGACAAGCTGCTCCAGTCGCGCATGTTCCCGCTCGAGATAGGTGAGGAACTTGTTCGACATGATTTCCTCCTCTCAGCTATCGAGTGACTTCAGCGCGTCGAGGACGTCGTCCACCGGAACGGGACGGCCGAGTCCCGCCGGGCGCMGCAAGGCCGGCTTTCCGGATATCGCTGCGGCATCCGAAGCCCAGGATGCGAGGATGGCGCGCTTGACCTCAGGTTCGAGGCTGGGATGTTCGGCGACATCGAGGGGATGGCGAAAATGGGAGAGGGACATGGATCTGCCTCCTTTCTTCCTGTCACTCCTTCCAAAATGGCGAAACCGCCGATTCGATATTTTGGTGATTGCATCTAAATCGTCAAGTGGTTCCAAAGGCTGGAAAATGTAGCTCTGCTTTATCGCAGTCGGGCCGGTGAAGGCGCGATGACATCGGCGAGCTCGCTGGGGCGCAGCTCGCGAACCAACTGGCTGCGATCGCACTGCGCGGGATTCTTGTCCGGGCGCCAGCGGAGGAAGCGCGTGCCGTGGCGGAAGCGGCCGTCGGTGATCTGATCGTAGATCACTTCCGCTACCAGTTCGGGGTGGAGCGGAATCCATGGCTTCTCCTTGCCGGCGTTCCACCGGCTGGGGCCGCCGGGCCGGTCGCCGGTGAAGCCGGGCCCGCCGCGATGCTGCTCGACGACGGCGCTCAACTGCCGGCGATCCTCCGCGGCGAATGCCGAAGTGAAGCCGACATGATCGAGCCGTCCTGCTTCGTCGTAAAGCCCGAGGAGCAGCGACGCGACCTCCCTGTTGTCGGTTTCGCGATAGCCGCCGACCACACAGTCGGCGGTGCGTAGCTGCTTGACCTTCACCATCGCGCGTTCACCGGCGCGATAGGGCTCGGCGAGGGGCTTTGCGATGACGCCATCGAGTGCGCCGCCGCTGTCGTCGAGCCAGCGCTGCGCGATGCCGGCGTCCGTCGTCGCCGGAGACAGCAGCAGGTCGGGCCGGTCGAGATCAGCGAATAGCGCTACCAACGCCGCGCGCCGTCGGCGCAATGGCGCTCCGTCGAGCCGGTTGCCGCGCGACGACAGGCAATCGAAGATAATGAATTGGGCAGGGGCTTCGCGCACCAGGCGTGCGACGCGGCTGGCCGCCGGATGGAGGCGCGCCTGCAGCGCTCCGAAGGAGAGATGATCGCCGACCGGGATCACCAGTTCGCCATCCAGGACGAACTCGCATTCGGCCACGGCTTCGAGTGTGGCGACGATGTCCGGGAAATAGCGGTCGAGCGGCTTGCCGGACTTCGATGTCAGCGAGACAGGCCCGCCACGCCGTACCGCGATCGCGCGAAAACCGTCCCATTTGGGCTCATATTGCCAGCCTGCTCCCACGGGAAGCGTATCGGCGAGACGCGCCTCCATCGGCTGGATCGGCGGATCGCCAGCAGGCGGTCGGGCGGCGTCGGCCGTCGCGCGCGACCTTGCCGGCGTGTCCATGTTCTATTCTCCGCTTGATGAAACGGCTCAACCGCATCAGCGACGAGGTCGTTCCTATCGTTGCGGCGTCGACGAAGACTTTCCCGCGAGGTGGCAAATCAGATTATTCCGCGTCCAGATCCAGTGCGGAGACGATGATGTGGGTCCTGTGATCGACGCGCGAGCGCTCGGAACAGCGCGCCTCGAGCAGCCGCTCGACTGCGCGCACGATCCGGTCATAACCCTGGTCGATGACACGCTGCGTGTCGGCGCTGCTGCCCTGCGGGCACAGCTTCATCGTGGCGCTGGTATCCAGCTCGACGAGTATCCGCTCGCTGCCCGCTTGCCCGCAGAGCACCGGCTTGGAAATGTCGAGACTGCGGTGCTCCAATATCACCCGATCGATCATAGCGTGCAGATTAGTCCAGCGGCAACGGGTGCCCCTAAGCAGGGTTAATCATCTGAACGGCTTACCGCAGCAGGAGGTCGGCTCGTCGTCGCGCGCCGCCTCCTCGCAGAAATCTTGTTCGGACTATCGGGCGCCGCCACATGGATATGACGGGCTCGATCTCATGCCCCTCCGCCGGCGATACGGCGCGAAGCGGGCCCCTTGGCGAGAAGCTCTGGCCGGACGCTGCGGGTGGAAGGCGAAAGATGCCGGGCGACGAAGATCGCCGATGGAAGGTCACCACGCAGGCTGGCACACAGGCGCTGCAGAGCCTCGATCCCGCCGGCGGACAAGCAATTACGATGATGTCCTTGGTAGACAGGACAATCTCCTTCCCCTCGATAACGATGCAAACGACTTTGGGGGTTCGCAGTGGATTAATTTTTGGCGTCTTTTGACGTGCTCTTGCGTTATCCTGCCTGTAACAGGGTTCGAATATGACCGCGGATTATGACAGGTCACGTAGCGATGTGAGATTGCTCGATGAGGTTGAGCAATTGAAGGCTGCGCTTGAGTCGGCGTTCGAGGAGAATGAACGCCTCGTCGAGGATCGGGATCGGCTGCTCCGGCGCGTCGCGGACCTATCGCACGAACTGCGCGAGGCGCACAGGCAGTTCGCCCTGCGGCGCCTGGCCGAGGAACCAACCGATCATGCAGCCGCGCGGCGGCTGAACGAAAGCGAGGAAGCACTGCGCGTAGCGTTCGAGGAGATGCAGGTGCTCGCCGAGGAGCTGGAAGCCGCCAACAACACACTCCACGAGATCAACCAGCACCTCGACCGGCGTGTTGAGGAACGGACCCGCGAGGTGCAGGAGGTCAATCGAACATTGCTGCGCACGGAAGCGTCGCTCCGCGCGATTGCCGATCTCGTGCCCGATCTGCTGTGGCGTACCGATGCCGCTGGCGATGCCGACTGGTTCAATCGGCGCTGGTTCTCCTATACCGGGCAGAATGAAGCGGAAGCGCATGGCCGCGGCTGGATCGACATGGTTCATCCCATGGACCGCGATGCGGCCCGCGCCGCCTGGGCCACCACCATATCCGAAGGCTGGGCCTATCAGGCCGAATTGCGGATCGGTGACAGGAAAGGCGGTTACCGCTGGTTGCTGATCAGGGCGGAGCCGCTGCGCGACGATCAGGGCAAGATCATCGCGTGGTTCGCGGCAGGCACGGACATCCACGACCAGCGCACCATGCTCGACGCGCTCAAGCAGAGCGAGTTGCGCTTCCGCACCCTGATCGAAGGCATGCCGCAACTCGTGTGGCGCGCATTGGATGGAGGACAGTGGACATGGTCCAGCCCGCAATGGACGAGTTATACCGGCCAGACCGCCGATGAGTGTCGAGGGATGGGCTGGCTGGACGCTTTCCATCCCGACGATCGCAGTGACGCGCTGGCAGCATGGGGCAATGCTGTAGGAGGCGGCGTGCTCGAGTTCGAGGCACGTATCCTACACCTCGACGAAGGTCGCTATCGCCATTTCCGCACGCGCGCATTGCCGGTCGGCGGCGACGATGGCGGCCCTGTGGAATGGCTCGGCACTTCAACGGACGTCGACGACATCCTTCAGCTGCAGCAGGAACAGGCGGTGCTTGTGGCCGAGCTGCAACACCGGACGCGCAATCTGATGGCGGTGGTGCAATCCGTCACCACCCGGACGCTGAAGGACAGCGATACCCTTGAAGAGTTCCAGAAGTGCATCGAGGACCGGCTCCAGGCCCTTTCGCGCGTGCAGGGCCTGTTGTCGCAACGTGACGGCATGAGAGTTACCTTCGATGCGCTGCTGCGGTCGGAGCTTGCTGCACAGGTGCCGCTAAACAGTGTTGAATGGGCCGAGCGGATCTCGCTTGACGGCCCGAAAGGGGTATCGCTCCGCTCAGCCGCGGTTCAGACGCTCGCGCTGGCCTTGCATGAGCTTACGACAAATGCTGTGAAATATGGTGCCTTTTCAAGGGCAGAAGGAGGCCTTCAGGTGTGTTGGCGCGTAGGAGGTGCAAAAGGGGACGAGCGCCCTTTGTGGATTGACTGGCGGGAGCGTGGCGTCGGCGCGATACCGAGCGACGAGTGCTCGCGGGGAAGTGGCTATGGTAGGGAATTGATCGAGCGTGCACTGCCCTATTCGCTTGGTGCGCGGACGAGCTACGCGTTCGAGCCTGACGGCGTACATTGTACGATCGAGGTGAACGTTCCCTGCGAGGACATTCGATTGGAGACGAGCAATGGCTGATCAGAAACTCAAGGGATGCCAGATTCTTATCGCCGAAGACGAGTATCTTCTCGCCGACGATCTGCGTGACGAGCTGAGCCAGCTTGGCGCTGATATCCTCGGTCCCGTGCCGTCGGTAGATGAAGCTGCCACCCTGATCCGGGCACAGACCAAGATCGATGCGGCGGTGCTGGACATCAACCTGCGGGGCAAGATGATCTTTCCAATCGCCGATCTTCTGAAAGAGCGCGGCATTCCGTTCCTCTTCGCCACCGGCTACGACGAATGGGCCGTTCCCGACCGCTTCGCCGACATCATGCGGGTGGAAAAGCCGCTGAAGGCGTGTCGTATCGCCGATCTGGTGCAGACCATGCTTGCCTGAGCTAAAGGCCGCCGCCTACTACCGGCTGCCTCCGACGGGCGCGTCGCCGCCCTCTGAAGGTCGCCGTTCCGCATGCTTGACGCGCCGCGCGCCGTCTCCCGCTTGTGGGTCCGTGTCATGGTCCTCCGCGCCGCCACCGCCGCCTGCCGCGGCTCCGCTGCCAATGACGACGCCGCTCCCCTCCCGGGGTGGCCGCAGGCCGCGGTTCTGTTCGGCCGTAAAGCTTTCGGTGCGGATCGGCGGGCCCGGTTCGGGCTCGCTCGGTTCTTCGTCGCCCGTATAGCCGCTCTTCAGTTCCGGTCGTCCGGTCTTCTTGTCGCGGTCCGTCATAGTCTCGTTCTCTCAGCCGGTGCCAGCACCGCCCTGGCCATCAAGCCAGTTCCGCGCCTGAATAGCGCGCGATCTCTTCCGCATAGCGCGACGTCAGCATCTCATGGTCACCGGCCGGCGCATGCTGCCTCAGTTCGATGAGCCAGTGGCTCTCCTCCTCGTACATGTGATGGATCACCGCGCCGCGAATATGCTCGAGCGTCTCGATATAGTCCTGCGAAGCAGGATCCATCTTCTCGATCAGGGCCATCTGGACCTTGGCCATGGCCTGCTCCTCATAGGCCAGGCTGGCCGCGCCCTTCTCGCCACTTTCGGCCAGAGCCGGATAAAGCACCGATTCTTCCGCATTGGAATGGCTGGTCAACAGCACCGCAAGATCTTTCTGGGCAGTGGTTCGCGCACGGGAATCCACGGCCCGCAGCACCTTCGCGAAGGCCGCCTCGATCTGCTCATGATGATCGAGCACCATGTTCAGCCAGTCGCCGGGGCTTGCCACCTGGCGTGCATTATGGCGGGCTGCGGCGCGATCCTGCTCGCTCTCGCCCGGCGTTACGATGGCGATGATCCTGTCGAGGAAGGACATTTACGGGCTCCTGGTGCTTTTCCGGGAATCGCGCGGCGGGCATGATGGTTCCGGCGTTCGCGACAGGACTGCATCAGGAAGAGGCCACCCGTTGCGGACCCCGCCCGCCATCACCGCGCGTTCAGTTCAGCAGACATTCGAGCGGGAGGTGGATGCGGCACATCAGACCGGTGGAAGAGACATCGATGATGGCCGATCCCGACAATTCGTAGGCAATGGCCTCCTTGAGCACCTCGGGGCCAAATCCCTGCTTCTTCTCATTCATGTCCGCGCCGGGGACCTTGCCGGCTTCCGACCAGTTGATCCGCAGGCCCGGTTCCGAACCATTAGGCTCTACCGACCAGGCGACGGCGATGCTGCCGCCGACGGCAAGCGCGCCGACCTTGATCGAGTTCACCGCCAGTTCGTGAATGGCCAGACCCAGCAGCCCGGCGGGCTTGGGCTTGAGCCGGAGCGGAGCGCCGTCCAGTCGCGCCTCCTTCCCGAGCCCCACTCCAAAGGCGATCAGTTCGTCGGCGATCAGCAATCCGAGATCGATGCCGCTGCCAGGATTGCGCATCAACACCGACTGGACGCGGGCAAATGCCGATATCCGGCCATCGAGATTATCCTGATAGTCCTCGACGCTTTCGGAATTGGCGGCGGTACGGCGCGCGATCGACCGGACCACGGCCAGCGTATTCCGAACATAATGCTGAAGATCGGCGCGCGCGGCAACCGCCTGAGCCTCCAGCTCGGCGATCCTCGATGCGTCTTCCTCGTGCCGCACCTGCGCCTGTTTGAGGGCGCTTCGCAGTGCAGCGATCTCGATCTCCTGCTGGTTCATCAGATCTCCACCGCGGGTGCGACGTCCTTTTCGACACTCGTCCCAGCCTCCGCCTGGCCAAGGTGGAGATAGTTCGGCGTGAACAGCACCGCGTGCTGTAGTCGCGCAAGGTCAGGGATTTCCAATATCCTGTCCTTCAGCACGATCAATCCTTCGGCGCGCATTTCCTGAAGGGTCCGGTTGACGTGCACCGGAGTCAAGCCGGTAGCCTCTGCCAGTTCGGTCTGGGTAGGCGGCAGATCGCACATGTTGCCGCGTGTAAGCCCCACCGTCTGGAGCCGCAGGAACAGTTCGCAGAACAAGTGGCCGATGCGTTCGTGCGCGCTGCGCGACAGGCTGACGGTCCACTGTCGCTGTGTCGATATCGCTGACAGCATATGCCACCACAGTGCACGTGCGATGCGGGGGAATTCCTCGCAGATCTGAGCGACGCGCTCGTGCGGCAGCTCGACGAAGTGCAGAGCGGTCAGGGCGCTGATCGTGTGATCCATCTCCGCAAGGACGAAGTTGTTGAGATCGCACAGGTCGCCGGGCAGCAAAAAGCTGACGATCTGCCGTCGTCCGTCTTCCATCGTCTTGTAGCGGTAGGCCCAGCCCGAGAGAATCAGGAATACGCTGCGGGGCCGTTCACCCTCCCGGACGAGATCAACGCGCGCGCCGACCCGCCGGACCCGGTCGCGTGCGAGCATGCGCAATGCCTGGCACTCTTCGTCGGACAGCTTTGTAAAATTGCTAAGCCTGGTGGCGAGTACATCTTCATTTGTCATGTGCAGCCAACCCTAAGCCATTACAAAATACAGAGGATTGACATAAGTTAACCGCCTGCTGCCCGACCCGGCCGCAGCGACGAGGCGGGCCAAAAGCAAACGTGAACGGCATGTCGGCGCCGGGCGCCGGAGGATTGCGCTCAGGCTGCGGCACCCTTGGAGCCTGTCATGTTCCACCGGCTGCCGATCTCCCGCGCAAACCATGCGCTATGCGCCGTGGACATAGATTGTGATGTCGTTCCCCGAAACGCCTGGCAGATCAGGTTGGAAACGACGCGACCGTCGTCGGGGTGCATGTGTGGCCAGTAGCTATTGAAGATCCTGGCGGCGCGAACCCGGGCACGGCGCATTCGCGCGAAATCGAAGGTCATCGTTTCGGCGGCGCGTCTGCCTTCGTCATGGCGGGCGCGCGGGCCGGTGCAGCTTACCCATCTGCCGTAATCCCCATGCTGCGGATGGGTCTCGGGATCGCCATATACCTCGCTGGTGGAACTCAGCACGAAGCGTGCGCCGGCGCGCTCGGCAAGTCTCAGCAGATGGTCGGTGCCGGCTACATTGGTGAGCATCATATGCTCCGGATCTGCCTGACATTGTTGCGGCGAGGCCGCGCAGGCAAGGTTGTATATACGCGATATGCGGCGCGTGCACTCCAATATCGAGTGGCAACGGATTGACGATGTCGGCTTCGCCGACGGTCCTATGAACCGACCACTGGCTTGAGGTGTGCAGCCAGATGCTTGTTCATCTCGAACATCGACGCTTCCTTCTTGCCGAACACCTTGGCCAGCTTGTCGTCGGCCTTGATATTGCGGCGGTCCTTCGCGTCCTGAAGGTCGTGCTTTTTGATATATTCCCATAGCTTGCTGACCACGTCGGCACGCGTCATCGGCTTGGAGCCCACGATCTGGGCCAGTTCATCGGATGGCTGTACCGGCCGGTGAAGGCCATCAACCTTCGCACCGCTCTTCTTGGTCGCTGGCATAGTCGTTCTCCCATTTCAGGCAGCCGCTCAAACGCTCCTTCGCGCTGTGCGGGTCCATCCAGCGCGCGAGGTTAGGATGAGCGGAAAGATGATGTCGGCAGCCGCCGTGACGGGGCCGGGCAAGATCCGCGTAGATCGATGAAGATGTCGCTGCGTTCGACGCCGAGATCCTGGGCGAGATGCTCGACCGCCAGTTCGGCGCCCCGCCGGGTTTCAAACCGGCCGATGATGGTCCGCCCCATGGTTGTTCCTCATGAAGCGGTCCAGTTGACAACGGCTTGCCAGCCGTCATGGCTCCGCGCCCGATTTTGGTTCGACGACCTTGCAGCAGCCTCCACCCTTTCGCTACTGATGCACGATAAGATATTGATAATTTTCAGATTGTTTCGCTGACACGCTTGAACCCCGCGTGATCTCGGCCGTTTGAGAGGGCGTCCGCCGCCACGATGTGCGCACCATCCTCAAGGCCGAAAGGAATAGCTCATGCCACCGCTCACCGGGTTCGAGATCACCAAGCGCGACGACGACTATCTGATCCACTTCAACACGGACGACGGCAATACCGTGGAGATCGTTGCCAGTTACGACCAGATGGACCTGATCGCGGAGGAGATCGACCGACAGCTCGACCGCGACGAGGAGGATGTGCTGGGCGCCGGGGAGGATATCGAGGCGGACTCGTGACCGGCGGCAAGGCGGCCGCTGCCCTGTTGTTGTCGGTCGTGGCGCTGGCGGGCTGCAACATGCGGCAGGACATGGCCGGCCCCAACAGCAGCGAATCGAAACGCGCCGACAATGCCAGCACCGTCGAACCGATCGACCGTACACCGATCAGCTCGACGCCGGGCGCGGCGCCCGACAACAGCACCGTGGAGCCGCGCGACCCGGTAACCCGGTGATCCGTCGCCGGTTCAGGCCGGTTCGCCCGCGCGCAACGGATCGAACCGGACGATCTCGCGCAGGCTGACCAGCGTCTCGAAGGCGCGAACATTGTCATCTGAGGCGAGCACGTCGTCGGCGAAGCGCTGATAGGCTTCGATCGACGGCACCGACACGATCAGCAGGAAATCGGTGCGGCCGGTGACATTCCATGCCGCTATCACCTCTGGCCGCTGTTCGAGGGTCGCGGCAAAGGCGCGCTCTGCCTTCAGGCCGCTGTGGATCAACTCGACAAGCACATGGATGGTGATGGCTGGCGCCAATCGGGCCGTGTCGATCAGCGCCACGTCGGCAATGATCACACCGCTGGACCGCAGCCTGCGCAAGCGGCGCAGCACGGCACTTTCCGACAGGCCGACCTGCTCGGCGATCACGCGCGCGGGCTCCAGGACGTTTCGCCTGACGATCGCCAGGATTCGCCGATCGAAAGAATCGATTTCAATGGATTCAGTCATAAGAGGTGCCAGTCCGCCTGTTTCCGCCATTTCATGGCAGAAATCGCCGAACACCGTCAGAGCATTTCGGCTATCCACTCCCCATGTTCACCACGATAATTCCGCGCAGACTCGCCGGCCTTTATCCCGCGCTACCCTATTTGTCGCTGCTGGGATCGATATTCGCCTTCTGCATCGGCACCTCCTTCGCCAAGCAGCTCTTCCCGCTGGTCGGCGCCGAGGCGACGACTGCCTATCGTGTCGGATTCTCGGCACTGCTCCTGATGCTGATCTGGCGCCCCTGGCAGGCCGGGCTGACCCGCGCCGACCTGCTTGCCACGGCCAGATATGGCGCGGCGATGGGCAGCATGAACCTGTGCTTCTACATGGCGTTGCGGACGATCCCGCTGGGCCTGGCGATCGCCATCGAGTTTCTCGGGCCGCTGACGGTAGCGCTGCTGACCTCCCGCCGCCCCGTCCATTTCGCCATGGTCGGGCTGGCGGTGGCGGGGTTGCTCCTGCTGCTGCCGATCCGCGCGGCGGATCATGCGCTCGATTCGACCGGCATGCTCTTCGCGCTCGCCGCAGGGCTGTTCTGGGGGCTCTATATCGTCTTCGGCAAGCAGACGGGCCACCTCCATGGCGGCCAGTCGGTTGCCCTCGGCATGGCGACCGCGGCGCTGCTGGTGGTGCCGGTCGGCGTCTACCAGGCGGGAAGCGCGCTGCTGGCGCCCGGCCTGCTGCTGCTTGGCGTCGTCACTGCAATCCTGTCGAGCGCGATACCTTATTCGCTCGAGATGGTGGCGCTGAAGCGCATCCCGTCGAACAGCTTCGGCGTGCTGCTGAGCGTCGAGCCTGCCATCGGCGCGATTACGGGCGCCGTCCTGCTGCACGAGCAGCTGACCGTTCTGCAGTGGCTTGCGGTGACGCTGGTGGTCGTCGCGTCGATCGGGATGATCCTGTCGACGCGCAAAGGGTCCGAAGGCGGCGAGGCACCTGCTACCCTTGCCGCAGCGCGAGGCGCTTGACGACCGCGGCCCGGCCTCCGCCGGGGCGACGGGCCGGGTCCGAGAAGATCGGATGCACTTTAACTCAAGAAGCGCCCCAGATCGGCGACCTCGATCATCACCTCGCGGCGGCCGACATGGTCGGGCGTCGAGACGATGCCGTCCTTCTCGAGCCGCTCGATCAGCCGCGCCGCCGAATTATAGCCGACGCGCAGCTGGCGCTGCAGCCAGCTCGTCGAAGCCTTGCGGTTCTCGACAACCAGCTGGATGGCGCGGCGATAGGTCTGGGTTTCGGGGTCGTCGGGGCCGGAGGGGCCGCCTTCCATCGCGAAGCCGCCGTCCTCGGGCTCCTCGGTAACCGCATTGATATAATCGGGCGTACCCTGGCTGCGCCAGTGGTCGGCGACCGCACGGACCTCGTCGTCGGAGACGAACGGCCCATGGACACGGATGATCTGCTTGCCGCCCGGCATGTAGAGCATGTCGCCCTTGCCGAGCAGCTGTTCGGCACCTTGCTCGCCGAGGATGGTGCGGCTGTCGATCTTGCTGGTCACCTGGAAGCTGATCCTGGTCGGCAGGTTCGCCTTGATGACGCCGGTGATGACGTCGACCGACGGCCGCTGGGTGGCCATGATCAGGTGGATGCCGGCCGCGCGCGCCTTCTGTGCGAGCCGCTGGATCAGGAACTCGACCTCCTTTCCGGCGGTCATCATCAGGTCGGCGAGCTCGTCGACGATCACGACGATCTGCGGCATCGGCTCGAATTCGAGCTTCTCCTCCTCGTAGATCGGCTGGCCGGTTTCGGCATCATAGCCGGTCTGGACGCGCCGCCCGAGCGGCTGGCCCTTGGTCTTGGCGGCGCGCACCTTCTCGTTGAAGCTGGCGAGGCCGCGGACGCCGATCGAGGACATCATCCGGTAACGGTCCTCCATCTGCTCGACCGCCCATTTGAGCGCGCGCACCGCCTTGGGCGGATCGGTGACGACCGGGGATAGCAGATGCGGGATGTCGTCGTAGATGCTGAGTTCGAGCATCTTCGGATCGATCATGATCATCCGGCACTGATCCGGCGTCATCCGGTAGAGCAGCGACAGGATCATCGAGTTGAGCCCGACCGACTTGCCCGAGCCGGTGGTGCCTGCGACGAGTAGGTGCGGCATCGGGGCGAGATCGGCGACCACGGGATCACCGCCGATATTCTTCCCGAGGACGAGGCCCAGCCCCGTAATGTCCTCGAACGCGTCGCTGGCAATGAGTTCGGACAGTGATACGGATTCACGTTTCGCGTTGGGCAGCTCGATGCCGATCACGGTGCGTCCCGGGATGACCGCAATACGTGCCGACATCGCCGACATGTTGCGAGCGATATCGTCGGCGAGGGCGATCACCCGGCTTGCCTTGATGCCGGCCGCCGGCTCGAGCTCGTACATGGTGACGACGGGGCCTGGGCGGATCTCGACGATCCGGCCCTTGACGTTGAAGTCGTCGAGTACCGTTTCCAGCAGCCGTGCATTGCGTTCGAGCGCAGCCTTGTCGATTACCTTATTGTTCGACGGCTGCGGCGGCGCGAGCAGGCCGAGGCTGGGCAGCTTGTAGGTGTCGCCGAGCGGCAGGCTGTTCTGCCGCTCGCGCGCGACCGCCTTGGCCGAGGGCGCCGCGGACTTTTTGCGGTCGGCGATCACCGGCGGCGGGGCGTCGGCGACATTCTCGCCGACGGGGGCGTAACGAGGTGGGCGGATCGGGACCGGCGCGCGGTCAATCGTCTCGAAACCGTTGTCGCCCTCCTCCTCGTTCTCGTCCACGTCGAACGGCTCGAGGGGACGGCGCGCATAGGCGCCGCGCCGGAACAGCCAGTCACGCTCGTCGCCGAGCAGGCCGAGGCCCCACGCCCAGAGCGTCACCCCGAGGATGGCGAACAGCGCGGCCGAGCCTAGCCGGATGCCATTGGCGAGCATCGGATCGGCGAGCTGGTTCAGCCCCATCGCGATCAGCGCCGCACCGCCGAGGCCGAGGCTGCCGCCAAAGCCCGCAGGCAGACCGGCGACGGAGCCGCCGCGGAAAAGGGCCAAGCCGATCCCGAGCAACAGCACGGCGAACAGCGCGATCGCCAGCGAGCGCCCCCAGCGGCCGACCGGATGACCGCGCCACAATCGCAAGCCCCAGAGCAGCCCGAGCGGCAGCACCATCGCGATCGCCGGTCCGAAGATGCTGAGAGCAACATCGGCGATCCAAGCGCCCGGCGTGCCGAAGATATTCTGGGCGGGGCCACCGGCCGCGGTGTTCCAGGCCGGATCGGTGACATGATAGCTGGCGAGCACGAAGCCGAGCGCGATCGTCGTGCCGAGCAGCGCGATCGCGGCGAGGATCGCGCCGGCCCGCCTGCCGAGGCCGGCCAGCGAGTCGCGCCAGCCGCCCGGTCCGCCGCCCCCGCCGGCAATGGTGATGCTACGACTTGCCATGTCCGTGTCTGCCCGGCTGTTCGGGCGTCGCGCCCGTGGAAATTCCGCTGTGGGGCAGAATCCCATAGCGCGGAGTCGCGGTCAAGCGACAGGACCGGTGACGCGCGGGAGCTGCGAGGCTCTTCTCTTCGGCGCTTTCCCCTCCTACGCTGCCCGCTTCCTGGCGGGGGCTAAGCAATGCGGCGGGTGGCGTGGATTCTCGGCGGACTTCTCGCGGGCTTCCTGTTCGGCATAATGTTGCGCTGGCGCGGCGAACCGTCGATGATCGCGGTCGTCCAGCACATCACGCTGATCGGCCAGCTCTGGCTGAACGCGTTGCGAATGACGCTCGTTCCGCTGATCTTCTGCCTGATGGCAAATGGCGTGGCCGCCGTGATCCGCCAGGCCTCGGCCGGCCGCATCGTCGGCATCACGCTTGGCCTGTTCGCGCTTCTGCTGACGGTCGCTTCGCTAGGCGGGGCGCTGCTTTCGCTCGGTGTGATGGCGCTGTGGCCGCCCGTGGAGTTCGGCGCGGCGTTGCTCAAGGGGGCCGTGGCGATGCCGGCGACGCCGTCTTTCGCCGATCAGTTGCTGACGATCATTCCAGTCAATCCGATCGCCGCCGCCGCCGAAGCGGCGATGACACCGCTGATCGTTTTCGCGGCGATCTTCGGCGCTGCCACCACCCGCCTGGGCCCGCGCGAGGCCGAAACGGTCACCTGCCTGATCAAAGGGGTGGGCGAAACCATGCTGGTAATCATCGACTGGGTCCTCCGCCTGGCGCCGATCGGCGTTTTCCTGCTGGCGCTGCAGGCCGCGCTCGGCATCGGCCTGGGCCTTGCCGCGAGCATGATCCAATATGTCGTGCTTCTGTCGGTCGTGCTGGCGGGCGCAGTGATGTGCGCGATGCTGCTCGGCATCGTCGGCGGTGGCATCGCGTCCGCGCGCTTTTTCCGCGCCGCCTCGCCGCCGCTCGCGATCGCGGCGAGCACCCAGAGCTCGATGGCCTGCCTGCCGGCGCTGCTCGTCGCCGCGCGCGATCGGCTGGCGCTGCCGGCGGCGGTCGTGGAAACGGTGATTCCGCTGGCTGTCAGTACCTTCCGTTTCGGCAATGTCTTCGGCGGGGTCGCGGCCGGACTGATCGGCGCGCGGCTGTGCGGGGTGCATCCCGATGCCGCGCACATCGTCTTCGCCAGCCTGATCGGGGTGCTGACCAATATCGGCATAGTCGGCTTGCCGGGCTCGGCGGTCCTGTTCGCCGCCTATGGCCCGATCTTCGCGGTGCTCGGTGCCCCGTTCGAGCTACTCACCCTGCTGATCGCGGTCTTCGCGCTGCCTGACATTCTCGATACCAGCGCCAATGTCGCTGCTGATCTGTCGGTGGTGACGATCGTCTCGCGGCTGGTCGGACGGCGCGTTCGGCGCCCGGTCCGCCCTCACTCTTGCGCGAGCGAGCGATAGCGGCCGCTCCGTTCAGTGACAGTTCTTTGACAGCGGGCACAAAGTCCAGACGTCGCAGCGACATTCGCGGTGATGCTCGCCGTCCCCCCGAATCGCCGGCTGTTCACGAATAGCAAAGGATTCTGCGTTAAGCCCCGGTTGAGCTTCGGTCACGCACCGGGGGACGTGGAGGGGACAATTATGCTTCGTTGGTTCGAACAGGATGCGCCTATACGGCAGAAGCTTGCTGTCGCGTTTGGCTTGTATTCGCTCTTGCTGATCATGCTCGCGGCATTTGTCCTGCTCGATGGCTCGATGAATGACACTGTCGCCAAAGGCGACCTCAGCCTCGTCCGTTCCGCTTCTGAGCAGTTTGGGACATTGAAGCTCGTCGCCGTGGGCGTCGCGCTCTTCGGCCTCGTTGCGGGGGTGATAATGCGGAGGCTGATTGCCAACCCCTATGTCGAGACGGTGGTCGATATGGAAGCACTCGCGGCTGGCGAGATCGACCGTCCAATCCTGCGCGCAAGTTACAATGATTGTGTCGGCAGATTAAGCAAGGCCATGGTAACCTTCCGCGACGCGGCAATTGCGCAAAAGGAATTGTCCGTTAAGTCCGAGCGCGCTGCCGAAGAACAGAGCATTGTGGTGAACATACTCGCCAAGGCGCTGAAGCGTCTAGCCGACGGCGACATTGCCCATACCATCGACGACCGCTTTCCAACGCAATATGAACAGCTCCGGCAGGACTTTAACACCGCCAAGCAATCGCTCTGCTCGACATTGACCCAGGTCTCAAACGTCGCGCAGGGCATCGATACCGGCTCTTCCGAGGTCGGCTCGGCTGCCGCTGATCTCGCGCGCCGAACGGAGCATCAGGCCTCATCTCTGCAGGAAACCGCTGTGGCCATGAGTTCGGTCACCTCGGGCGTAAAGGACACAGCCGGAAAGGCAGAACATGTCACCGCCTCGGTCAAATCTGCGCAGCATGACGCCAACGAAGGCGGCGATGTCGTGCGCAAAGCCGTTGAAGCCATGGCGGACATCGAGAAATCGTCACAGGCGATCTCGCAGATCGTCAATCTGATGGACGGAATTGCGTTCCAGACCAACTTGCTCGCTCTCAATGCGGGTGTCGAGGCCGCAAGGGCCGGCGACGCCGGCAAGGGTTTTGCCGTGGTTGCCAACGAGGTACGTGCATTGGCGCAACGGTCTGCTGATGCCGCGAAGGACATCAAGTCCCTTATTTCGGCGAGTTCGCAGCAGGTCGAAAACGGGGTCACTCTCGTCAAGAAGACCGGCGAATCGCTGGCAAGGATTGTCGACAACGTCTCGGTGATCAGTACGCTCGTGGATGCGATCTCAATCGCTGCCCAGGCTCAGGCAGGCAGCCTGCACCAGGTCAACACTGCCGTGAGCGAAATGGATCAGATGACTCAAAGGAATGCGGCAATGGTCGAACAATCGACGGCAGCCGCGAGCAGCCTCACCAACGAGGCTCGGCATCTTTCATCGCTCATCGTCAATTTCAAGCTCTCTGACACGTCCCCGCGTCCAGTCCGCACCGCCTTGGCTCCCGCAGCATCCGCGCCAAGACGGACACACGCGAGGCTGACAAGCGGAAATCTCGCCCTCGCCAGCCACGGCGAGGAATGAGCGGAATTCTGAGCAACGCCAAGGCCTCCGTGTCCATCTGACCGGGCGCGAAGTCTCGCCGCATATTGATAAGCCGCCGCCACGCAAGGAGAAGGGCCGCTGCAATGTGCCTCGGCCGACTTCGGTGGATGCCTTGAACCATCCGACCCGCATCAACCATGCGACAAAGAGCAGGGGCTGACCTCCAGTTACGGAAGAGATGATCTGCTCCGCTCCGGTGAGGCGGCGACGCCCCGCTGTTACCCCGCGTCGCTCCCGATGACCGTGAACGGCGCCCAAGCCGCAGGATGCGCCCAGCGCGCCTGCCATCCTGGCAGCGGCGAGCCGTCGGCACGACGGCCGGTACGGATCGCGCGCATCGCCCGCTGCAGCGCCGCAGCGCGGCTCAGCCCGGCGTTGCGGCCGATCAGCGTCTCCACCGTCAGCGCTGCGGTCGAATCGTCGCTTACCCGCCATCGGCTCGCGAGCAGCGATCCCGCGCCGGCATAGAGAAAGGCGCGGCCCAGACTCGACAGGCTGTCCGCCCCTGGCGTGCCGTCGGCCGAGGCGGTGTTGCAGGCCGACAGGATCACCAAGTCCGCCGTCAGCCGCATACCGGCCACTTCCGACGCGGCGAGCAGGCCGTCGTCCTCACGCGAACTGCTCTCGGGCGGCGTAAAGGCAAGGCCGGGTTCGCGCAGGCCGCCAATCTCGCCCGGCAGGATGCCATGGGTAGCAAAGGCGATGATCCGCGCTTCACCGACTGCCGGATCGGTGCGGATCGAGGCCTCCGTCGCGGCGCTGCCGAGGTGGAGCAGGTCCGGCCGCGCACGCAGCGACGCCGCCATCGCCTTCAGCTCAACCTCGGTGCCCGGTAGCGGGCTCAGCTCGCGCAACGCCATCGGGTCGGTCAGCCCTTGCCCCGCGCGATCGACCGGCTGCGGGATCTTGAGGAAATCGTCGAGCATGCGATCGCCAGTCAGCGGGCCGAGAAAAGCCGGGGCACCATAGCCGACGAACTGCACCGGAGTCCCCGCTGGGCGGGTGACACTGGGCTTCGCTGTCGTCGCCCGCAGCACCGAGACCGCGGGAAGGACGGTGATCGCATAACGGTCGCCGAACCAGCCGGCCGAAGCATCGTCGGCGTCGTCTGTCGGCAGCAGGCTAAGCGGCAATTCGGCGAGCGCACCGCCCGTCACCACGAACAATGCCCTGGCGCCCTCGAGCACGGGTTCAACAGGGCGAACCAGATCGCGATAGAGCGCGAAGGCCGCCCGCCGGTCGAAACTGGGCCAATTGTCCGATTGATCGCCGCAGCGCTTGGAGTCGACCTGGCAGCGCAGCGCCTGCACGCGAGCCGCGACCGGGGCCGCCCCCCCTGCCAACCGCGACCACGCGATTGTCCTGGAACCAATCGCGAAGCTGTAGAGATCGTCGCCGGCAGGAACGATCATCAATAGCCCGGTGCCACGATCGAGCCGCGCCTGTGCTGCATCCAGCGGCAGGCTCTCCGACCCGATCAGCCTCGCATAATCGGGGAACGCCTCGCGCAGCTGGCGGTCGACCTCCGCCAACAATCTGGAGGTCGTGTCGAGCTGCGCGCGGATATCAGCGATCCGCGCGGTATCGCCGCGCACCAGTTGCCGGAGCAGGCCCGCGTCGAGTTCCGCGGCGCGATCGGACAGGTCCTGCTGACGGCGCACCAGATCGCCCAGCGGCCCCTCGCCGGCTGCGGTGCGCGCGGCGGTACGCGCCATGCTGCGCGCTGCCGCGGATACGGAAAGATCCTGTGCGGCGAGAAAGGCTTCGGCGCGGAGGGCGGGGCCCTGTTGCGGCGCCACGGCGGCGCGCTCCCAGGCGGCGCGGATCAGGATCGCAAAGGCGCCCGCCAACGGATCGAAGCGGCTGGCATCGGTCGCT
Source organism: Rhizorhabdus sp. P4_G6 (assembly GCF_056401045.1). NCBI lineage: Bacteria > Pseudomonadati > Pseudomonadota > Alphaproteobacteria > Sphingomonadales > Rhizorhabdaceae > Rhizorhabdus > Rhizorhabdus sp. P4_G6. The sequence goes on along the minus strand of NZ_JBFUKC010000003.1, from coordinate 52,389 downwards.
TCGGCACGGCTCACCGCCTGCTGAGCACCATCGCTGTCGCGCGCATCCCCGATCCGGCCGAGCCGGCGGCGGCGAACGATGTCGGCCGCCTCGCGCGCCGCCGCCACCGCATCGGCGGTGCGTCCGACCGCCAGGAACAGCTCGGCCTGGTCGATCAGCGCCTCAGCCAGCGCGGGGTGATCCGGGCCGAACGCCGCCCGCCGGGCCGCCACCGCCTGCTCATAGAGCGGCAGCGCGCGATCGAATTTGCCCTGCGCGGCGAGCGCATGGCCAAGCCGCAGCTGCGCGGTCGCGATGTCGGGATGGCCGGCGCGCAGCGCGCCGACCCGGATCGCCAGCGCCTGCTCGAACAGAGACTCGGCCTCCACCGCCTTGCCCTGCCGTTCGAGATTGACGGCGACATTGGACAGACCGATCGCCGTGGTCGGATGCCGCGGACCATAGACCGCCCGCCAGATCGCGAGCGCCTTGGCATAGAGCGGCGCGGCTGCCGCAAAATCCCCCTGCCGGTTCAGGTTATGCGCGGCGTTGTTGTAGCTGGTCGCGACGGCAAGCCCTGCGGGATCTATCCGGCTGCGAATCCGGAGCGCACGGGCATAGGCCGGCGCGGCATCGGCATAGCGGCCCTGCCCATCGAGATTGAAGCCGAGATTATTATAGCTCGTCGCCACCGCCGGATCGTCCGGACCAAGCTCGGAGATGCGCACCGCCAGCGCCTGACGGTAGAGCGGCTCGGCCTCGAGTGGGCGACCGAGCGCATCGAGATTGGCGGCGACATTGCTCTCGATCAGCGCCAGGTCGAGATCTTCGGGCTCCCAGCCAAGAGCAATCGCCAAGGCCTTCGCGTACAGATCGCGCGCCTCGGTGAAGCGACCCTGGCGCCCGAGCGCGAAACCGAGATTGCTATAGGCGAGCGCGGCAGCGCGACTCGTCGCGCCCTTGACCAGCGCGCGGGCGAGCGCGCCTCGATAGAGTTGCTCGGCCTCGTCATATTGCCCCAGCGACTGCAGATTGGCGGCGAGGTTCGACGCCGCCTGCTCGGTCAGCGCATGGCCCGCACCCAGCCTGCGCTCGAATATGCCGAAGGCGCGACGATAGAGCGGCGTCGCCTCCACCGGCTTGCCCTGCTCGACGAGCCAGCCGGCAATCAGCGACAGGGTGCCGCCGACTTCGGGATGATCCGCGCCCTTGGTCCGCTCCTCGATGGCCAATGCCTGCCGGCCGAGCGCGACCGCATCGGCCCAACGCCGCTCGGCGGTGGCGGACTGCAGCCGGTCCTCGATCCGGGACAGCGCCGCCTGCGGATCAGGCGCGGCCAGCGCGGGAGCGGCTGTGAACGCGGCTGCAAGCAGCCAGCTCGTCATGATGTGCGGTCGCAAAGATCCGTCCTCAGCCGCCGAACGGCAATTTGAATCCCAGCGGATTGGCCTGCTGTTGCTGCGCCTCGGGCATCGCCGCCTTGCAGCGCTCGGTGATGTAATCGCGCCCTTTCACGCCCATGCAGGCGGTATAGACCGACTGGGCGGCGGCGGCATCACCAGCGGCCAGATCGCGGCGGATTTCGATGCTCTTGAAGTGATCGGGATCCTTGAAGCGGGCCTTGCCCTCCGCGATCAGCGCATCGCTGTCCTTCACGTCACCGGCATTGAGCTCCATCTCGGTGTAGGTCTCGTAAAGCTGCAGGTTCGGCACGTTGCCGCCACGGCCTGCGTCGAAGAAGCTCGCTGCCGCCGGGATATTGCCCTGGTCGCGGGCGGCCAGCGCCGCGACATAGTTGACGAAGGTCGGCGCCGAGCGGCTGCCCGCGCCAAGGCTGCGCAACTGCGCCGTCGCGCCGGCATAGTCCTGCGCAAAATAGCTGCCGCGCGCCTTCAGATAGGCGTTCCGGGTCGAGATCGCGCGGGCATAATCGGGCTTCGCCTTGATCCGGCCGATCAGCGCGCCGCTGTCGATTGGCGGATCGGCCGTCGGATAGCCGGCCTGGAAATAGGCGGCGAGGCCGTTGCGCCGCTCCTCCGGCGGCAAATGGGTGTCGCCGCCGAGCGATTTGGTGATGTTGCCCATATTGTTCAGAAGCGCGCCACCCGCGCTCTTGAGCAAGCCCGAGCCGAAGCCCCGCATGCCGGCGCCGCCGCCCAGCAGGCCCGTGGTGGTGACGCTGCTGGTCGCAAAGCTCTTCATCGCCTCGCCCATGCTCGCCTGAACGGCATCGGCCGCCGCCTTGCGCCTGTCGCGTGACGCCTTCTCGGTTTCGAACGCCTTCTGCAGCCGGGCGAACACATTGGCATAACTGTCGATCGTCATGTTGCCGCGGATCAGCAGATCGACCGCCAGCGCATCCGCCTGATTCTCCTGGTCGCGGTTCCACGACGGCGCGAAAATGTCGTCGACGGCAAAGCGCAACGCCTCGGCGATCGGCGCAGCGCGGCGTGCGCCGGCCGCCATGCCGCTCTGCGCGCTGGCCAGCATGTTGCTGCCATTGCTGTGCTTCAGGGCGTTGACGGTGCTGCCCGCCTGCCAGGCGATCGACACGGCTTGGGTAGCGCCCTTTGCCCCCGCAATGGTTTCCGCCTTGGTGAAGTGCCCGAGCAGGAGGTGCGCATATTCATGCGCGAGCACGAACAGCACTTCGGAATCCGACTGCGCCGCCTCGAGCAACCCCATCGAGACGATGATCGTATTGTCCGGCAGCGCCTGCGCCTGATAGGCTTCGTCGGCGCGAAACAGGATCTTCGGGGTGCGCTCCAGCGGCGCATAGGGCCAGGCCCTGGCGAACGCCTCCAGCACCGGCCTCAGCTCCAGTTCGAGCGCCGGGATCGCCATCAGGTCCATGCGCGCCGAACGGGTATTCATCACCTGGCCCGACAGGCCCATCGCACCGGCGGCGTCGCCCGCGCCCGATCGCATCTTCTGGTTGGTGGCGCACAGGTCGGCGGGATCGAGCGTCGATATGTAGGGCGCCTTGTCGATCGAGAATTTGCCGCGCGCCTTCTTGTCGATCTTCTTCGCCGCCACCAGCGTGCCGCTCGCCGGAGCGGGGCAACCGTTCAGCGCCACATAGGGCGCATCGGGCAACGCCGCCGCCATCGGCTGCTCGGCGGCGGCCTTTGCCGGCGCAGCACCGGCCTTTTTCCGCGGGGCCGCATCGAGTGTCGGGCTGACGCCGAGGGACGCCGCCAGGGCGACGAAGATCAACCGGTTCCGCATCTCAAAAATCCCTCCTGCTGTCCCCCCGACTCCTTCTACCTATTTGCCCCCGCCGCAGCCCAGCCCCAGCGACTGTTGCAGCCCGTCTTCCTCCATCTTTGCGAAGCTCATCGCATTCGCGTCGCATTTCACGGCCGCGATGTCGCCGACATAGTCGACCGTCGACAGCCGCAGCCACGCCAGCTTACCGTCAAGCTGCACGCCGACGAATCCGGTCTTCGCGCGGATCACGCGCGCGCCGGGGCTGCCCGCCGCCGGCATCGAGGCGACCGGCACGTCGCGCACCTTCGCGCCCGCGTCGTCATAGATGGGCAGCGGGTCGCGCTTATATGCCTTGATTGCAGGCGCGTCGGCCGCATGCGCGGCGAGCGGCGTGAGGATGGCGAGCACCAGCCCGCTCATGATCGCGAAACGCATAGTGCGACCGGTCATATTCCATCCTTCTCATGACTGCACTTCACACTACGGTGCAAAGCGCGGCCAGGTTGCCCCATGGCAAAGACGAATTCGTCGACGCACGACCTTATGAACACTCGTCCCCTCGCGCTGTGAGCGCCATCACAGGGACGTCTCCTATTGCCCTGATCCTAGCATAGCATGGCTGCGGGCGAATACACACACCCCCGCGCCCCGCCATCAGCGCGCGCAACTCCGGCGGTAGCGAAGCGGGCACGGGCAAGCTAGGACAGAGCCATGGCAACATCATCCCCGCTCGGCCTCGGCCACCATATCGCGCCGCCGCGCTTCGTCGGCTTCATCGTCGTCGCGGTCGCCGGCTTCGCCGTCGCGATGCATTGGGCAGGCTGGGCCCGCGCGGCTCTGATCGGCTTCGATGCCGGCGCGCTGCTGTTCCTGCTGTCCTGCATCCCGCTGCTGGGCCACGCACCGGACGACATGCGCGCCGCGGCCCAGCGCAACGACGCCAATCGAGCGATGCTGCTGGTGATCACCGGCATCGTCAGCGCGGTGGTGCTGGTGGCGATCACCGTCGAGCTTTCACAGAAGCAGGAGATGCATGCCGGCAGCATCGTGCTGATCATCGGCACACTGCTGGTCGCCTGGCTGTTCAGCAACATGGTCTATGCGCTCCACTATGGACATCTGTTCTACAGCGCCGAGCCGAAGACCGGCGGCGACCATGGCGGCATCAGCTTCCCCGGCGACGAGGAGCCGGATTATTGGGATTTCATCTATTTCGCCTTCACCCTGGGTATGACTTTCCAGACCTCGGACATCGAAATCGACAGTCGCGGCATCCGCCGGGTCGCCATCCTCCACTGCCTCGCCGCCTTCGTCTTCAACATCGGCGTGCTGGCTTTCACGATCAACGTGCTGGGCGGCGGATCCTGAGCGGCGCTCAGTCCCGCTGAAGCCTCTTCAGCGCCTCGCCATCGAGCCGCCACGGCTCCCACCCGACTTGGTGCCGCCCGCCGATGCGGCGGTAGAAACCCTTTGCCAGATCGTTCCAGTCGAGCACGCCCCAGTCGAGCCGGGCGCAGTCATGCGCCTTCGCTTCGTCGGCGAGCGCCTCGAACAGGGCGCGCGCAACGCCGCCGCCGCGCACATCCGGATCGACGAACAGGTCCTCCAGATAGATGCCGTGACGACCGGTCCAGGTCGAGAAATTGAAGAACCATACCGAGATGCCGACCACCTTGCCGTCTATCTCGGCAACATGCGCGAAGACCTTGGGCGCCTCTCCGAACAGAAGCGCCGCCAGCCCATCGGGCGTCGTTTCTACGGCGTCCGGCTCGCGCTCATAGGTCGCAAGCGCGTGGACCAGCCGCACTATGTCATGCTCGTCGCCCGGCACAGCGCGGCGGATGCTAGCCTTCATGGTATCACGTCCCTCTCCAGATCGGGTGTGCGCGCGGTGATCCAGCAGCCTCCGACGATCGCCGCCGCGCCGATCAGCGTCGTCGGCCCGACCTTCTCGCCGAACACCACCCAGCCCCACAGGCTGGCCCAGATGAAGGCGGTGAACTCGACCGGAGCCAGATAGCTCGCCTCGGCGCGGGCATAGGCCCAGCTCAGCAGCGCCAGCGAGATCGTGGCGAGCACCGCGCCCAACAGGATCATCGGCCAATGCTGGGCCGGCGGCAGCACCGCGAACCACGGCATCGCGACGGCGAGGCAGATGGTGACGAAGAGGCTCTGGAAAAAGGCGACTTCATAAGGGTCCGCGACCTGCGCCTGCCGCCGCATCAGGATGATGTTATAGGCGTAGCACACCGCCGACAGCAGCACGGCGATCGCGCCCAGCAAGGCCTCCGGCCCCATCGCCGCACGCGCCTGCCCCCACATGATCATCAACACGCCGGCGAACGCCAGCAGCGATCCGAGCAGCGCGCGGCGCTTCATCTGTTCCTTGAGCAGCAGCACCGCCAGGCCCTGCGCGATCAGCGGCGCAATGAAGCTGAGCGCGATCGCCTGTGCCATCGGCGTCCGGGCGAGCCCCCAGAAGAACAGCATCGCCATCACCGCAGAAACCGCGCCACGTTCGATATGGAGCCGCATAGCCGACTGCGAAGGCTTGACCGGACGGCTCCACAGCCATGGCACGCCGCTCACCGCGATGCCGGCGAAGCTGCGCCAGAGCAGCGTATTATAGGTGCCGATCGCCAGGGCGAGCGCCTTGATCACCGCATCCATCGACGAAAAGACCGCGATGCCGAGACAGGCGACCGCGAAGGCGATCAGCACGTTGTGCTTCGTCACGAGATTGATTAGCCTAAAGGGTTAAAGATGCAATACAGCGTTGCGGATGCAACTATAGCTAGAGTTCCCGCGGCTTCCTCCAAGTGAGTCGGCCAAAACTTGGGATGAGGTGTGCGGGGTTCTCCGTCTTCGTCGTAACCTCGGAGCCGCACCTGTGCACGCCTGTAGCCGCGCCATGCTCGAACATTGTCCCAAACCTTAACACACGACAACAAAGCTATACCCAAAACTAAAGCATCTGGCATAATCCAATACCCTTTATAATTTGGTATATTGGGTTGAATGCTTAGCCATATGGTGCCCGCCAGTATTGCAGAATATAGCTTCACGAAGAACTGGAAGGCAGCGTCGATGCGCTCGACGAAGAGTCGGACTTGAGAACACACAAATTGATATTCTGCTTCATCGCTTATCATCGCGCCCCCCCGAAATCCTATTCCGCCGCTTGCGCCTGCTCGGCTTCGGCGGCCTCGATCTCAGCGGCCTTGGTCTCAACCAACCGGACGATATGTTCGACCATGTCGGCATCCTGCACGGTGTGGTCGGTGACGCCCGACAGATAGACCATATGCTTGCCGGCGCCGCCGCCGGTCAGACCGATGTCGGTCTCGCGCGCTTCGCCCGGTCCGTTGACGACGCAGCCGAGCACCGACAGCGACAGCGGCACCCGGATATGCTGGAGCCGCTCCTCGAGCGTCTGGACGGTCCGGATCACGTCGAAGCCCTGGCGCGCGCAGCTGGGGCAGGAGACGACGCGAACGCCGCGATTGCGGATGCCGAGGCTCTTCAGAATCTCGAACCCGACGCGGACTTCTTCCTCGGGCTCGGCCGACAGCGACACGCGGATCGTGTCGCCAATGCCCGCCCACAGCAGGTTGCCGATGCCGATCGCCGATTTGACGGTGCCGCCGACGAGCCCGCCCGCTTCGGTGATGCCCAGATGCAGCGGGCAATCGACCGCTTCTGCCAGGCCCATATAGGCCGAGACGGCGAGGAACACGTCCGACGCCTTCACCGCGACCTTATATTCGTGGAAATCCTGATCCTGCAGCAGCTTGATATGATCGAGCGCGCTTTCGACCAGTGCCTCGGGACAGGGCTCGCCATATTTCTCGAGCAGATCCTTCTCGAGACTGCCGCCGTTGACTCCGATCCGGATCGAGCAGCCATTGGCCTTGGCCGCGCGGACGACCTCGGCGACGCGCGCCTCCGACCCGATATTGCCGGGATTGATCCTGAGGCAGGCCGCGCCCGCATCGGCGGCTTCGAGGGCGCGCTTATAATGAAAGTGGATGTCGGCGACGATCGGCACCCGCGCCGCTCGGACGATCTGCCGGAGCGCGGCGGTCGAGGCCTCGTCGGGGCAGGACACCCGGATGATATCGGCCCCCGCGTCCTCGCAGCGGCGGATCTGGTCGATCGTCGCCTTGATGTCGTCGGTCGGCGTATTGGTCATGGTCTGGACGGTGACCGGCGCGTCGCCGCCGACGGCGACGTTGCCGACCATGATCTGACGCGATTTCCTGCGCTGGATGTCGCGCCACGGGCGAATGGACATGGATTTCCGTTCTTTGAAAATATCGTGGACCCGTATAGGCCTTCCGAGCGTCGATATGAAGACGCTCCCCAACGTCAGGTGAAAAGTGGCTGACCACCGCCAGATCACGTCGCAATGGACCGGCCCGGCCGATGGCTGGACGATCGTCGTCCATGGCGGCGCCGGCCAGCTCAGGAACCTGCTGCTTGCGCCGGAGGACGATGCGCATGCCCGCGCGGCGCTGGCAGCGGCGCTCGATGCTGGCAGCACGGTCCTCGCCGCGGGCGGCGGCGCCGTCGACGCGGTGGAAGCGGCGGTGCGGGTGCTCGAGGACGATCCGCACTTCAATGCCGGGCGCGGCGCGGTGTTCAGTGCCGAGGGCGTCAATGAGCTCGACGCGGCGATCATGGACGGCCGCAATCGCCAAGCCGGAGCGATCAGTGCGGTCACCAGGAGCAAGCATCCGGTCTCGCTGGCGCGCGCGGTGATGGAGCAGAGCCCGCACGTGATGCTCACGGCGGCCGGCGCCGACCGCTTCGGTGCGGAGCATGGCCTGGAGCAGGCCGCTCCCGCCTGGTTTCACACCGACGAGCGCTGGCGCCAATATGAGGAGCTGCGCGCGGGCGGAGCATTCGATGCCGACCTGAAATATGGGACGGTCGGGGCGGTGGCGCGCGATGCCGCCGGCCACCTCGCCGCCGCGACCTCGACCGGCGGGCTGACCGGCAAGCGCTGGAACCGGATCGGCGATTCGCCGGTGATCGGCGCCGGCACGTGGGCCGACGACCGGGGCGCCGCGACCTCCTGCACCGGATCGGGCGAACATTTCATCCGCGTCGGCGCCGGGCACGAGCTGTCGGCGCGGGTGCGGCTCGCGCGCCAGCCACTGGAGCAGGCGGGCGAAGGCGTGATCGGCGAGATTGGAGCGCTGGGCGGCATCGGCGGGTTGATCAGCGTCGATGGCGAAGGCCGGGGCGGCTGGTGCTTCAACAGCCAGGGCATGTACCGTGGGCTGGCTCGCGCCGACCAGCCGCGCATCGTGGCGCTGTACGGCGACGAATAAGTGCTACGCCTGTTGGCGCACGGTCGCGCTCCGTTCGTGTCGAGCGAAGTCGAGACACCGGCGAGGGGACACGTCCCTCGACTTCGCTCGGGGCGAACGGCAAGGAGAACGGATGCGCTACTTTCTCGATACCGAATTCAACGGCTTCGGCGGCGAGCTGATGAGCCTCGCGCTGGTGCCCGAATATGGCGACCAGGACTATTATGTCGTAATCCCGATCGCGGATGCCTACCACCCATGGGTCGAGAAGCACGTCGTCCCCTACCTCGAAAGCGTGCCGCCGATGCTGTACAATCGGCTCGACCGGATCGCGGCGGCGCATGATGTCGCGGCCTATCTTGCCGCTGATCGCGATGTCACTATCGTCGCCGACTGGCCAGAGGATATCGCGCTGTTCTGCCGGCTGCTGCTGGTCAGCGAGACCGAGATCGTGGACGTGAAGCAGATGCGCTTCGAGTTCCGCCGCACCCCCGGCTTCTCGACCGCGCGCAACAGCAAGGTGCCGCACAACGCGCTTCACGATGCGCGAGCGCTGCGCGACCATCTGGCCGAGGTGGAGTAGGCCTGGACAGCCCCTCCCCCGAAGGGGAGGGGAAGAGATTTACTGCGGCACCACCGTGACGGCACGGCGGTTCTGCGCCCAGCTGCCTTCGTCGGAGCCGGTCGCGACCGGGCGCTCCTTGCCGTAGCTGATCACCGACAGGCGCGAAGCAGAGACGCCGGCGTTGACCAGATAATTCTTGGCGGCATTGGCGCGGCGGTCGCCGAGCGCGAGGTTATACTCGCGGGTGCCGCGCTCATCGCAATGCCCCTCGATCGTCACCGAGACGTTCGGGTTCTTCGCGAGCCACTGTGCCTGGCGGCTGAGGATCGCCTGGCTCTCCGCGTCGATGTCGTACAGGTCCGTTCCGAAATGGATCGTGTCGGTGCCGGCCTGCTGGAGGAAGTCCGCGCGCGACCCGGGAATCGGGCCGGTCTGCGGGGCGGGCTGCGGCGCTTCCGCCTCTGGGGCCGGTGCGGTCGCGGCGGGCGCCGGCGGCAGTTCCTCCGGCTTCTTCTTGGTGCATCCCGCGACGCTCAGCGCCAGCGCGGACACAAGGGCGATTTTCATCGTCAGACGCGCCATCATGTTTCTCCTCGAGTAAAACTGGTTACGGATACTTAACGTGTTTTGCGCGGAAATGCGCGGAAATTCCTGCATCATGGCAAGAGTGGGCCCCATGCCGGGTCCGATCCGTCCAGCGGTGTCGGCACCGGACGTTCGTTGACGCCGGTCAAGTCGACAGACCACAGGTCCGCCTTGCCCGAACCTTGGCCGGTCCGGAAGAACATGATCACGCGGCCGTTGGGGGACCAGCTCGGCCCCTCGTCCTGCCAGCCATTGGTCAGGATCTTCTCGCCCGAACCGTCGACTCCCATGACTCCGACGGCGAAGCCGCCGCCGATCCTGGTGAAGGCGATCAGGTCGCCGCGCGGGCTCCAGGCGGCGCTGCCATAACGGCCCGAGCCGAAGCTGATCCGGTTCTGGTTCGATCCGTCGGCGCCCATCACATAGAGCTGCTGGGTACCCGACCGATCGCTTTCGAACACGATCTTCGAACCATCGGGCGAATAGCTGGCGCCGGTGTCGATGCCCGGCGAGGTGGTCAGCCGCTCGGGCCGTCCGCCCGCCACGGGGACCCGGTAGATGTCGGTGTTGCCGCCGACCGCCATCGAGAAGACGATATAGCGGCCATCGGGCGAGAAGCGCGGCGAGAAGGTCATGTTCGGCTGGTCGACGACGAGGCGCTGGCTTCCCGAGCCGATGTCGTACACATAGACCCGCGCGCGATTGCCGGCATAAGACATGTAGGTGATCGTCTGCTGGCCGGGCGCGAAGCGCGGGGTCAGCACGATCGATTGGCCGTTGGTCAGGAAGCGGTGGTTCGCGCCATCCTGGTCCATGATCGCAAGGCGCTTGGTGCGGTTGGTCTTCGGCCCCGTTTCCGAGACATAGACCACGCGGCTGTCGAAATACGGGCCTTCGCCGGTGAGGCGGGTATAGACTGTGTCCGCGCATTTATGCGCCGCGCGGCGCCACTGGCCGGGCTGCACCACGAAGCCCTGGCGGGTCAGTTCGGCCTTGGCGAGCACATCGTACAGATAGCAGCCGACCGTCAGCGATCCGTCGCCATTGGCCTGCACGAAGCCCTGTACCAGCGCCTGCGCGCCGCTCTGTGTCCAGAACATATAGTCGGGCGCGGTGACCTGTGGATGGCTTACGGTTTGCAGCGCGCTCTTGGGCAACGGGCTGAACAGCCCGCTATTCTTGAGGTCGTTGGTCACGACATCGGCGACGCGCTGGCCAAGCGACGCGGTATCGCCGGCCGGCGTATTGGCCACCGATGGCGTCGGCATGCCCGGTATCGCGATCGGCATCGGCTGGGCGATGCCGCCGGTGATATCAACCTCGAGCTGCGCCTCGGCAGGCGAAGCGAGTGCAAGCGCCGCGCTCAGCAACGTCAGGGCAAGGGGAAGGCGCATTCTCGTCTCCTCTACCCCGCCCCGGTATAGACCCGAAAGCGGGGGTGTAAGTCAAATATCGCGGGTTAATCCATCTGGCTCGGTCTGAAGGTGAAGATCAAATCCTCCCAGCCGCCTTCGTAGAGATCGGCCGGCAGCTTATAAGGCGCGCAGCGCTGGAGCGCCCGCGTAGCAGCCTCGTTCATTTGGCGAACATAGGGCTGGTTCGCCGAATTGACGCCGACATTGCCGATGATTTCGGGAGCGACCGCGATCGAGCCGTCCTTTTTCAGTCGCAAACGCACCCGGCTGATGATGCTGGAAGTGTCGGTGCCACCCGCGGGAATGGTGTAACAGGGCTTCACCTGCGACGCGATCAGCGCCACCAGCCCGTTCATCGCGATCGGGCTGATCGCCGCGACGCGCGGGGCTGCGCCCTTGCCGGCGGACTTCTCGACCGGAATGCCCTTGAGGAAATCGGTGCCGAGCGAGGTGGCCTTCGGCTTGGCCGGCGCCGCTTTGGCAGGCGCTGGCGGTGCGGCCTTGGCGGGCGGCTCCTTGCCGGGCGCCTTGGGCAACGGCTTCTCCGCCACCTTGGGCGAAGGTGCGGGCTGGGTCGGAGCGGGCTTCGGCGGCGTGGGCGCGGGCTCTGGCGGAGGCGCTTCCTCGACGGTGGGCGCGACATCGGGCGCTTCGGCGGCCTGCGGGGCTTCCTTCGACATCTGGGGTGCGGCCGACACCAGGCCGGCCTTGTCGACCAGCATCACGTCCATCGGCTCGCTCAGCTTGGGCATCTTGCGCACGCTCATCAGGTTGAGCGACAGGATCACCAGCAGGCCGACATGGCCGACGACCGACAGCCCCAGTCCCGTGCGCTCCGCGCGTTCCATCACGGCACCGCGGGTTCGGGAACCGAATCACCGTCGACCCGGCCGCCGCTCTCACCGCCGGCTTCGCTTTCGCCCATCGTCACCAGTGCGACGCGGTTGAGCCCGGCATGATTGAGCGCGCCCATCACCGCCATCACCCGGCCATAATCGAGCGCCTTGTCGGCGCGGAGGAAGACCTGTGGGCTGTCCTTGCCCTTGCCCGACTTCGCGGCGATCGCAGCGAGCTGATCGGGCAGCGCCGACATCTGCACCTCGCGGTCGTCGATGAACACGGCGCCCGCCTTGTCGATCGATAGCTGCACCGGCTTCTGGTCCTGGTCGAGCGCACCGGCGGCGCTTTCGGGCAGGTCAACCGGCACGCCCGCCAGCAGCAGCGGCGCAGTGATCATGAAGATGATCAGCAGCACCAACATGACGTCGACCAACGGCGTGACGTTGATCTCCGCCATCGGCGCGCGCCGGGCGCCGCGGCCTGAGACGGGGCCCATGCCCATCAGGCGCGTTCCAGCTCGCGGCTGAGCGTCATATGGATGGCATCGCCGAAGCGGTTGAGCTGGCCTTCGATCTTGGAAACCTTATGCAGCAGCCGATTATAGGCGATCACGGCCGGGATCGCGGCGAACAGGCCCAGCGCGGTCGCGAACAGCGCCTCGGCGATGCCCGGCGCCACCACGCCGAGCGATGTGTTCTGCGAGGCGGCAATGTCGGTGAAGCTGCGCATGATGCCCCAGACGGTGCCGAACAGCCCGACGAACGGCGCGACCGAGCCTACCGTCGCGAGGATGTTGAGCCGATCCGAGAGCCGGTCGATCTCCGCCCCGGTCGCCGAGGCCATCGCATTGGCGAGCCGCGTGCGCGTCCCATCGCGATCGACCGGCTTGCCGGCGCGTACCGAGCGCCGCCATTCGGCAACGCCCGCGGTGAAGATCTTCGCCGCCGGGACTTCCTTCCGCCCCGGCCCGTCGTAGAATTTGTCGATATCCTCGGATTTCCAGAACTCGGCCTCGACCGCCTGGCTGTCCTTCAGCGCCTTGCCCAGCGCCATGCTGCCCGCGACGATGATCGTCCAGGTCCAGATGCTGGCGAGCAGCAGCCCGATCATCACCGTCTTCACGACGACATCCGCCTGGAGGAAGAGCGCGATCGGCGACAAGGCCGATGTCGATGCGGCGACCGCCAGATCCTGCATCATCAACTTATTTCGTCCCTTTCAATCGTTCAAACGTCTCGAGCCAGTGGCGGGGCTGACGCGTCGGCCGGCCGCTCGGGCCGATCAGCGCGACCGATATATCGGCCTCCACCACCGTTTCCTGCCCGCGCATGACTCTCTGATGAACAGCGCACAAGGCCCCGTGCATATTTCCCACCCGGCTGACCACCAGAAGATCGTCGTCGAGCCGCGCAGGCATCTTGTACCGCATTCCGACCTCGACCACGACATAGGTTCCCACACCGCTTTCCATCGCCTCCCGCTGGTCGATCCCGGCGACGCGCATCATGTCGCTGCGCGCGCGTTCCATGAAGCGCAGATAATTGGCGTGGTAGACGACGCCACCGGCATCGGTATCCTCGAAATAGACGCGCAGCGCGAACAGGTGCGCACCCGCTTCGAAGCGGCCGGAATAGGGCGGTTCATGCATTCCCACGCTGTTTAGGCCATCGGCGGGCGAAATGAATCCATTTTCTCGGCCGGGCGCGGACGGCTCGTCCCACACCAGCGTCGCCCCGGCGGATCAGACCTCGTCGAACAATCCATCCTGCCCGGCCTCGGGCGGCGGGTTCAGCCCAAGATGTTTCCAGCCCCGCCCGTTGAGGCACCGCCCCCGCGCCGTCCTCGCGATCAGTCCGAGCTGGATCATATAGGGTTCGATGACGTCCTCGATCGTGTCGCGCGGTTCGGACAGGCCGGCGGCGAGCGTCTCCACGCCTACCGGTCCGCCGCGATAGATGTCGGCGATCATGTGGAGATAGCGCCGGTCCATCGCGTCGAGGCCGAGCGCATCGACCTCCAGCCGGTTGAGCGACTGATCGGCCACCTTGGCATCCACCACCGCCGCGCCCAGCACATGGGCGAAGTCGCGCACCCGGCGCAGCAGCCGTCCGGCGATGCGCGGCGTTCCCCGCGCGCGCCGGGCGATCTCGATCGCGCCATCGGGCGAGATGGCGAGATCGAGCAGCCGGGCCGCCCGGCTGACCACCCGTTCGAGTTCGTCGACCGTATAGAATTGCAGGCGGATCGGGATGCCGAAGCGATCGCGCAGCGGCGTGGTGATCAGCCCCTGCCGGGTCGTGGCGCCCACCAGCGTGAAGCGCGGCAGATCGATCCGCACGCTGCGCGCTGATGGCCCCTCGCCGATCATCAGATCGAGCGCCCGATCCTCCATCGCCGGATAGAGCACCTCCTCGACCGCGGGCTGGAGCCGGTGGATCTCGTCGATGAACAGCACGTCGCCATCCTCGAGATTGGTGAGCAGCGCCGCCAGGTCGCCCGACTTGGCGATCACCGGCCCCGATGTCGCGCGGAACCCCGCCCCCATCTCCTTGGCGATGATCTGGGCGAGCGTCGTCTTGCCGAGCCCCGGCGGGCCGAAGAACAGGACATGGTCGAGCGGCTCGCCGCGCTTGCGCGCCGCTTCGATGAACACCCGCAGATTGTCGCGCGCCGCCTGTTGCCCGACGAATTCCTCGAGCGACTTGGGACGCAAGGCGGCGTCCATGTCCTCGGGCCGGCGGTTGCCCGCGAGAAGGCGATCGGTGTCGGTCATGCTATGCCATGTTCCCCTAACCGTCGCAGTGCCGCGCTGTCGATCTCAGTCATGACGTTCGATGTCCGCACCGACGATCTCGACCCAGGGCAGCCGCCGCGCCTCATAGACCGAATATTGCGGCCAGGGCAGTTCGGTGCCGGCGAAGGCCCCCATCGCTATCGCGCGGAGGCCCGGCATGCTCTCGAGATCATAGAACAGGGTCGAACCGCAATCGGGGCAGAAATGAAAGGTGCAACGCCCGCCATTATCGCCGATCCGCGTCCAGCTCCGGCTGTCGCCGATCACTCGCACAGCGTCGGTTGCGAAGCGGATCTGCGCGGCAAAGGCGCTGCCGCTGCGGCGCTGGCAGTCATGGCAATGACAGACCGAAATCCGCGCCGGATCGCCACGGCACTCGACCGACAGCTGCCCGCAGAAGCAGCGCGCGGTGAGGGCAGATTCCGCCATGACGCTATTTCGCAGCCTTGCGCAGTGCCAGCCGCACCACGGCATCGAGCGTCGCGCCTTCGCCCAGTTCCTCGACCGCAGCGCCGACGGCCGCGCTCGCCTCGGCGGGGCGGAAACCGAGATTGGCAAGCGCCGACAGGGCGTCGCTGGCCGTCCCGCCCTTGGCCACAGTCGCAGCCGCCAGGCCGGGCCCGATCGGCAAAGCGCCCATCTTGTCCTTGAGTTCGTTGACGATCCGCATCGCCAGCTTGGGACCGACGCCATTGGCGCGCGCGACCATCGCCTTGTCGCCGCTCGCGATCGCCTTCGCCAGTTCGCCTGCGTCCAGCACCGACAGGATCGCCAGCGCGACCCGGCCGCCGACACCCTGGACGCCGGTGAGCAGTCGAAAGGCGTCGCGTTCGCCCGCCGAGCCGAAGCCATAGAGGGTGATCGCGTCCTCGCGGACCTGCATTTCGGTAAACAGCAGCACATCGCCGCCGACCTCGCCGATCGCGGACAAGGTCCGGCCGGAACACCAGACCAGATAGCCAACCCCGCCGACATCGAGCACGGCATGGTCCGCCATGCTCTCGGCGAGGACGCCCCGGAGCCGTGCGATCATGCGACCACCCGTCGCATCGCCCGCGCGGTCGCGAGATGGTGGGCATGGGTAATCGCCACCGCGAGCGCGTCCGCCGCATCGGGCCCCGCGAGCTTCACGCCCGGAAGAAGCACCTGCACCATTGCCTGCACCTGCCTTTTTTCGGCGCCGCCGGTGCCGACCACCGCCTTCTTGAGCACCGAAGGATGATATTCGCCGACATGGAGCCCGGCATTGGCGGCGGACAGCAGCACCACGCCCCGCGCCTGGCCGAGCTTGAGAGTCGACTGCGCGTTCGAATTGCCGAGCACCTCCTCGACCGCCGCACCATCGGGCTGGTGCTGATGGATCACGTCGGTCAGCGCGCCGTAGAGCAGCGACAGTCTACGCGCTAATTCCATCGAGGGCTCTGTCTTTATCTGGCCATTGGCGACATGCGACAGCCGGTTGCCATCGGCGGCGATGACCCCCCAGCCGGTAGTGCCGAGGCCCGGATCGAAGCCGATCAGGATCATGCGCGTGCGGACGTCATGTTCATCACATGTTCTCTTTTGCGCAGACGAAGAGATTTGTGAAGCTAAAAACGGTGGAGGGGAGTTGCGCGCCCCTTCCAACTGTCATGCTGAACTTGTTTCAGCATCCACGGCGAGGCTCGGAATGCTAGCGGAAGCGAGTGCGCCCCAACCATGCGTCTACCCGCGCCGCCTGGTGGATGCTGAAACAAGTTCAGCATGACGGACTGGATGATGTCATTCGCGGAGTGTTACCCCAGCTTCTCCATCACGTCCTCGGGCACGTCATAATTGCCCCACACGGTCTGGACGTCGTCGTCATCGTCGAGCTGGTCGATCAGCTTGAGGAGCTTGGCCGCATCCTCTTCGCCCACCGTCACCATCGTCTGCGGCCGCCAGGCGAGCTTCGCGCCTTCGGGCTCGCCGAGTACGGGCTCGAGCGCCTTGGAGACTTCGTGGAGCGCCTCGATCGCGGTCCAGATCTCGTGGCCGTCCTCGCTCGAGCTGACATCCTCGGCACCGGCCTCGAGCGCGGCCTCGAACACCTTCTCGGCATCGCCCGCCGTCGGGCCGTAGCTGATCAGACCGAGCCGATCGAACGCGTGGCTGACCGAGCCGCCCGCGCCGAGATTGCCGCCATTCTTCGACACGATCGTCCGGACATTGGTCGCGGTGCGGTTGCGGTTGTCGGTCAGGCTCTCGATGATCAGCGAGACGCCGCCGGGGCCGAAGCCCTCATAGCGGATCTCTTCGTAGTTGGTCGCATCGCCGCCCGACGCCTTGTTGATCGAGCGCTCGATATTGTCCTTGGGCAGGCCTTCCTTGCGCGCGGTGATGACCGCCGAGCGCAGCCGGGCGTTCATCGCCGGATCGGGCAGGCCCATTCGCGCCGCGACGGTAATCTCGCGGCTGAGCTTGGAAAAGAGCGACGAGCGCTTCTTATCCTGCGCACCCTTGCGGTGCATGATGTTCTTGAATTTGCTATGACCGGCCATTGCCGCCCTATCCCGAGCTGTCGTTGAATGGCGCGCTCTCTAGCGCCCGGGGCGCCCTCTAGGCAAGCCGTCCAGCACAGGCCATGCCATAGGGTACGGCGGCCCGCCATTCAGCGAGCGGCAAGGGTCGTTGATCGATAGCGGCCGCGGATTGGCCGAATATGAGGGTGATGCGCTTGGCAGCGACAGGGATAGGCGATAAGTCGGCAACCGCCGATGCCCACCGCTCCAAAACCCCCGCAAAAATCCAGCGACAGGACTAGCCGCATGAATTGGCTGAGGACCCTGTTCAAATTCACGCTGTTCGCCACGCTGGCCGGGCTTGGCGCGCTGGTGATCGCAGTGCTGATCGCAATGGCCTCGCTGCCCGGTTTCGAAGAATTGAAATCGAGCCCGAACGGCCAGATGGTCCGCGTCCGCGCCGCCGACGGTTCGGTGATCGTCTCGCTAGGGCCGAGCTATGGCGACTGGCTGCCGTCGAACCGCATCCCCTCGACGATGAAGAAGGCGATGGTCGCGGTCGAGGACCGCCGCTTCTACATGCATCCCGGCATCGACCCGATCGGCATGGCCCGGGCGGGTTGGCTGGCCTGGCAGCGCAAGGGCGAAGGCCGGCGGCTCCAGGGCGCGTCGACGATCACGCAGCAGCTCGCGCGCAACATCTTCCTCACCAACGCCTACAGCTTCGGCCGCAAATTCAGGGAAGTCATCCTGGCGCTGGCGATGGAGCGGAAATTCTCCAAGGAGCAGATCCTCGAGCTGTATCTCAACCGGGTCTATTTCGGTGGCGGCGCCTATGGCATCGACGCCGCGAGCCGCAAATTCTTCGATCATTCGGCCAACACGCTGAACCTCGGCGAAAGCGCGATCATCGCCGGCCTGGTCAAGGCGCCGTCGCATTATTCGCCGACCGCAGACCGTGACGCGGCGATCGGCCGCGCCAAGGTCGTGCTCGACGTGATGCAGGACGCCGGCGTGATCACTCCGTCCGAGGCCGAGGCGGTCGACCTCTCCAAGATCAGCCTCGCCGCCGGACGCGACCAGAATGCGGTGCGCTATTTCACCGATTGGGCATTGGCCCAGCTCGATCAGCTGGTCGACGAGCAGGTCGAGCCAATCGACGTCTGGACGACGATCGATCCGGCGATGCAGCGCGCCGCCGATGCGGCGATCCGCGCCAATGCTCCGCCAGGCACGCAGGGTGCGCTGGTGGCGCTCGACCGCGATGGCGCGGTTCGCGCGATGGTCGGCGGCCGGGACTATGTCTCGTCGATCTACAACCGCGCCACCCAGGCGGAGCGCCAGCCCGGCTCCGCCTTCAAGCTGTTCGTCTATCTGGCGGCGATGGAATCCGGCATGAAGCCGGATACGCCGGTGACCGACGAGCCGGTCGAGATCGAAGGCTGGAGCCCGCGCAACAGCAACCGCGAATATGCCGGCGCGATCGACATCCGCACAGCCTTCGCCTTTTCGATCAACACCGTCGCCGCGAAGGTGGGCTCGCAGGTCGGCTTCGACACCGTCGCCGACATGGCCCACCGCTTCGGCATCAGCAGCAAGCTCAACACCCATCCTTCAATGGTGCTCGGCACCTCCGACGTCCGCCTGATCGACATGACCCGCGCCTTCGCCGCCGTCGCCCGCAAGGGCGTGGCGGTGGTGCCCTATGGTATCGTCAAGGTGACCACCGCGAAGGGCGACCTGCTGTACCAGCACCCGGTCGACGACAATCGCGTGCTGGTCGCACCGTGGGTCGCCGCCGAGATGACCGACCTGCTGCAGACTGCCGTCAACACCGGCACCGCCCGCGCCGCCCAGATCGGCCGGCCGGTGGCGGGCAAGACCGGTACCACCTCGTCGAACAAGGATGGCTGGTTCCTCGGCTTCTCCTCCGGCATCACCGCCGGCGTGTGGATGGGCCGCGACGATGCCCGCACCGTTGCCGGGCTGCAGGGCGGCCGCGCTCCGGCCCGGGCCTTCGCCGATTTCATGAAGGTTGCGGTGGCCAGGCGGCCGGTCGAACAGTTCGAGACCGAGATCACGCTGCCCGAGTTCCAGCTCGAGCCGGACGATGAAACCTATATGGGCGCACCCGACGATGGCCTGGTCGATGCCGACGGGATGCCGCTGCAGGATGGCACGGAGCCGGCCGCGGAGCCGGAGGACGGTTTCGAGCCGCAGGCACCGCCGGTGCGCGTCACCCCGCCGCCGCCGCCAGTGCGAGCCGCTCCACCACCGCCAGTGCGGGTCGCTCCGCCACCGGCACCGCGGACATCGCTGGGATCGGACTTCCTGAGGGGCGTCGACAACCGTCCGCCGCACCCGCAGTAGCGATAAACATGCCCTCCCCAATTGCGGGGGACAATGGGTCAGTCCACCAACAGCAGCGCCGGCGTCTCGATCAGCCGCTTGATCGCCTGGACGAAGCTCGCCGCGTCCCAGCCGTCGACGACGCGGTGGTCGCAGCTGATCGACAGGTTCATCAGCTTGGCGGCGACGACCTGCCCGTCGCGAAACACGGGGCGCTCGACCACCTTGTTCGGGCCGATGATCGCCACTTCGGGGCGGTTGATCACCGGGGTGGTGGCGATGCCACCGAGCGGGCCGAGCGAGGTGATGGTGAGCGTCGAGCCCGACAGTTCCTCAGACCTCGCCTTGCCGCTGCGCGCGGCCTCGGCGAGGCGGACGATCTCGCCCGCCAGCTGCCATATGTTGCGGCTCTCGGCGTTGCGGATCACCGGCACCATCAGGCCCGCCTCGGTCTGCGTCGCCATGCCGAGGTGAACCGCGCCCGAGCGCGTGACGATGCCCGCCTCGTCGTCATAGCGCGCGTTGATCATCGGGTAATCGGGCAGCGCCTTGCAGATTGCGCTGATCAACAGCGGCAGCAGGGTGAGCCTTGGCTTTTCTCCGCGCGTTGCGTTGAGATCCGCACGCAGTTCCTCCAGCTTGGTGACGTCGATCTCCTCGACATAAGTGAAGTGCGGGATCGCGCGCTTCGACGCGGCCATATTCTCGGCGATGCGCCGGCGCAGGCCGATCACCTTGACCTGCTCGTCGGCACGCCCGCCGCCCGCCGGACGATAACCGCCGCCGGCATTGTAGCTGAGGAAGGCGTCGAGGTCGGCATGGCGGATGCGGCCGGGTTCGGCGGTCTTCACCTGCGCGAGATCGACGCCAAGATCCTTCGCGCGCTGGCGGACGGCGGGGGAGGCAAGGACTTTTTTCCCCTTCTCCCCATCGGGGAGCAAGGCAGCAGATCCATCCCCCGAATGGACCAAAGAGCTGCCTTGCTGGACAGGAAGACGGGCCGAGCCAGAGACTGGCGCAACGCCGGACCCTCCAACACTCCTCCCCTCCCCGTCCTCTCCCCGGAGGCGGGGGGGAGAAGGTATCGGATCCGGCTTCACCACCTGCGCCGCCTCGTTCGGGGCGACCTCGATGGTCGGTGTCGCCTCGGCCTCATCCTCGACCTCAAACTCGGCGAGAACCGATCCGGTCGCCACCATGTCACCGATCGCGCCGGCGATCCGGACGACCTTGCCCGCTACCGGTGCGGTCATCTCGATCGTCGCCTTGTCGGTCATCATATCCGCGAGCGGCGCGTCTTCCTCGACCATGTCGCCCACCGCGACATGCCATGCGACGACCTCCGCCTCCGCAATGCCTTCGCCGATGTCGGGGAGCCTGAAGCTATAGATGGCCATCGGATCAATCCTGCATGACGCGCTTGAGCGCTTCGGTCAGCCGCACCGGGCCGGGGAAATAAGCCCATTCGAGGCTATGGGGATAGGGCGTGTCCCAGCCGGTGACCCGCTGGATCGGCGCCTCCAGCGAATGGAAGCAATGTTCCTGGACAAGCGCCGACAGCTCGGCACCGAAACCGCTGGTCTTGGTCGCCTCATGCACGACGACGCAACGCCCGGTCTTCCTCACCGAGGCGGCGATGGTCTCCATATCGAGGGGCAACAGCGTGCGAAGGTCGATCAGTTCGGCATCGATCCCGCTCTCCATGATCGCGCCGAGCGCGACATGCACCATCGTGCCGTAGCTCAGGATGGTGACGTCCTCGCCGGGCCGGACGATCTTCGCCTTGCCCAGCGGCACGGTATAATGGCCTTCGGGCACGGCACTCTCGGCGAACTTCGCCCAAGGTGAAACCGGCCGGTCATAATGGCCGTCGAACGGACCGTTATAGATGCGTTTCGGCTCGAAGAAGATGACGGGATCATTGTCCTCGATCGCCGCGATCAGCAGGCCCTTGGCGTCATAGGGATTCGACGGGATCACCGTCTTCACGCCCGCGACATGGGTGAAGATGCCCTCGGGGCTCTGGCTGTGGGTCTGGCCGCCGAAGATGCCGCCGCCGAACGGCGTGCGCAGCGTAATCGGCGCGGTGAACTCGCCCGCCGAGCGGTAGCGCAGCCGCGCCGCCTCCGAGACGAGCTGGTCGAGCCCGGGATAGATATAGTCGGCGAACTGGATCTCCGGCACCGGCCGCAGCCCATAGGTTGCCATGCCGACCGCGACGCCGATGATGCCGTTCTCGCTGATCGGCGTATCGAACACGCGGGTCTTGCCGTACTTCTTCTGCAGGCCTTCGGTCGCCTTGAAGACGCCGCCGAAATAGCCGACATCCTCGCCGAGCACGACGATCCTGTCGTCGCGGGCCATGGCGACCTCCAATGCGGAGTTGATCGCCTGGATCATGTTCATGGTGCGGGTCTCGCCGGTCATGCTGCCCGATCCCTGGACCGCGTCATTTCAGCGAAGGCTGGGATCTCTTTGCCTTCGGAGATGAAGAACAGGGAGATTCCAGCTTTCGCTGGAATGACGGCTGGGAGAACGAAGGATGCTGCCCTCATATTCCCGCTGCCTTGCGTTCGTCGTGCATCTGCTGCGACTGCTCCTTGAGATGCCAGGGCATCTCCTCGAACACATCCTCGAACATGCTGTCGAACGACTGCTTCAGGCCGTCCTGCAGGACGCCGTTCTTCTCGGCTTCTTTCTGGGCCGTCCGAACCAGCTCGGCCACTTCGCGGTCCATCGCGGCGTGGCGTTCCTCGTCCCAGAGGCCGAGCGCGATGACGTGCTGCTTGAGCCGCACGATCGGATCGCCCAGCGGCCATTTGCTGCTCTCCTCGGCCGAGCGGTATTTGCTCGGATCGTCCGATGTCGAATGTCCCTCGGCGCGGTAGGTGAAATGCTCGATCAGGGTTGGGCCATGGTTGCCGCGCGCACGATCGGCTGCCCACTGGGTCGCGGCATATACGGCCAAAGCGTCATTGCCGTCGACCCGCAGCCCCGCGATGCCATAGCCGATCGCACGCGCTGCGAAGGTGGTAGCTTCCGCGCCGGCAAAGCCCGAATAGGATGAAATCGCCCACTGATTGTTGATCACGTTGAGGATGACCGGCGCGCGATAGACCGAGGCGAAGGTCATCGCCGAGTGGAAGTCGCCTTCCGCGGTCGAACCTTCGCCGCACCAGGCCGCAGCGATCCGCGTATCGCCGCGCGCCGCGCTGGCCATCGCCCAGCCGACAGCCTGCGGATATTGGGTGGTCAGGTTGCCGGAGATCGAGAAGAAGTTGGCCTCGCGCACCGAATACATGATCGGCAGCTGCCGGCCTTTCAGTCGATCCGCGCGATTCGAATAGATCTGGTTGATCATGTCGACGATCGACCAGTCGCGCGCGATCAGCAACCCTTGCTGGCGATAGCTGGGAAAGCACATATCGTCATAGTCGAGCGCATGCGCCGCCGCGACCGACGTCGCCTCCTCACCGGTGCATTTCATATAGAAGCTGGTCTTGCCCTGCCGCTGGGCGCGGTAGAGCCGTTCGTCGAATGCGCGCGTCAGCGCCATGCTACGAAGCATCTTCAGCAACGTTTCGGGGCTAAGGCGCGGATCCCACGGCCCCTGCGCCCGCCCTTCGCCGTCGAGCACGCGTACCATCGTATAGCTCAGGTCGCGGATATCGGCGGGCCGGGCATCGATCGCGGGCCGCGCCACTGCACCGGCAACCGGCATTTCGAAGCTACTGTAATCGGCCGGCTCACCCGGCCGGAACGGCGGCTCCGGTACGTGGAGCGACAGGGGCGGCAGGTTACGGCCGGTCATCGACAGGATCCTCTCGACGCCGTGGCCCAGGCGAGCGCGCGGCTTAGTCAGGAAATAATAACATCGCGATATAAAATTACAAAGCCGTTGACGCTTGTAGCTAGCGAACGCCTGATCCTGTCGGGCGTGGCATGCGCCGGGAAATTTCCTGTGACGTGGAGCGAAGGTCGCGAAACAAAAGGTTGTCCGGTCACTTCGCAGGAAGGGCCGGCAACCGGCAAATCGCCTGTAGCCCCCCGCCCTCGCGATTCGCCAGCGTCAGGCCGCCGCCATGTTCCTGCGCGATCGCGCGTGCGATGCTCAGGCCCAGGCCGATCCCGCCAGTCGAGCGATTACGCGAAGGTTCGCCCCGCTCGAACGGCCGGAACATCGTTTCCAGATTCTTCGCGGGGACGCCGGGTCCGCGGTCGGCGATACGGACCAGGGCGTCTCCATCGTCGCAGGCCAGCCCGATCTCGACCCCGCCACCATAGGCGACGCCATTGTCGATGAGGTTCTGGAACAGACGCCTCAGCGCCATCGGATCGCCCGCGACCGCCGCCGGTTCGACCTCGCCCAAGGTGACAGGCCTCCCGATCTCGCGCTCGCCCGCTGCCAGATCGGCGAGCAGCGCGTCGAGCCGCACCGGTTCGACGATGCTGATCCGCGCCGTGTCGCGCACGAACGAAATCGTCGCGGCAATCATCGCCCGCATCTGCTCGATATCGCCCTGGATCTTCTCGCGCATCTCGTCGGGCGCGCCTTCGATACGGAAAGCGATCCGCGCCAGCGGCGTACGCAAGTCGTGCGCGATCGCGCCGATCATGTTGGTGCGTTCGGTGAGATAGGCAAGCAGCCGCTGCTGCATCCGGTTGAGGGCATGGGCGGTGACGCGCAGTTCGGCAGGCCCCTCCTCGACGATCAGCGGGGCTTGCGGATTGGCCCCCATGCGGTCTGCGGCCTCGGCGATCCGGCGGATCGGCCTGGCGAGCGCGCGGGCGAAGACCCAGGCGAAGGGAATCACCGCCAGGATGCTCAGGCCGAACAGCGCGAGGACCCGGATCTGCCATGGCGCCAGCCAGGCGCGCGGCGGGGTGCGCACCACCCGCCAGCCGGCCTCCGTCCGCAGGCCGGCCACCACTGTATCGAAGAAGATCGGTTCGCCGCCGC
This sequence comes from Rhizorhabdus sp. P4_G6, assembly GCF_056401045.1. Classification (NCBI taxonomy): domain Bacteria; kingdom Pseudomonadati; phylum Pseudomonadota; class Alphaproteobacteria; order Sphingomonadales; family Rhizorhabdaceae; genus Rhizorhabdus; species Rhizorhabdus sp. P4_G6. The sequence goes on along the minus strand of NZ_JBFUKC010000003.1, from coordinate 27,897 downwards.
GCATGATCACCCGACGGTCGCCATTCGCACGAAACGGCATATGACCGCGCTGGTCGGGATCGAAATAGAGGCGCACGCGATCGATGGGCACACCGATCTGGGCCGCGAGGCGTGCCGTGAAATAGGGTATGGCGATCATCTCATGCTCGGGCTGCGGCACCGATATCGTCTGGATGGCGCTCAGCCGCCGCTCGCGCTCGCGCTCCTCATAATCGGAACGGGGGGGCTCCAGCGGCTCCGCCAGCCGGCCGTCGCGATCGCGCGGGATGGTGATCGCCTGCCAGGACGGGCTGCGCGCGACGCGACGCCCCGACAAAGCCTCGGCGATATCCGAGAGGCTGTTGAAGTCGGGACGCGGCGGCGGCGACGACAGGAACAAGCTTACGGTGACGACGAACACTGCGGCAACGCTGGCGAGCAGCAGCAGCAGCGTCTGCCAGAAGATCGACAGGGCGGGGCCGCGCGCGCGCTTCATCCGCTGTTCTACTCGCCCTCGACCCGCAGCGTGAACATATAGCCTTCGTTGCGGATCGTCCGGATCGGATCGTCGGGCCCCAGCTTCTTGCGCAGCCGGCTGATCGTCACGTCGATCGCGCGGTCGAACACATCGCTGTCGATGCCCTTGCCCGCCTCGATCAACTGATCGCGGCTGAGCACCCGCTGGGGACGGTCGAGAAAGGCTGCCAGCACCCGGAACTCGGCATCGGTAAGCGGCGCCGCCGCAGCGTCGAGCCGCCGCACTTCGCGCTGGACGATGTCGAGCGACCAGGGACCAAAGCGCCGCACCGCACCACCAGTCGCCCCTGCCGCCTCGTCGCCGCGACGGCGCAGGACCGCCCGGATGCGGGCGAGCAGTTCGCGGGGGTTGCACGGCTTGGCGAGATAGTCGTCGGCGCCGACCTCCAGCCCGATGATGCGGTCGGTATCCTCGCCCATCGCCGACAGCATGATCACCGCCGGTCCGCCCGGCTTGCGGAGCCGCCGCAGGATCGACAGCCCGTCCTCGCCGGGCATCATGAGGTCGAGCACGATCAGGTCGGGCCGCTCCGCGGCGATGCGGGCATCCATCTCGGTGCCATCGGCCGCGCTCTCGACGCGCAGGCCGTTGGCACGCAGGAAATCGGTTATCAGCGTGCGCAGGTCGGCGTCATCGTCGACCACCAGGATCGCGGGATTGGCGCTGCTCATCGCCGCGCCTTCGCGTCCCTTACGCCGGCAATGCAGGCGGCGTTGGCGGCGATCTGGGCCGGCGTGCTCGGCAACTGGGCCAGGCTCAGCGCCTTGCTCTGGTTGGGATCGAGGTCACGGAAGCGCTCGGCTGCGGCGGCGCGGAACTCCTTGGCAGACACGGCGCGGTTGATATCGTCGTCGGCCGACGCGACCGGGTTGGGGATATTGAGAAGACCATAGCGACCGGCTCCCGTTGCACCGTCGCTGCCAAGCCCGCCCGGCCTGCGCCGCTGCGCACGCGGCCGCTCCTGGCTGCGCTCCCCGCCGGCGACGCGATCGGGTTCGGGCCGGCGCTGGTAGAGCCGGATCTCAGGGGCGACATCCTGCTCATAGGCATAGACCTCGTCGGGCAGCAGCTCGCCGCTATGATCCTTGTCGAGCGTCGCGAAGAAGCGGTCGCCGTCGAGCATCATCTCGCCGATCGTCAGCTTGCCGTCATGATCACGATCGGCCTCGTCGAACCAGCGCTTGACCGGGTTGTCGTTGTCCCCGTTCGGCCGGAAGGGTTCGCCCATCGGCGATATGAACAGCTGCGGCTTCACGGGCTCGGAGCAAGCCGCCGCCGGCGCGGCCGGCCGTGCAGCGACAGGCGCTGCCATCGCCGCCAGCAGGAGGAACGCGCGTTTCATTCGTGCCGCAAAGCCTCGATCGGGTTGAGCGACGCCGCACGGCGTGCCGGGAAATAGCCGAATACCACACCGATGAGCGCCGAAAAGAAAAAGGCGAGCAGGTTGATCTGCGGATCGAAGATGAAAGGCACCTGCAGCATCGGCGCGAGAAGGATCGTCGAAACCAGCGCGAGGAACAGCCCGAGCAGTCCGCCGAGACAGGCAAGCGTCACCGCCTCCACCAGGAACTGGAGCAACACCTCGCGCGCCACGGCGCCGATGGCGAGGCGTATGCCGATCTCGCGGGTCCGCTCCGTGACCGACACCAGCATGATGTTCATGATCCCGATGCCACCGACCAGCAGGCTGACCGCAGCCACCGCGCCGAGCAGCGAGGTAAGGATCTGGGTGGTGCCCTGCAGCGTGTCGGAAATCTGCTTGGTATCGAAGATGTTGAAGTCGTCCTCGGTGTCGGCGGTCAGGTGACGGCGATCGCGCAGCAATTTGCGCAACGACGCCTGGATCTGCTGGCTGTCATAGGCGGCGTCGACAGATACCATGATCGTCCGCACGTCGCGATTGCCGGTCATCCGCCGCTGCACCGCCTTGTAGGGCATCAACACGACATCATCCTGATCGTTACCGAAGCCGCCCTGCCCCTTGGCGGCGAGCGTGCCGATGATCTCACAGGAGATATTCTTGATCCGGAAGCGCTTGCCGACCGGGTCGGTGCCGCGGAACAGCCGGGTGCGGACGGTGTTGCCGATGATGCACACCGCCTTGCCGCCCTGCTCCTCGGCCGGGCTGAACGATCGCCCGCTGCTGAACCTCCACGGCTGGGCGACGAAATATTCGCTGTTGGTGCCGTTCACGGTCGTCGACCAGTTGGCGGCGTTGTAGACCGCAGGGCCGGTCGATTGGACCAGCGGCGCGACCGCGGTCACCCCGACGATCTGGCTGCGGATCGCGTCGAGGTCCTCGATCTTGAAGTCGGGCGGCTGCGGCCCGCCGCCGCCGCGCCCGAAGCCCTGGCCGGGACGGACCTGGAGCACGTTCGAGCCGAGACTGGAAATCTGCTGTTTCACCGCGGCGGTAGCGCCATTGCCGAGCGTGACCATCGTGACCACCGCCCACACCCCGATGACGATGCCGAGGATCGTCAGGAAGGATCGCAACAGGTGCCGCCGGATCTCGCGCACCGCGAGGAGGAGGGTCGTGGCGTACATCAGGACGATCCGGCGAAACGAATCGTCATTCCAGCGGAAGCTGGAATCCCAGGAGATGAATGCGCGCCAACGACGCATGAGATTCCAGCTTTCGCTGGAACGACGAGTAGGGAACGCAGGAGGGTCACGCCCTCACCCCTGGGCCGCTGGTCGCCTCGGCCCGCTCGACCAGGCCGTCGCGGAAGTGGATGATCGTGTGGGCATAGGCGGCCATGTCCGGTTCGTGCGTCACCATCAGCACGGTGATGCCGCTGTTGCGGTTGAGGTCGGACAGCAGTTCCATGATCTCGACCGAGCGTTCGCTGTCGAGATTGCCGGTCGGCTCGTCCGCGAGCAGCACATCGGGATGGGTGACGATCGCCCGGGCGATCGCGACGCGCTGCTGCTGGCCCCCGGACAACTCCGCCGGCGTGTGGTCCCACCAGTCCGCGAGGCCGACCTTGTCGAGCGCCGACATGGCCATGGTGCGGCGGGTGATCTTGTCCTCGCCGCGATAGACCAGCGGCAATTCGACATTCTCGAGCGCGGTGGTGCGCGCCAGCAGGTTGAAGCCCTGGAAGACGAAGCCCAGATAGCGTCGGCGCAGCAGTGCCCGCTGATCGCGCTCTAGCCGTTCGACATGATGGCCGCGAAACAGGAAAATGCCGGCGGTCGGCACGTCGAGACAGCCGAGGATGTTCATCGTCGTCGACTTGCCGGATCCCGACGGCCCCATCACCGCGACGAAGTCGCCGCGGGCGACATCGATGTCGACGCCCTTGAGCGCGGCGAAAGCTGTCGCCCCCTCGCCGAAGACCTTGGTTACCCCGCGCAGCGATATCAGCGTCTCGCCGATGGCGATGTCATTGGCCATTGCGCCGCTGCCCGCTTCCCGCGCCCTGGCCGTCGGCCGCAAACTGGCCGATGACGACCTGGGTGCCTTCGGTCAGATCGCCGCCGGTCACCTGCGCCTGGCTGCCATTGCTCTCGCCGACGGTGATCTGGACGGGCTGCGGCGTGTCGCCGCCCTCCGCCACGACATAGACCGTCTGCTTGCTGCCGCGCCCGATCGAAGCCTCCTTGGCGCTGCCGCTGTTGCGGCGCATCGGCCGGGGGGCGAGCACGCTGGCGAGCCCGCCGCTCTCGCTCGCGGCGCGCTGGCGATCGGGCGAGAACCGCAGCGCAGCGGTCGGCACCAGCAGGACATTCTTCTTTTCGGTGGTGATGATGTCCGCGGTCGCGGTCATGCCGGGCCGAAGCAGCCCGTCGCCATTGGAAACCGTCAGGCGCGCTGTATAGGCGACGACCCCGCTGGTGGCCGCGCTGCTCGTCGCGGTGGTGTTCGACGTGCCGCCGGTCGTGGCGTTGGCGCCGACGTCGACTCGTTCGATCGTCGCGGGAAAGGTCCGGCCGGGAAAGGCATCGACCGTGAAGGTCGCGCGCTGGCCCTTGCGAACCTGCCCGACATCGGCTTCGTCGACCTTCACCTCCAGCCGCATCTGGCGGAGGTCCTCGGCGATGGTGAAGAGCACCGGAGCATTGAGCGAAGCGGCGACGGTCTGGCCGGGCTCGATCGATCGCGAGAGCACCTGGCCGTTGACCGGCGACTTGATGAAGGCTTTCGACAACGCCGTCTGTGCAGAGGACAGTGTTGCTCGCGCCTGGTCGACCGCCGCACGCGCGGTCGCAACGCCGGCCGCCGCGCGGGCGGCATCGGCCCGCGCGACGTCCAGTTCGGTCGCGGACGGAACCTTTCCGCCCGATAATCGCCAGACGCTCTCCTGTCGTCGCAACGTCGCACGCGCCTGCTGCTCGGTGGCCTCGGCCTGCTGGACTCCGGCCTGGGCGGACGCGAGGCCCGCCTGCGCCTGGTTCACCGAATCCTCGAGCCGCGACGGATCGAGCTTGGCGAGGAGCTGGCCCTTGCGGACACGATCATTGTTATCGACATAGACCTCGACCACTGTGCCCGACTGCTCCGAACCGACCTCGACCTGGTTCGTCGGTGCGAGGTTGCCGGTCGCGGAAACGACGACGGTGAGGTCTCCGCGCTCTACCGGGCGCGTCGCATATCCAGCCTTGTCGTCGCCGCCGAAGATCAGCCGCCACAGGATCACCAGCACGACGAGGATCGCAAGCCCTATGCCGATCCGCCGGAACAGCGCCGCGCGCGGCGATGCCGGCTCGATGCCCAGGAATTCGTCCAGATCCTGCTGCGACGACGCCGGCGGCGGTGAAGGTTGCTTGTCGGTCTCGTCCATCAAGGTCTCTTTTCGGACTGCATGGGTAGCTCGGCCGTATTTCCGCGATCTTCGAACGGGCCAGGCGCCGGGATCGGGGCGGCCTGCCAGCCGCCACCCAACGCCTTGTAGAGCTGGATGGTAGCACTGGCGCGGGCTGCGCGGGCGGTCGCCGTCGCATCCTGCGTGGACAACAGGCTGCGCTGGGCATCGAGCAGCGTCTGGAAATCGATCAGGCCGGAGCGATATTGCAGGCGGGCATAGGTCGCCGCATTGTTCGCAGCTTCGTAGCTCACCACCAGATCGCCCTCGCGCCGCTCGGCCACCTCCCGGCCCTTGAGCGCATTCTCCGCCTCCTCGAGCGCGGTCAGGACGGCCTTGCGATAAGCGTCATAGGCCGCATCGGCGGCAGCGCGCTGGCCGAGGATCGCAGCGCGGATCTGCCCCCCTTCGAAAATCGGCGCGGTGATGCCGGCAATCAGATTGCCGATGCCGTTGCCGACGAGATTTCCCACGGACGTCGCCGAGCCGGCGAAGGTGCCCGACAGCCGCAGCGCTGGATAGAGCTGCGCGGTTTCGACACCGATCCGCGCGCTTTCGGCGGCCAGCGCCCGTTCGGCGCTCGCGACGTCGGGCCGACGCTCGATGACCTGCGCCGGAATGGGCGCACCGACGCCGGGGGCGAGCGGTATCGAGGCCGGCGGATCGATCAGCGCCGTGACGGCTCCGGGCGCCTCCCCCAGCAGCACGGCGATGTGGTTCACTGCGGTGCTATAGTCGTTTTCGATCGTCGGGATCGTCGCCGCGGTCTGGGCGCGGAGCTGCCGCGCTTGTTCATAGTCCAGGCTCGAGACCAGCCCGGCCTGACGACGCCAGCCGACGATTTCCAGCGTATCGTCCTGGGAAGAGAGGTTTTCGCGGGCGATGCGCAGCCGGATCTGGGCGAGCCTGGCGTCGACATAGTTGAGCCCGACCTCCGAGGCGATGCTCGCCTGAGTGAAGCGCAGGTCGGCCTCGCCGACCTCGGCCGATGCCCTGGCCGCTTCGATCGAGCGGCGGATGCCGCCGAACAGATCGGCCTCCCACGCCACATCGAAGCCGCCGCGATAGACGGTGGTGTCACCGCCGCGGCTTATCGTCTGCCCGGTCGCAGGATCGATGATCGACGAACCGTCATTGCCGATGCTCCGAGAAACCGAGGCGCTGGCGTCGACCGAGGGCAGCGCCTGGCCCCGCGCACCGCGCAGGTTGGCGCGCGCCTGGCGCAGCCTCGCGCCAGCGGCGGCGACGTCGAGATTGCCGGCAAAGGCGCGATCGACCAGTTGGGTAAGCACCGGATCCTCGAAGCTCTCCCACCAGCGGGCGAGGTCGACCATGTCCTGCTCGGGCGTGATCGTGGAGGATGACTGGAACTGATCGGGAATCTTGAGCGCGGAAGCGGTGGGCGGCCGATAATCCGGGCCCGCATTGCACGCGGACAGCAGCAACACTGCCAGCGCAAGGCCGGGGCGCACGGCTTGGGCAGGGCGATCGTCCGTCTTCATGCCGACGCTTCTAGAGTCCTTTTCATGTCGCGCGATGTCACCGCTGAAATCCCGTGACAGGGGCACTTAATCCGCTTCGTTGCCAGCCCGCAACAAGGCGAACGGCAAAACGCCCGCCCGCCGAGGTGGCGGACGGGCGAATAGCGCGCTGATGGTCGCCTGCCGTCAGTTTACCGCAGCGAAAGCGTCCGCCTGCTGGCCGACCAGCGTCACTTCGACGCGGCGGTTCTGCTGGCGGCCCGCGGCGATCTTGTTGTCGGCCACCGGCTGGGTCTCGCCATGCCCGACCGCCGTAATCCGGTCGGACGCAACGCCCATGCCGGCCAGCGCCGTCCGCACCGCCTCGGCACGCGCCTGCGACAGCTGCTGGTTATAGGCGTCCGCCCCTTGTGAATCGGTGTGGCCGTCGATCCGCACCTTCACCGCGGGATTGGCCTGGAGATATTGCGCGAGCGGCTGAAGCCGCTGGGCCGACCCGGCCTTGAGGTCGGCCTTGCCGGTCTCGAACACGACATCCTGGAGAACCAGGGTTGCGCCGAACTGGGTCTGCTTGAGTTGATAGTCGCGCATCTTCGCCTTGAGCCGATCGGCCTCGGCGCGCGCCGCAGCGGCATCGGCCTGGGCGCTGGCGGCAGTCGCCTGCGCGTCGGCGACCTTCTCATTGGTCTGGGCTGCCGCCTGCGCCTTGGCGCGCTCGACATCCGCTTTGAGCATGGCGATGCGGGCACGCGTCCGCGCCGTCTCGATCAGCGCGTTGATTTCCCCGGCGACGGCTTCGGCCTGGCCGGACTTGTCATTGTCGAGCTTCTTGTCGAGCTTGGCGATCCGGTCCGACGCACGATCGAGATAGACCGCGCCATATTCGGCGACGCCGGGTTCGGCGCGCGCGACGGCGATCTTCTCGCGATATTCGTCGGTGACGAGCTTGTCGGTCTTGTCGGCGAAGGCAGGGCCGGCGACGCCCGCGAGCGCCGTGGCGGCCGCGAGGCTGAGCATGAGCTTGTTCATTATATCTTCCTCTTCAACCGATCAGTTCGCAGCGATCTTCGAGCGCTCATTTTCCAGCGCGCGCAGCTCGGCGGTTGCCGCCGCGAGATCGGCGAGTGCGTCCGCTTCCTGCGCCAGCACCAGCGCGTGGCGATCCTCGTCCTTGCGGAACCTGGCATTGGCCTCGTCGAGGACGCTGCGGCTGCGATTGAGGACATCGCCGGCATTGCCGCCGACACCGGCCTTCTCGGCCGCGTCGAGCTTGGCCTTGGCCGCTGCGATGGCGACCCGCGCGTCATCCTCGTCACCGGCAATGGCGGCGCCGGGCACGGCGAGCGCCGAGAGGCTCGCCGCCGCGAGGGCGATATAAAGCAGTTTTTTCATGATCTCACTCTCCGCATACTACTGCATCGTCGCTAAACCGGCGGTCGCTGCTCCGGTTCCGTATCCGAATCGGCACGCCCGATTGTGGCCGTGCCCGCAAAGGCGTATTCTGCCGCAACAGCTGGAGAGGAGCCGACGATGAGGATCCCGCCGATCTGCCGCGACGTTGCGGGCTTCGCCGCGCTTGCCCTGCTCGCCTGCGCGCTCCCGGCTGCGACGCCCGACGTCGCCGACAGCGAGCAGGTCCAGGGCGGTCGCGACCTTAGTGCGCGACTGACCGTGCCCGTGACCATCAACGGCGGCGGCCCTTATCATTTCGTGGTCGACACCGGCGCCGAACGCACGGTCATCTCACGCGAACTGGCCGACCGGTTGACACTGGCACCGGCAAAGCCGGTCACGCTGCTCAGCATCGCAGGCATGGACGAGGTTCAGACGGCGCTGGTCGCGGAACTCCGCCTGACCTCGAGCCGCAGCCATTTGTCCGATCTCGAAGCGCCGATATTGTCGCAAGACCATCTCGGCGCCGTCGGCATGCTCGGCATCGACAGCCTGCAGACCAAGCGGGTGATCATGGATTTCCGCAAGATGCGCATGTCGATCAGCGACGCGTCCCGCGCGATGCCCGTGGCGAGCGATGAGATCGTCGTGACCGCGCGCCGCAGGCTCGGCCAGCTCATCCTGGTCGACGCGGACGCCGACGGACAGAAGATCAGCGTCATCATCGACACCGGCTCGGCCGTGTCGATCGGCAACCCGCTGTTGCGGGCGAAGCTGGCGAAGCGCCACCGTCTCGGACCTTTCGTGCCGATCACCATCACCAGCGTCACCGGTGGCCAGACGATGGCGGACTATAGCTATATCCGGCATGTGCGGATCGGCGGCGTGAGCATCAACGACATGCCGATCGCCTTTGCGGACGTGCAGATCTTTCACCGGCTGGGCCTGGATTCCAAGCCGGCGCTCCTGCTGGGCATGGACGCATTGCATGCTTTCGACCGCGTCTCGATCGATTTCGCCAATCGCAACGTCCGCTTCCTGCTGAACGGCGATGCGCTGACGGCGCCGATGCCGCGCATGGCCGAGAACCTGCCGCCGAAGCGCGGTTGATCCTTCCGCTGGACGCCCCGCATATCGTCGCTAGACTGGCGCGCCTGTGATTGGAGACTGCCATGCGCGCCCTGCCGAAAGCCATAAGCCTGTTCGCCATCCTCGCTCTGCCCTTCGGCGCGGCGCAAGCCGCCATCGCCATCGGCACGAAGGCTCCGGCGTTCGAGACCCAGGCGTCGCTGGCCGGCAAGGATTTCGGCTTTTCGCTGGCCAAGGCGCTGAAGAAGGGTCCGGTGGTGCTGTATTTCTTCCCCGCCGCCTTCACCTCGGGTTGCACCGTCGAGGCCCATCAGTTTGCGGAAGCGACCGAGGATTTCAACAAGATGGGCGCCACGGTAATCGGCATGGCGGCGGACCCGATCGAGAAGCTCAACAAATTCTCGGTCCAGGAATGCCGCAACAAATTCGCGGTCGGCGTCGCGACGCCGGCGATGATCAAGGGCTATGATGTCGCGCTGGCGCTGGTGCCCGGCCGTACCAATCGCACCTCCTATGTGATCGCCCCCGACGGCAAGGTGATCTTCGCCTACACCGCGATGAGCCCGGCCGGACATGTTACCGGCACCATGGATGCGGTGAAGGCCTGGAAGGCCGCGCATTAACTTCGGCGGCGGCGCATGCCCATGCGCTTGGACAACTCGCGCGAACTTCCTACATCGGGCGCATGACCAACCCCGCCTCCTTCCGTCTGTCCGTGCTCGACCAGTCTCCCGTCGAGGAGGGATCGAGCGCCGCCGAGGCGGTGCGCAACACCCTCGATCTGGCGCGAAGCTGCGATGCACTGGGCTATGATCGCTACTGGCTTGCCGAGCATCATGCCTCGAAGAGCATCGTCGGCGTTGCTCCGGAAGCGCTGATCGGTCCCGTGGCACTGGCCACAAAGCGGATCAGGGTGGGATCGGGCGGGATCATGCTGCCCCACTTCTCTCCCTTCAAGATCGCCGAGACGTTTCGGCTGCTCGGGGCGATAGCGCCCGGTCGCGTCGATCTTGGCCTCGGCCGCGCGCCCGGATCGGACCAGCGCGCCGCCTATGCGCTGCAGCGGGATCGTTCGCGTCGCATCCCGTCGGATGATTTCCCCAATCATGTCGCCGAACTGCTCGCCTATCTGTCGGACAGCCTGCCTGCCGATCATCCTTTCGCGACCCTGGCCCAGACGCTGCCGGACGGCACCGACGGATCGCCCGCGCCATGGATGCTCGGTTCCTCGCCCGACAGCGCCAGATGGGCCGGGGAAATGGGTCTGCCCTATTGCATCGCCGACTTCATCAATCCGCAAGCGGTGCCGCTCGCGGAGATATACCGGCGCGCCTTCCAGCCCTCGATCTGGTGCGGCGAACCCCATGTGATGGTCGGCATATGGACCATCGCAGCTACCGACCGCGGGGAAGCGGAGGAACTGGCGATGCCGTTCGCGATGATGTTCGCCCACCTCATCGCCGGCAAGACGATCCGCGTCCCTTCGGTCGAGACGGCCAGGGACTGGGCACGGGACAATGTGGGCGCCGCCCGGCGAGACCGGCGCATGCTGCTGGGAAATGGCCGCGAAGTGCGCGCAGAACTGGAGAGCGTTGCCGCGCTCTATGGCGCGCAGGAGATGATGCTTGTCAACATCATGCCGGACCATGTGAAGCGGCGGCGCTCCTACGAGCTGGTCGCCGAGGCGTTCGGGATGCGGCAGACGGCCGAAGCGGCCTGATCAGCGCGCGGCGCTTACCATCGGGGGGGATTGGGGTCGCCGATGCCATCCCGCTGCTTGCGCTCGCTATCGCGTCATAAGCGAGCCGTGCGGTTTCCCGCTCAGCTTGGTACTTGCAGGATTCTCCCCCCTGACAATGGCTCAGCCAACGCGCTCGATCAGCGCCTGGGCCGCGGCAGGGTTGCGCTCCTTGGCCCCGCCGATGACGAATATGAAAGTTTCGCGCCCCGTGTCGATCGGTTGGGTTGCTGCTGCATAGGGCAGCCCAGCTGGAGCCTTACCCGAGCCCCACTCCGCAATGCAGCTTGCCCATTTGGCCAGTTCGGCTTCGCTATAGCCGGTCGGCACATCGCCCCGGGTTTGCTGCAATCGGGCATAGACGAACGGCGCGCTAAGATCCGCTATCGCGGGATATTCGGGATGATCGGCGAAGACGATCGCGCAGCCATGCGCCCGCGCCAGATCGACGAATTCGGCACAGACGAAACTGTCGTGGCGCACCTCGAGCGCATGGCGGAGCTCCACGCCCTCCTGTTCGCGCGGTAGCAGCGCGAGGAAGGCGGCGAAGTCCAGCGGATCGAACTTCTTGGTCGCCATGAACTGCCATAATATGGGTCCGAGCTTCGCGCCCAGCTCGGCTATGCCCTGACCGACGAACTTCGCGATGGAATCGGCGCTTTCGGCGAGGATCTTGCGGTTGGTGCAGAAGCGCGATGCCTTGACCGTGAAGACGAAATCATCCGGCACGGTCTCGGCCCATTTGACCCAGCTGTCGCGCTTCTGGGTTCCATAATAAGTGCCGTTGATCTCGATCGCGGTAAGGTGGCGGCTCGCATATTCGAGTTCGCGCGCCTGCTGGAGACCCTTTGGATAGAAATTGTCGCGCCACGGTTCGTAGGTCCAGCCGCCGACGCCGATATGGATTGCGCCCGCCATCAGAAGCTGGCGCCGTCGACGGCGTGGATCTCCAGCGCATCGATATCGATGCCCGGCACGCACCGCAGGTTGACCGCTATCATCGCCTTGCCGTCAGTCCCCTTGCCGACAGCGAAGGGCTGGGTACCGCATGTCGTGCAAAAACGATGCTCGATGACATGTTTGTAGAAAAAATAGCTCTTCAGATCGTCGTCGCCGCGCTGGAGCGTGAACAGCTCGTCGGGAAAAAAGGCGAGCAGCAAGCCTTTGCGCCGGCAATGCGAACAATTGCAGGTCATAGCCTCGGCGGGAGGCTCCGCGTCGACCTTGAACGCGGTCTTGCCGCAATGGCAGCTTCCCTCGAACGCCATTTCCTAGCCCCTCCTCACATTTCGACCATCGTGGTGAATCCGCCATAGATCAGGCGCTGCCGTCGAACGGCATATTCTCGGCATCCTGCTTGAGGCGCGGGTCGGCCATCACCTTCTTGTTGATCTCATCGCGCGCCGCGCGCGACTCATAGGTAATCCAAGAGAAGACCACCGTTTCGTCGTCCTTCTTTTGAACCGCACGCGGAAAGCTGGTCAATTCCCCATAGGGCACGTCGTCGGCAATGCATTCGACATAGCTGAGCGCGCCATATTCCTTCCAGACCGCCCCCGCGAGCTCGGCGACCGCCTTGTAAGCGTCGAGCTTGTCCGTAGGCACTGCGAGCAGGAATCCGTCGACATAAGGCATCGCATAACTCCTTTTGATCGTGCCGGCTCCGCCCGTTTCCGTGGCAGGGATGGCGGGAAGCCAACAATTTTACGCCGACTGCCGCGCGAATCCATCGTGCGATCGGTCTTCGATCGTATCTACCAGGATCTTCATCGCAGGCCGCTCGCGCAACCCTGGATCGGCATGCCCGCCGAACAACAGGCCCACGTCGCGGCTGAACGGGAAATCGACCAGCCGCGGGCGGGCGACGCCAGGTGCCGTGAAGCAATCGGGCATCACCGTCATGCCCAGCCCGGCGCGCACGAGCCGGAGCGCACGATCGTCGCTGGTGACCCGGGCCGGGAAGAAAGGCCGCACCCCTCGCGCGGTAAAATAGCGGCTGGTATCGGACAGCAGCTCGCAATGACGGCGCACGATCATCGGCTCGCCGGCCAGCTCCGCGCCCTCGATGGCATCCCGGCGGGCGAGCGGATGGCTCGCCGCCATCGCAAGCGCATAGCCTTCGCTGAACAGGCGTTCGGCCGGAAAACGCGCGTCTTCGCGTATCAGTGTCAGCGCCGCATCGAGGCTGCCGCGCGCGAGCCGCTCGCTAAGGTCGCGTTCGCGCGCTTCGATCAGTTCGACGCGCTCGCCGCTGCCATTGTCGCGCAGCCGGGCCGCATAGGTTTCTATCCACGACGCCGGGATCGACGAGAGGATGCCGAGCCGAATCGTTATCGCCGCCGCCGCTTCCTGCACGGCGCGCTCGGCGGCGGCGAACTCCGCTTCGATGCGGCGGGCGTGGCCGGCGAGCTGGACGCCCGCCTCGGTCAGCTCGACCCTGCGGTTGGTGCGGATGAACAGCGGCCGGCCGAGCAGGGTTTCGAGCTTGGCTATCCCCGCCGACAGGCTAGGCTGCGAGACGTTGCAATAGATGGCTGCCTTGGAGAAATTGCCCTGATCGACGATGGCCAGGAAATAACGCAGCAGGTAGCGGTCGATCATAGTTTCTCTCTATAATGTTGCCGCGCTTATTTCAATTTTTCTTATAGTGCCTTCTGGCGTATCGAGTCCGCAAAGTTCGGGAGAGCACGCATGGCAGAATTCGATTTCGCGCTGGGCGAGATGGCAGACACCATCCGCGACACCACATCACGCTTCGCGACCGACCGCATTGCGCCGCTCGCCGCAAAGGTCGACGCGGAGGACTGGTTTCCCGTCGAGCTCTGGCCGGAGATGGGTGCGCTCGGCCTGCACGGCATCACCGTCGACGAGGCTGATGGCGGGCTGGGGCTGGGCTATCTCGAGCATGTCGTGGCCCAGGAGGAGGTGGCGCGCGCCTCGGCGTCGATCGGCCTCAGCTATGGCGCGCACTCCAACCTGTGCGTGAACCAGATCCGCCGCTGGGCGACACCCGAACAGAAAGCGCGCTACCTGCCCCGGCTGATCTCCGGCGAGCATGTCGGCAGCCTCGCCATGTCCGAAGCGGGCGCCGGGTCCGATGTCGTATCGATGAAGCTGAAGGCCGAGAAGAAGGGCGATCGCTACATCCTCAACGGCACCAAATTCTGGATCACCAATGCCACCTATGCCGACACGCTGGTGGTATATGCCAAGACCGGAGATGACAGCGACAAGCCCTCGCGCACGATCACGACCTTCATCATCGAGAAGGGTATGAAAGGCTTCTCGATCGGGCAGAAGGTCGACAAGGTCGGCATGCGCGGATCGCCGACCGCCGAGCTGGTGTTCGAGGATTGCGAAGTTTCCGACGCAAATGTCATGGGTCCGCCGGGCGGCGGGGTCGGCGTATTGATGTCCGGGCTCGACTATGAACGCACGGTGCTCGCCGGCATCCAACTCGGCATCATGCAGGCCTGCCTGGATACGGTTCTACCCTATGTCCGCGAGCGGAAGCAGTTCGGCCAGCCAATCGGCGCCTTCCAGCTTATGCAGGCCAAGATCGCCGACATGTATGTCGCGCTCAATTCCGCCCGGGCTTATGTCTATGCCGTGGCCAGGTCGTGTGACGCGGGCCGCACCACCCGGTTCGATGCGGCCGGCGCAATCCTGCTGGCCAGCGAAAATGCGGTGAAGGTCGCGCTTGAGGCGGTGCAGGCGCTGGGCGGCGCGGGCTATACGAAGGATTGGCCGGTCGAACGCTATATGCGCGACGCAAAGCTGCTCGACATCGGCGCCGGAACCAATGAAATCCGGCGAATGCTGATCGGCCGCGAGCTGATCGGGGGTGCAGCGTGATTGTTTTGCCCCGTGAGCGTCATGCCGGCGAAGGCCGGGATCTCAGTCGGCAAGCGCGCGCTCCTACTTCACGAGATGCCAGCCTCCGCTGGCATGACGGACTGCTTCAATGACCAGACTCACCACACTCGTCGATCCCGCCTCCGAAAGCTTCGCTGCAAACGCAGCGCATAATCGCGCGCTGGCCGATGAGCTGCGCGCCCGCGTCGCCAGCGCCGCGCTCGGCGGTTCGGCACAGCATCGCGAGCGGCACGTCGCGCGTGGCAAGCTGCTGCCGCGCGATCGCATCCACCGCCTGCTCGATCCGGGCTCGCCATTTCTCGAGATCGGCCAGCTCGCCGCCAACGGCATGTATGACGATCAGGGCGGCCCGCCCGGGGCGGGCGTGATCGGCGGCATCGGCCGGGTCCACGGCCGTGAATGCATGATCGTCGCAAACGACCCGACGGTGAAGGGCGGCGCCTATTTTCCGATGACGGTGAAGAAGCACCTTCGCGCGCAGGAGATCGCGCGCGAGAACCGGCTGCCCTGCATCTATCTGGTCGACAGCGGCGGCGCCAACCTGCCCCACCAGGCCGAGGTCTTCCCCGATCGCGATCATTTCGGCCGGATCTTCTTCAACCAGGCGCAGATGTCGGCAGAGGGCATCCCGCAGATTGCCTGCGTCATGGGCAGCTGTACCGCAGGCGGGGCCTATGTGCCGGCGATGTCCGACGAGACCGTTATCGTGCGCAACCAGGGCACGATCTTCCTCGCCGGCCCACCGCTGGTGAAGGCGGCGACCGGCGAGATCATTTCGGCGGAGGAACTCGGCGGCGCGGACACCCACGGGCGCAAGTCCGGCGTGGTCGATCATGTCGCCGAGAATGACGAACATGCGCTGCTGATCGTGCGAGACATCGTCGCGACGCTGCAGCCGCCCTCGCCCGCCATCGTGAACCGCGCCGAGCCGCGGCCGCCGCGCCATGACCCAGCCGAGCTGTACGGCATCGTGCCGTCCGACGTCCGCGCACCCTATGATGTGCATGAGGTGATCGCTCGCCTCGTCGACGGATCGGAACTGCACGAGTTCAAGCCGCTCTACGGCACCACGCTGGTCTGCGGCTTCGCGCATATCTGGGGCATGCCGGTCGCGATTCTCGCCAATAATGGCGTGCTGTTTTCCGAGAGCGCGCTCAAGGGCGCGCATTTCATCGAGCTCGCTTGCCAGCGCCGGGTGCCGCTGCTGTTCCTGCAAAACATCTCCGGCTTCATGGTCGGCGGCAAATATGAAGCCGAGGGGATCGCCAAGAACGGCGCAAAGCTGGTCACCGCCGTGGCGACCGCCTCGGTTCCCAAGATCACCGTGCTGATCGGCGGCAGCTTCGGCGCGGGCAACTACGGCATGTGCGGGCGCGCCTATCAACCGCGCTTCCTGTTCAGCTGGCCTAACAGCCGCATCAGCGTGATGGGCGGCGAACAGGCCGCCGCGGTGCTGGCGACGGTGCACCGCGATGCGGAGCGCTGGACGACCGAGGAGGCCGAAGCCTTCAAGGCGCCGATCCGCCAAAAATATGAGGATGAAGGCAATCCCTACTACGCCACGGCGCGGCTATGGGATGACGGGATCATCGACCCGGCCCAGACCCGCGACGTCCTTGGTCTCGCCTTCGCCGCCACGCTGAACGCGCCGATCCCGGAGCGGGCGACGTTCGGCCTATTCAGGATGTGACGATGAACGACGAGCCCGATCATCGTCATGCCAGCGAAGCCTGGCATCCATGTCTCTCTTCACATGAAACGGGATCGCCGATGGCAACAGACATGGCCCCCAGCCTTCGCCGGGGTGACGTGGTAATTGGGAGCAGGCCATGATCCGCTCGCTTCTCATCGCCAATCGCGGCGAGATCGCCCGGCGGATCATCCGCACTGCGCGCAAGCTCGGCATCCGCACCGTCGCGGTGCACTCGGATGTGGATGCGGCCATGCCCTTCGTGCGCGAAGCGGACGAAGCGGTCTGCATCGGCCCAGCCCCCGCGCGCGAATCCTATCTGGTGCAGGAGAAGATCCTCGCAGCCGCCAGCGCCACCGGCGCCGAGGCGATCCATCCGGGCTATGGCTTTCTCTCCGAAAATGCCGATTTTGCCGAAGCCGCCCAGGGGGCTGGTCTTGTGTGGGTCGGCGCGCCCCCGGTCTCTATCCGCGCAATGGGGCTGAAGGATGCCGCCAAGACACTGATGATCGCCGCGGGCGTGCCGGTAACGCCCGGCTATATGGGCGATGACCAGGATCCGGCACGCCTCCAGGCGGAGGCCGACGCCATCGGCTATCCGGTGCTCATCAAGGCGGTCGCCGGCGGCGGCGGCAAGGGCATGCGCAAGGTCGATGCCAAGCAGCAATTTGCCGACGCGCTGCTCTCATGTCGGCGCGAAGCCGCCGCATCGTTCGGCGATGATCGCGTGCTGATCGAAAAATATATCCTCGGCCCGCGCCACATCGAGGTGCAGGTGTTCGGCGACAGCCATGGCAACGTCGTCCACCTGTTCGAACGCGACTGCTCGCTCCAGCGCCGGCACCAGAAGGTGATCGAGGAAGCCCCGGCCCCCGGCATGGACGAGACCACCCGCGCCGCGGTCTGCGAGGCGGCGGTTAAGGCGGCGAAGGCGGTCGATTATATCGGCGCGGGCACGATCGAGTTCATCGCGGATGCGTCCGAAGGCCTGCGCCCCGACCGTATCTGGTTCATGGAGATGAACACCCGGCTGCAGGTCGAACATCCGGTGACCGAGGCGATCACCGGGCAGGACCTGGTCGAGTGGCAGCTGCGCATCGCGAGCGGTGAACCCCTGCCGAAGCGCCAGGAGCAGCTGTCGATCAGCGGCTGGGCCATGGAAGCACGGCTTTACGCTGAAAATCCGTCGAACGGATTCCTGCCGTCGACGGGAAAACTCGACCGGCTGAAGCTGCCGCGCGGCATCCGCGTCGACAGCGGCGTAGAGGAAGGGGGCGCGGTTTCGCCCTATTACGACCCGATGATCGCCAAGCTGATCGTAGCAGCGCCCAGCCGTCCCGCTGCCGCTGCCAAGCTGGCGGCGGCGGCGCGGCGCGTGGAGGTGTGGCCGGTTCGGACCAACGCCGCCTTCCTCGCACGCGCAGCTTCCGATCCGGACTTCGTGGCGGGCAACATCGACACCGGCTTCATCGAGCGTCATGCCGAACGACTGGTTCCAGCAGCCGAGCCATCCGATCTCGTCCAGCAGGCCGCCGCGCGGGCCCTGCTCCCGACATCGGGCGATGTGTGGAGCGCACTGCCCGGCTTCCGGCCCAATGCAGCGCCCGACCGGCGCGTTGAGGTCGAGATCGCCGGCCACGCCTATCTCGTCGATATCGACAATGGCCCGCTCCGCGCACGAGACATTCTGGTCGGCGGCGAGCGGCTGCTGTTCCTCGACGGCGAGGCATGGCCGTTCGAGGCGCCTCGCGCCGATCATGCGGGCGGAGGCGGTGCCGTCTCCGATGGCAGCCTGCTTGCGCCGATGCCCGGCAAGGTCATCGCGATCGAGGTCAGCCAGGGCGAAACCGTGACCAAAGGGCAGAAACTGCTGGTGCTCGAAGCGATGAAGATGGAGCAGGCGATGCTTGCACCGTTCGATGGTGTCGTGGCCGAACTCAAGGCCAGCGTCGGCGGGCAAGTCTCGGAAGGCGCAATGCTGGTGCGGGTCGAGAAGGCAGAGCAATGAGCTGTTATGTCGCGACGATCCTCAGCTTTCCGGAAGCCGGACAGGCGGTGCGGTATGCGCGGGGGCGGCAAGATATCCTGTTTTGGAGCGGGCGAAGGGAATCGAACCCTCCTAGCTAGCTTGGAAGGCTAGAGCATTACCACTATGCTACGCCCGCGCCGGAGGCGGCCTGATAGCCGAAAGCGGACCCGCTCGACAACTGCTTTAATGGACCAGCGAACCCCAAGCCGCAGCGCTCAGCGCGAGGCAGGCTCCGGTCGCCGAAGCGGCCATCAGGCCACGGCTGGCAAAGGCGAGAATCGGTGCGTCGGGACGCTGCTCGCGCCGGTTACGCCCCAGGCATGCCAGGATGAACGACGCCAGGAAGCCATAGACCAAAGCAAGGAAAGCAAACACCTCAACCCCCAGATTTACGCTGCGGCGCAACAAACATGCACTGCCGAGTCGGTCAAGCGGCTGTGCCGGAAGATGGTTAAGAATGTTCCACGACGTTCGTCCAGCCGGTTGATATTCCGGATATTACGAGCCCATAACGACTGCGTGGACGCCGCGTTCGGCAGGTTCGAATTCGATTGAGGCCTTCACCGATTGCGCCATGGCGTTGATGAGCTTGGTGCCCAAGCCGGTTCCTTGCGCCGTGCCCGATGTCGGCATGCCGACACCGTCATCTTCTACCCGCAGGCAAAATCCCGCCTGGCCCGCGCCTGACAGGATTACGCGGACCTCACCGGAGCAGCCATCGGCATAGGCGTATTTGCAGGCATTGGTCACCAGTTCGGTGACGATGATGCCCAGCGCGACAGCCTTGTCGGTCTCCAGTTTGAGTGGCTCGGCCTCGAGCCGGATATCGCGTGGCGCGGTGGGCGTGGACCAGGTCTCGCCCAGTTCCTCCACTAGCGACGCGAGATATTCGGCCATGTCGACGGCCTCCACCGAGGCCGAGGTGTAGAGCCGCTTGTGAACCTGCGCGATGGCCGCGATGCGCCGCTGCGTATCGTCGAGCGCGGCGCGTGCAGCCGTTTCGCGGGGATCCAGGACGCGGGACTGCATGTTTACGAAGGCGGAGACCAGCTGCAGGCTGTTGGCGACGCGGTGGTTGACCTCCTTGAGCAGCATCTGCAGCCGCGCATTGCTCTCGCGCAGCTGCGCCTCCGCCTCATCCTTTTCACGCCTCAGGCTGACCGTTGCGAGCGCCTGCGCAACCGCCTGGCCGAGCAGGTTGAAATAATCTTCGTTCACAGTCTTTACGACATAGTCGATCGCACCGGCCTTCAACGCGGCCACGGCGAGCTGGCTGTCGTCGGATCCAGTTACGAAGATTACCGGCGGCGGCTCGGGCAGCGCCTTTAGCGCCGACAATGTCTGGAGCCCGTCCTGACCCGGCATATAATGATCGACCGCGACCAGATCGAAATGCTCGGCCGCCGCCATCTCGACACCCTCGGCGCCGCTGCCCGCGAGGGCGACGCGATAGCCGAGCCGCTTCAGCGCCCGCGCCGTCAGCCGGCGCATGCCCTCATCGTCGTCGATATAGAGGATTGCGGGCGTTTCGGGCATCAGGATTCTTCGACGTCCGGCACCTGAATCACCGACAGGAACAGGCCGAGCTGACGGATAGCCGTAGCAAAATTCTCGTAGTTGACCGGCTTGGTGATGTAGACGTTGCAGCCCAGATCATAGCAGCGCTGGATTTCCAGCTTGTCATCCGTCGTGGTCAGCACCACCACCGGCGCGCGGCGCAGGGGACTGCCCTCGCCCTTGATCCTCGCCAGGATGTCGATGCCACTCATGTCGGGCAGATTGAGATCGAGCAGTATCAGCGCCGGGCCGTTGCGGACGGGGCCGCGCGCATCCTCATAGAGGAAGCGCAGCGCGCTGGTGCCGTCGAGGAAATGATGGACCGGGTTGGAGATGCCGGCGCGCCGGATATTCTTCTCGATCAGGCGGGCATGGCCCTCGTCGTCCTCGATCATGACGATGTTCACCGCCAGCGGGGCGTTCATGATAATGCCTTTCTCACGTCGTGCCGCTTTTCTCGTCGACGAACCGGGCGGGCAGGTTGAGGGTGAAAGTCGCGCCCGCGTCCAGTTCGGACTCCACCGTGATGGTGCCGCCCAAACGATAGGCCAGTGCGCGGACATGGGCCAGCCCGATGCCCTCGCCGGGCTGGTCCTGCGCGCCCGAGCGGCGAAACAGATCGAAGATGCGCTCATGGTCGCGCCGATCGATGCCCCGCCCATTGTCGGAGACGGCGATCAGCACGCGGCCATGATGAGCGCGGGCGGCGATGGCGATATCGCCGGGGCGACCTGGCTTGAGATATTTGACGGCATTCTCGACCATGTTCGACAGGATCTGTTCGACGGCGAGCCTATCGCTGACGAGTTGCGGCATGTCGCCAGCGATGGCGACGGTCACGCCCAACTCGTCGATGCGATGGCGCAGCGTATCGACAACGCCCGTCACAAGCTGGTCCAGATCGATCGGTTCGGGCGCGATGGTACGGCGGCCCTGGCGCGACAGCCGCAGGATCGCGTTGATCAGCCGGTCCATCTTCTCGGTCGATGCCCGGATGAAACCGATCGCCTCGGGCAGGTCCTCGCGAACGGTGCGGCGGGCCTCGTCGTCGACCAGCGCGGGCGCCTCGGCATCGACCCTTGCGATCAGCGCGTCGAGCGGCTCGATCGCCGCCTCGAGTTCGGCGGTGAACCCCATCACGTTGACCAGCGGTGCGCGCAGATCATGACTGACGATATAGGCAAAGCGCTGGATCTCTTCATTGGCACGCTGCAGATCGGTGGTACGCTCGGCCACGGCGCCTTCGAGGTTTTCGTTGAGCGACTGCAGGGCATCGCGCGAGACGAGCAGCTCGCCGGTATAGCGGCGGATCACCCAGATCGAGCCGGCGCCGACCAGCGCAAGCAGCAGGGCCGTTACGGCGAGCACCGCGTAAAAGCTCCCGACCGCCCGGGCGCGTTCCGCGTTGCGCTTCGCCAGCAGACGCTGCTCCTCGGCCAGCATCCGGTTCGCCAGCGCCTCCACCTTGCTGGCGAGCCGCTGGCGTTCCTGCTCGGACGCTGCCGCGCGCAGCGAGCTCGGGCTCATCGACCGCCGGAACAGCTGGTCGAGCGTACCCGCCATCGCCGAAAGCCGGCCGATATTATCCTGCTGGACCGGGTTATCCACGGTCAGCCGGCCCACCCGTTCGATGGCGCCAAACAGCCGCGCCGATGCTTTGTCATAGCTCGCGTTCGGATCGACGGGCAGTTCCAGCAGGAAGCCGCGCCGGGCGCTGCGCATCTGCTCGAGCGACAAGCGGATGCCGTCCACTTCGCGCTCGACCCGATGGGCATGATTGATGGAGACAGCCCGGTCCTCCCCGCGGAGCATGGCGAGCGTGGCCATCATCCCCGCGAGCATGACCGCAGCGAAGCCCAGCATGACGAGCAGCAGGACGGTGCGCGCAAAGCGGCGCTCCGCCTGACGTTCGGAAGTCTGTCGCACCGCCATCATCGCCGTCTGCCTAGCCGCGACGACAGGGACTGCCAAATGTTTTCAGGCACATAGGACGGAGCGTGTTTCAGTGCACATCCCATCTGTGTGCACGGCGACGTTCAATGCCGCGAACCATGCCCTATCGGGCGGACGGAAGGACGATCGCCTTGGCCGGGTGGCGCCTTGACGGAACTCGGGAGAGAGTTGCCAAGGATCGCGCCTGACGAGATAAGGAGATCGGGCCGGGGCGGCTCCAAGGCGGCCGGCGAGCCGCTCGTTTGCAGCCACGGGAGAGGTTTCGAACGCGGGGGTGAAACCGAGATGAACCACGATGTGCCTGGCCCCCATATGCCGAGCGGCCCGCTTCATCCCCTCGCCGAGCGTGTTGCGGACCTTTTCGCTCAGAACCCGGCGTGGCAAGGCCTCACCACCCGCCCGGCCGCACAGACCCGCGCGGCCCTCGACGCGGCCGCCCAGGCGTTGGCGCTGACGCTGGAGGTTGAGCCGGTCGAACATGTCGAGGAACTGGTGGTGTCGGTCGGCGACAGTCAGATCGGCGCCAAGCTCTACCGCCCGTCCACAAAGGCGCCCGGCCTCGTCGTGTGGGTGCATGGCGGGGGCTTCGTGCTGGGCAGTTCGGACGGGTACGACGGCTTTTCCCGCCGCCTTGCCAACCAAAGCGGCTGCGCGGTCGTGTCGCTCGACTATCGGCTTGCTCCGGAGCATCCGTTTCCGACGCCGGTCAACGATGTCCTGGCCGCAACCCATTGGCTTGCCAATCGCCGCGCCGCAATGGCCGGTCGAGAGGTGCCGCTGATCCTGGCGGGCGACAGCGCCGGCGGCAATCTGGCGGCGGTGGTCACGCGCAAGCTGGTCGAGGCAGGAAATTGCCCGCTCGCCGCGCAGGTGCTGGTCTATCCCTGCACCGACGACAGCGACGCAGCTTCGCTGCGCCGTTTCGTGCCACCGTTCCTGAACCGTGCGGAGATCGCCTGGTTCTACGATCAATATGATCCGGCTCGCACCGCGCGCAACCACCCCGACTTCGCGCCCCTGCTCGCGTCCCGCCTCGCAGGGCTGCCGCCGGCGCTGATCATCACGGCCGAACACGACATATTGACCGAGCAGGCGGAGCATTACGGGCGCCGCATGGCCGCGGCGGGCGTCGACGTCCGCACRAGCCGCTATGCCGGCATGATCCACGGCTTCGCGACGATGGACGTCTTCTTCGACAGCGTTGCGGGACAGGCGATAGCGGAGATGTCGACGTTCATCGGCGAACAGCTGACGGGACGATAATCAGCGGGTCGATCCTGAAAAGAACGCATTTGGGACTGCGGACATCAGGTTGGCGCCTGCTGCTCAGAAGCGCCGGCCGTCGAAATCAACGCCAACACCTTCTCGGCATGTTGTTTTCGGCAGATTAGCAGGTCAGGCAGATATGGATCAGACCTATTATAGGCGAGTGCCCGTCCGTCGGCGCGGCTGACATGCAGCCCTGCGGCAAGGGCGACGGCGGCGGGAGCGCAATTGTCCCACTCATATTGGCCGCCGGTGTGGAAGTAGATGTCGGCGTCGCCGCGCACTACCGCCATCGCCTTCGCGCCTGCCGAGCCCATCGGCACCAGGTCCGCACCCAGTGCTTCGGCGACGGCTACCGCTTCGCTGGCAGGACGGGTGCGGCTGACGAGCATCCGCAGCCTGCCCGGATTGTCCGGAATTGGCTGGGGCTGGCCCGAGCACAGAGTCAGCGGCACGCCCGGCAGCGCGACGGCGCCGATCACCGGCTCGCCATCGATCGCAAGCGCGATATGGACCGCCCAGTCATCGCGCTGCTCGCCATATTCGCGGGTGCCGTCGAGCGGATCGACAATCCAGACGCGGCTTGCGGATAGCCGGTCGGGGTTGTCCTTCTCCTCTTCGGAGAGGATCGCATCGTCGGGACGGTTGGTCTTCAGCGCCTCGATGATGAATGCATTGGCGGTCCGGTCCCCCGCCTTGCCCAGCGCCTTGCCCTCGAACAGGCCAGATTGCTGGAGCGTCAGCAATATCTTGCCGGCCGTATCGGCGATATGACGGGCGAGCTCGGTATCCGCCATGCTCATGGGATAAGCCTTTCGATAATGAAGTCAGCGGCCTCTTCGGCGCTCATTGTCGCCGTATCGATGTGAATCTCCGGTCTCTCGGGCGGTTCATAGGGAGAATCGATACCGGTGAAGTTCTTGAGCTGTCCGCTACGGGCCTTCTTGTAGAGGCCCTTCACGTCGCGCGCCTCAGCGTCGGCGAGACTGGTATCGATGTGCACCTCGATGAACTCGCCATCGGCGATCATCTCCCGCACGAGCCGTCGTTCGGCGCGGAAAGGCGAGATGAACGCGGTGATCACGATCAGACCCGCATCGGTCATCAACTTGGCGACTTCGCCGACGCGGCGGATGTTCTCGACCCGGTCGGCATCGGTGAAGCCGAGATCCTTGTTCAGGCCATGACGAACATTATCGCCATCAAGCAGGAAGGTGTGGCGGTTCATCCGCACCAGCTTCTTCTCGACCAGGTTGGCGATCGTCGATTTGCCGGCACCCGACAGACCCGTGAACCAGAGCACTGCCGGCTTCTGGTTCTTGAGGCGCGCATGGATTTCCCTGCTGACGTCGGTCGCCTGCCAATGCACGTTCTGTGCACGGCGAAGCGAAAAATGGATCATGCCTGCGCCAACGGTGGCGTTGGTCATTTTGTCGATCAGAATGAACCCGCCAAGCGACCGATTGGCTTCATAGGGCTCGAACACGATGGGCTTGTCTGTCGACAGATTGACGACGCCGATGGCGTTAAGATCAAGCGTCTTAGCCGCCAGATGCTCCATCGTGTTGACGTTGACCTGGTACTTCGGCGCATTGATCGTCGCGGTGACGGTCTGGGTCGCGAGCTTGAGCCAATAAGAGCGGCCGGGCAGCATCTCCTGGTCGTCCATCCACACGATGGTCGCCTCGAACTGATCCGACACCTCGGGTGGCGCGTCGCTCACCGAAATCACATCGCCGCGCGAGCAATCGACTTCGTCGGCGAAGGTCAGCGTGACCGACTGGCCCGCGACGGCTTCGTCGAGATCGCCACCGAGCGTCACGATACGCGTGATGCTGGAGGTCTTGCCCGACGGCAGCACCCGCACCGCGTCGCCGGGCCTGACCGTTCCGCTTGCGATCAGGCCGGAGAATCCACGGAAGTCGAGATTGGGGCGGTTGACCCACTGCACCGGCATCCGCAGCGGCTTTGCCTGGTCGGCCTCATTGTCGAGGGCGACGGTCTCCAGATGCGTCATCAGCGGCAAGCCCTCATACCAGGGCGTGTTCGGCGAATTGGCTGTGATATTGTCGCCCTTGAAGCCGGAAATCGGCATGGGCACGAAATCGGTGATACCGATGCTCGCAGCGAACACACTATAGTCGGCGACGATGGCATCATATTTCGCGCGATCGTAGTCGATCAGATCCATCTTGTTGACCGCCAGCACGATGTTGCGGATGCCCAGCAGCTTGGCGAGATAGCTGTGCCGCCGCGTCTGGATGAGCACGCCCTTGCGCGCGTCGATCAGGATAACGGCAAGGTCCGCCGTCGAGGCACCGGTGACCATGTTGCGCGTATATTGCTCGTGCCCTGGGCAATCGGCGACGATGAACTTTCGCTTGTCTGTCGAAAAGAAGCGATAGGCGACGTCGATGGTGATGCCCTGTTCACGCTCTGCGGCGAGTCCGTCAACGAGGAGGGCGAAGTCTATCTCCTGCCCCTGCGTTCCCATACGCTTGCTGTCGGCCTCGAGCGCGGCCAGCTGATCCTCGAAGATCATCTTCGAATCGTAGAGCAGCCGCCCGATCAGGGTCGACTTGCCATCGTCGACCGATCCGCAGGTAATGAAGCGCAGGAGCGACTTGTGTTGATGCTGGACCAGATAGGCGTCGATATCGTCGGCGATCAGGTCCTGCGCCTTATACGAGCTGTCCGGGGCCGGGGTGAAGGTGGCCATCAGAAATACCCCTCCTGCTTTTTCTTTTCCATGCTTGCGGCCTGATCGTGGTCGATCGCCCGGCCTTGCCGCTCGGACGTGGTGGTCAGCAACATCTCCTGGATCACCTCCGGCAGTGTGGCCGCCTCGCTCTCGACCGCGCCAGTGAGCGGGTAGCAGCCGAGCGTGCGGAAGCGGATCGAACGCTCGACGGGCGTCTCGCCCGGCCTGAGCGGGAAGCGTTCGTCGTCGACCATCAGGATCATTCCGTCGCGCTCTACCGTCGGACGCGACGCGGAGAAATAGAGCGGAACGATCGGGATGTTCTCAAGATGGATATATTGCCAGATGTCGAGCTCGGTCCAGTTCGAGATCGGGAACACTCGCATGCTCTCGCCCTTGGCCTTGCGGGCATTGTAGAGATTCCAAAGCTCGGGGCGCTGATTTTTCGGATCCCAGCGGTGATTGGCCGATCGAAACGAAAAAATCCGCTCCTTCGCCCGGCTCTTCTCCTCGTCGCGCCGCGCGCCGCCGAACGCCGCATCGAAACCATAGAGATCCAGCGCCTGCTTCAACCCCTCGGTCTTCCACATGTCGGTGTGCAGTGAGCCGTGGTCAAACGGATTGATCCCCCGCGCCTTTGCCTCGGGGTTCTGGTAGACGAGCAACTCCATGCCGCTCTCGCGCGCCATCTGATCACGCAGCTCGTACATCGCCTTGAACTTCCAGGTCGTGTCGACATGCAGCATCGGAAAGGGCGGCGGCGACGGATAGAAGGCCTTGCGCGCCAAATGCAGCATCACCGCGCTGTCCTTGCCGACGCTGTAAAGCAGTACGGGCTTCTCGGCGCTGGTCACGACCTCGCGGAAGATTTGGATGCTGTCGCTTTCAAGGCGCTCGAGATGGGTAAGAGTATGCACCTGCCCTCCTTGTCTGATTTGCTTGTGCCTGCACTTTACAGCCTAGTTCAGCCTCTTCAGTCCCCAAATGGGGACAGCATCGGCCTGGCTCGGATCGACGAAAGCGAGTTCCTCACCGTCTCGCATTAAGGGATATTCGACCAACCACTTCTGGCACTGCCACTCTTCCTCGCCAGGCTCCGGCTGCGCATCAGGACGGATCACACCGCAGTCATTTTTCGTCCCATGAGGATTCCGACCCCGAAGTCAGCGATTTCCACTCCGTTCGGATGATGTTCAACGCAGCTATATGGCAGAGCTTTGCCGGCTCGATCGATTCCATATAAGAAATGGAGAAATGACGTTATGCGTTGAGCGAGGTTGCCGATCTTAGCGATGGAGAACTGCGGCAGTCCTCGCTGGATTGCGCGATGCGAAGGCCGATGCCTCCCATCCCGCCGGTTACGGGCGCAGTGCGACCGGAAAAATAAAATGGGTAATTGTTGGGCAAGCGAATAGTCTCCCCTCGGGAGATCCCTCTATCCGCCGAGAAGAGCTGCCGCGAGCATGAAGTGGTCCCCAAAACGGACGTCGGCGCTGGAATCGGACATTATTGGCGCTTCCTTACCCTGCAATTTAGACTAGTCCAATCGTGCGTTTCTCGTTTCGGTGTCAGCGGATAGCCACATCCGCCATGGCGGACTTCGACCCCGACTCGATGGTAGCGATCGCGGCCCAAGCCGAACCGATTCCTGCCTGCCACAGCTGGCGCCCCGGACTTCAAATTCTGGCCCGCGATTTTTCGCGGTCTGGCACCTTCCGCCCAGGTGCGGCGGAAGCGGCCAGGGGCTCGATCATCGATGCCCTGCGCGCGCGCTTCCGTGTCGAGAATTGGTATGACAGC